>CAZHNW010000147.1:1868-9534 GCA_964534225.1 uncultured Leptospirales bacterium | reverse complement strand
AATGTGAAAGCAGTATAGCCCTTTTTGTGTCGTTCTCCGTTACGCCCATCAGCTGCCGGGAGGAACTTACCCGCAACAGGGGAGCCGATATTCAGAAAGAGTTCCCTGTCGGAACCGAACTGAAAGTTGCCGTTGTGCGTCTTGTACCCGAAGAAAGAAAACTTGTTCTCAGTATGCTGGGAGCAGAAAAAAACGAAGAGATGAAGGAATACCGAAATTTTAAAGAAAAGACTGATGCATCAGGTGGCACAACACTGGGGGATTTATTTAAAGAAAAATTCGATCAACTCCAGAAAGATATCGACAAATAAAAAAACCTCTGTTTCAGGCAAATACCTTCATCCCTGATTTCGTAAAGGCAGAAGTGAATTTTTCATGATTAAATTGAAAAATGGAATAGAAATTCCTTACAATCAGGATTTTGATGAATTTTTCAAAAACCTGCTTGAAACAATCATATTTGAATCAAAAAACAGCGTCGATAACCAGGATATCGAAAAAAAGTCCCTGAACCTCCTCAATGAAGCCTTCCTGAAAGAATTGATGGACAACTGCATCTATATCACCCATCAGCTCTTCAACATGGAAGAAGAACACCGCGAACTGGCAAAATTCATGGTATCCGGGTTCGTATTCAACAGCCTGCTTTTGCTGATTCAGAGCGAAAAACTTATTGATGACGAAGATATGATAGAAGACGAAGAGGATACAGTACACTGATCAGAGAAGGCGCAACAATTCATCAATAAGGTCCAGGTTAAGAGAAGCCGCTCTTTTCCCAATCATCTCAGCCCCCTCATCTTTCCCGGCCTTCAGGGTGACGGCAATCTCACTGCCTTCGAAATATGATGGAAGTGTGACACTGATACCGCTCCTTTCTATTGCCCGCACCAGTTCATCCCTCTTCGCTGCCATTTCACTGTATGAAGGATACCTCTCAGAAAAAAGAAAACGGAAAAATTCATCGAAAGAGGATAGACTGCTAATGTCTTTCTCCACGGCACTCTGCCACAGGGCATCCCCCTTCCCCGCCTGTTCGATGTCTCCTATCAGCTCAAGGGCCTTCCTGAAATTATTCTTCCCCACATCCCATTTCTCCAGGAGAGGGGAAAAAATTTTCGTTGTTTTTTCACTGAGAAGTAAAAAGGATTTAATCAGCCTGAAGGGAACATCCCGCATGTCAAAGTATTCCCTGGCATGGGAGGGTAACTTCCCCCATGCAGCATAAAGACTGCCCCCGGGTATAAATTCGACAGGCACATTTAATACATTCTGCCCAAATGACCTCAGATATTTCTCCTCTTTGCTGAAGTTCTCCTTCAATATTTCACAGACCCTGATTTTCCCCGCCGGGCCAATTCGTTCATGATGCAGTTTTTTCCCAACTTCCTGCATGAACACCTCTTCATCGGGCTCCCTGATTGTCATGGCCTTAAAAGGCTTACCCAGGGTAAAGAGTATTTCAACGCGGTTAAAACCGGTAAACACCTGGTACTTCTCTCCCCCCTCAAGAAGAAAAGGCGGGTCAATAAGGCCAAAAGAGATGATGGATTTTTCCAGTTCTCCGCCCTTTTCTGGATGCCCGAACCTGAAATATTGATCAGTCCTGTCTATATCATCACCGGGGATGGTAACTTCGTGAAATTGTTTCATGAGCAGCTAACGTCCCCTGGGAATTTTTTAAGGCAGCAAAATCAGTTTACCTGATGAGCCCTGCAAGAAGATCGCCAATCTGGTCGGGATAAATGACCGTTACTTTTGAAAGCCGCGAAAGGGCCCCCTCTGCAGATGGTGTCAGGTCACTGGTGGTGAAAAAAAGGCCCTCCCCCGCCTTTGCGTCATTGATGGCCTGGGCGAAATTACGCAGGGGTATCTCCCCCACCCTGGTATCACGCCATCTTCTGACCCACACGAGAACCTTTTTTTTCTCCCCGGGAACCCGGGCCATGAAATCAACACCATCGGCTTCCCTGTAGCTGGGAAGTATTTCATCCACTGAATACCCCATCTTTTCAACCATGCGGTTTGAAATAATCCTGAAGTTTTCAACATCCATTTCAAAAAATGCATTAAGCTTTTCTGATTCGTCACCTGTCAGTACTTCCTTGTGCTGTTTCGCCTGGCCGCCCCTGCTTTCAGAGACACGGGCGCGGGCCAGAATGGATTTAATATCGAACTGGTTTTTATTTTTCAGTCCGCAGATCTTCCATACAAAATTTCCCGGGAAGGTTTCCTTCAGCCATTCTCCTGAATAGTTCAGTACCGAATCGACTGCCGGCTCAAGTTTTTTGCGTTCCTCGCTGTCCATCTCTTTACGAAGCAGGGTGACCAGGTGCTGAATCCTTCCGTAGTTCCTGTCCTTCTGATAGAGACGGTTCCAGTAATCATAGGCGAGCTGTGTCTTTTCACCTTTCAGGCTGACAAAACCGAGATCATAAAGGATAAGGGAAATTTCATCTTCAAGTTCATTCTGTCTGAGGATTTCAAGAAGCTCTTCAAGTTCTCTTACGGCATCATCACTCCTCTCTGCCTGCATGTAGAGGATGGCAAGAAGGCGCTTTGCCACCATTACTGCTGATTCATCTTTAGAACTGTCCACAACCATCTTTGCGTAATTGATACCTGTTTTAAAATCACGCCTTTTCCATTGCGTAAAAGCCATGGCAATATTTGCAATTTCTGAATGTGGCTCTTTCGCAAGGGCCTCCCTGAAATATTCTGCAGCTTCATTGTTCTTCTGGTTCTGGTAGGCCGCCATTCCGGCACCGAAATATATTTCAAATCCTGCATCCCTGTTCAGCTTTACCAGTCGTTCGAAAAAACGAAAGGCGACTTCAAAAGCCTCCTGTCCGAGGGATATAAAGGCAACCTGGTAAAGTGCCTCGATATCCCCCGGGTAGACACGGGCAATTTCAAAAAATGTTTCAAAACCCTTTTCAAGTTCATCCCGGCCAAGGTAGGAACGGGCAAGGATACGCTGAACAGTGATCTTATCTACCTCGTGGTTAAATTTCCCGATTTTGAGTATTTCTTCAAAATGGACCACCCCCTGATCGATCATTCCCTGCTTGAAATAGAGTTCACCCAGTTTGTAATGAACGAAAAAGTTTGAAGGGTTTTTATCGAGAATTTTTTTATACTCGAGGATTGCCTCTTCGACCTGATTTTCATCAAGAAAATTCTGGGCCCGGTTTACAGGATTAAGTTTTGGCCCCAGATAATAGATATAGGAGACGACAGTCCCCAGTATTATGATTAATGTCACCAGTATTGGAAGTATCATTTTCTTTCATAAACCTGTTTTGTGCTGTTAATAATATCGTCATAAATGCCCGATTAAAAAACAGAATTATCCCTTTGAGAGACCTGAATATCACTTTAGCAGGTAATTGAAGATAAAGATGATGGGGGGAAGTTTAATACGAAGAGACAGATGATAATACCGAAAACCTTTCACACTGCCAGAGAACCTGACCCCGCCACAGGCGGTTTATCACCTATTTTCGAAAAATTTTCAGCGCCGAGGGCCAGCCATTAATATAAAGAGTATTATCAATATGCTTCTTGATGATAAAATCCTCCCCTTCATCAACTTTAAATTTAAAGGGAAGTGTAATACGAATCTCCGGGGGAACAAAGCGGGGAAGTTCGTCAAAAAAAATATTTATTTCGTTGGAAGTTGATTTCACCTGAAAATTTATTCTGCCGAAGCGTGACGGGGCATTTTCAACAAGAATCTCCTTCCCGGCACTGAACCATGCCTCTTTCGGCACGGGGAAGAGGTCCAGATGTTCTTCGTTTTCGACAAAAATCATATTTCTCAGCATCAGAAATGCAGCGGCACTGACCGGCACAGAAGCACCATTGCCAAAACATCCCTCACCGGTATCAGGATTGATAAAATCAGGCATGTAGAGAAATTTTTCTGCCGGCTTCATCAGCGCCCCGGCCCATTCATGAACAGACCCAAATCCCATTCGCACCGCCCCGGCCCCCAGAAGAGCAGAACCGAAAAGATCCATACCGAGAGAAGGATTCATCAGTGGAAAACTGTTATAATGATAATTAATCTTCTGTAACAGGCTAAAAGCCATATCTGTAGAAAATTCTTTCACGCCCAGGGGATAGAAACCAAAAAATGAATAAAAAAAGAAAGAATCGCGCTCAACTTTTTCTTCAAGTCCCTTTACCCCGTCAAGAAAGAGAGAGGAAAGCCGCCGGCGTTCCTCTTCGTACTTTTTTTCATCACCGAACATGCCCATGGAACGGGCAAGATATGAACAGTTTTCAAGGCATGAACAAAAAAGTATAATATCAAAAAGATGCCCACTCTGCTTCAGGTCAAGGGCGATATCATTATAACGGAGACTTTCTGTTGATACAATACTGCGCGTAAAAGAAAGGAGAGAATCCCTGTTGCTGTTCAATTTTTTAAAATTTTCCTGCAACAGGTCAGAATCTCGTGTAATGGTATAATAGTCGGAAAAAGTAATAATGGTATAACAGAGGTCCTGAATCGTTTCCTGGCCACTCCCCTTTTCCAGTGTACTCAGGTGTGAAAGACGTTTCTCTATAAGTCCCAGGGCCTCGTTAAGAAATCCCGCCGCGATGAGGGCTTTAATAATGACAGCCTCCTGGAAATGGGTAATACCCAAACCATTCGATGAACTTTTTTTAATCCTGTTAGAAAGAACCAGCTTTGATGAACTGAACCATCCCTGTAATTTTCTGTCAGAAATTTTGAGTTTTGTACCTGCCTCAATTCTCTGCGCGATATAGCGGGAAAATTCCCTTTGTGCCTCAGCTTCATCAAATCCACTGGAGGAAAGAGTCCCTTCCCTGGAGAGGAGAACCCTGAAGGTGAGACTCATGTCACCGTTTTTGCACTGGTAGGCTGCCGCCATGGTGGCCAGGCCGTATGGACATGAAACCGTATCGATGCCTTCAGTGACACTTCCATCAATATCTCCATCAGACCCGTTTCCCGTAACGATAAGTTCAGGGGTGCGTGAAAGGGAGACAACATCCGTGCCATCAACAGAAAAAATGTTGCGTGACCTGTCAAAGGCAATATTTTCAACATGCCCGAGCCCTTCGGCATTGTAAGGTCTCAGGGCGATGAGAAGGCTTTCACCTTTTTTATTTCGTCCCTTTTGCCTCACAGTAATTATTGCTTCATCACCGGAAAGGCGTGCACAGAAACCTTCAAGGCTCACGGTATTGCTGCCGAAAGTCCACCGGGCGGAAAAAACTGAGTCAGAGCCATTGAGTTTTATTTCTGGTTTTTTCTCTGCCAGGTGAGGCCGAATAACCTGCCCGTCAGAAAAAAGCCATAGTTCCAGAGACCATAAGCTCCAGGAGGTAAAAAACATCAGTGATGTATCAACAAGGAGCCGTTCCGGTGTGAGGAGGGTACTGAGAGATATCCAGTGTCGGCGGCTTCGATTTAAAAGAAAAGGGACACAGGGCCTGTAATCCCTTCCGGGAGCCCCTCCGGTACAATCTGTGACCCATGCAGGCCAGTTATAGCATGGGAAAAAATGAAAAAGGGAATAGTTATCTATTCCCCTTGCGGCATCTCCTTCAAGAGACGATAGTTTTCTATCATCGGCATGTGCAATAGTATAAGCCGGTTTTACCCGGCTCTCTCGATTTCTAATCTGTTTTGAAAGTCTTTTTTTCAAAAGCAATCAGACCCGGATACATTGCTACTCGTTCTTAAAGGCCTGGAGGGCTTCTTCCTCTGTCTCATAAATATCAAACATATCCATAAGTTCAACAACTTCGAATATTTTCTTAACAGCGTTATTCATGTTGCTCAATTTCAATTTTCGCTTTGATTCTTTGAGAACACGCATAGTTGAAACAAATATTCGAAGACCGGAACTGCTCATGTATTCAACATCTTTAAGATTCAGCAGCAGGTGACAATCAGGGTCATTTTGAATAATATTATTTATTTCCTTCTCAATGTCTGCACTAAGATGAACATCAAGACGTCCTGCGAGATAGATAACAGCAACATTATCAACTTTCTTTAAATTCAGATCCATGCCTATCTCCTAAATAGATCATTTATTTTGCCTACACTATACAATACTAATCGCGAATAAATCAATAAAAAAATTACAACTTTTCAGTAAATATTTTTCACCTTCAGACGGCCTGAAAGACATTTACCGGGAAAAAAAACAGTAACAAAATCATTCCACCCCTTCCTTTGCCTGGTTTCTTGTCAGGTAAAGTCCGGCAATAGAAAGCAGGGCAATAACGGCAAAAACAATCCCCAGTATAATGACAAGGAGATGTCCCTGCTGGTGCGCGGTTATTGAGTCAGAAGCAATGGCCATGACCTGCTTATGACGTGCTGACATGAAAAGCCCGTTTTTCACCAGAAGAAAAGAGGCAAGGAGAGGAAAGATTACCCCGTTATAGTAAACAAGTCCCCTGTACTTAAGAGGATCAAAAAGAGGCAGCAGCATGGCGAAACCTGATGTAAAGAGCAGAGCAGAAAAGGCCCTGAAAACAAAATACATGGGGCCTACAAGTTCATGGTCTTTAACCAGGTCGAGCCAGTTTTCTGATATATTTTGTGCAAATACTTCAATGACTGTCAGTGGAGACACATAGAAGAACAGTCCGGTAATGATATAGATAATGCCTGTTACAAGAACAATAATTTGAAGAATATTGGTCAGTCTGGATCTCATCTCCCCTCCAAAAGGTACACTGTTTTACCTTGTCTATCCTGCACCGGCCAGATCGTCAAGAATATCTCGATAAAAAAATATTTCTTTTACAACTCTTTCATAAAAAACCACTGCAGACATCTCAGCATGTTTCAAACATTATGATTTAAAAATAATATATTTCGTTGCAGATAACGATTACCTCTCTTCTTCAGATTCAAGGAGTGCATCAACACTGAAATATTTCTGATCGATACTGATTGTCACTGAGCGGTCAGCAAGCTCACTGAGAGCCCTGCTTTCACTCATATCGTTAAGATAAGCGGAAAAATTCTGGTAAAACTTCAACAACCGGCTGTTCTTGAACCTCATCACAGAGCTGTTCTGAACAGTAAGAAAAGTTATATCATCAACATCGGTACGCAATATTTCCTCAACACCGGCACGTAGAAAGGGATAACCTGAATAATATTCTTCTCCATAAAGAGAGAGAGACTCAAAAACGGGTTCCATGAGAAAAGAGACAGTCATGGCATTTCTGAGAAGGCCGGAAGAAAAAATGCGCCCCTTCCCACCCCCTGAAGAGGCAAATGCAAGGGGGGAAGTTGAGAAACTTTCAATTTTTCTATTACCGGCAATTTCATGCATTCTTTTGACAATTTTGTCGGTTTTAAAGACATGCTCTTCAGGAAAGACAATATCAAGCATGCCGTTGACCCTGCTATCGGAAAAAAAAGACCGTATCCTTTCATACGTTTCTTTTTTATCCTGCGATAGAAGAAACAGCACAAGCACCAGGTAACTGAAAGATGAGGTATAGCATGAAGTAAAGGCCCCCCTCTCTTTTTCGAGCCAGGGGGCCATTGCCACAGCCTCAAAAAGGCCGCTTTCCATGACAAGGCACCTGTTTTTTCTGGTAATCAGTTCGACAAGCCCGTTAAGGGTTTCACTCTGACATTCAACCGTGAAACCTTAAC
>CAZHNW010000147.1:0-1858 GCA_964534225.1 uncultured Leptospirales bacterium | reverse complement strand
AAGTGAGCTTTTCAAGGATTATACCACCCTGGTACTGTTTTACAGTTCCGCCGGCATATTCATTGTAGATGCTGATAACACGCTGTCCCTGAGTAACATGCTCATCAATAAAATCGGTCATCCTGTTACGAGATTTTTCCATGCGCGTTACGCCAAGGATGATATCACTTCCCTCAAAAACAGCCCTTACAAGGTCCTCATCATCGGGTGCAAGGTCCAAAATAATATACTTGTAGTGCTGGCTGAGATAAAAAAGAAGAGGTGAAATGATGCGGGGATCTATTTTTACTTTTGCCCCGAAAGATACATTCAGCAGGCTCAGGTTTTCACTGATACTTTCGATACGGTCTTCAAGAAGGGATTCCGTTGATGCCCCTTCGGTCTGTTTTTGTGAAAGGGGTGGCGTAATCTTCCTGTTAAAAAAATCAAAAATAGATGTCCCACGGTTCGACACATCCAGAATGATGCTCTTCTCCCCTTCGGAAAGCCTGGCACCAAGTAGTGATGCCAGCAGGGATTTCCCTGTTTTATCAAAAAGGCTGTAAACGGTTACTACCCTGCACCTGATATCCTGAATTTTGCGGGCAGCTTCCATGGCATCGAAACCGAGACGCTGCAGAACGGCTCCGTATCCTCTCAAAGCCTTGAAAGAACCAAGAAAAAAAGACTTCAGAACCTCTTCTTCGATCACGAGAAGAGAAGATTCTGTTAAAGCCTTCACGACACCATGCTGGCGGTCCTGAACAAAGGGTACATTGCCGAAAAAGGAACCCGATGCCAGGTAGACAACATCTGAAGAGCCGATAGACTCTATTTCGAAAACACCTTCAAGGATGATGCAGAGGGATTTCAAGACCTTCACATCAAGGCGTTGCCCTTTTTTAATACGTGCAACAGTTCCCTTTTTATAGAGGGCGTTCATTTCTTCTGCCGTGCAGTGCTTGAACAGGGGTATTGTGCGGAGAATATTTCTGGTTGTATCCATTTCCTGATCCCTGAAGATTTTTATCAAATCTTCTTCAGCATGTCAACCAGTTCTGCCTTTCCAAGTGTTTCTATGGGGCGTGTATTGGCAAACTCAAGCGCCTTGGGGGAATAATCGCCCGTGGTGATAACCATGATACGCGTGGCATTTCTTGGTTTCATCTGCTGGTAGAGCTTACGCAGAAGCCCTTCCTGGATTGATTCTGTGGTGCGAATGACACGTATTATCCGGTTAGACTGCCGCGCATTTCTCCATTTTCCTTCGATTTCCGTGGCAATCATTTCTATTTCTGTATCACTGATAATATCCACATCGGTAATGGTGTATCCCATGGCCTGGATCATTTTTCTACTCATGTGCTCAAACTGGGCAAGCCCGGCTATCATAAAATCCTTGATCCGGTCATCCTGCCGAAATTCAGAAAAATTCTTCAGCTTTTCCTGGACATCCCTGAAATTCTTATTCACTTCTGCTATCATTTCCCAGTTACGGATGGCAGAATGGATGTCGCGCATTTTCTCCTGGCATTCTGCCAGGAAATACCGAAGGTTCAGAGCGGTTTCACTGTTTCCGCGGGCAAACTTAAGGCCCCTTTCGAACTCAAGTGCCGCCTTGGGATACTGTCCCCTCTCGAGGTAACAGGACCCCTTGGCAAGGAAAGACTTCACCTTCAGGTCATCAGACTTTTGAGCCGTTTCGAATTCCTTGATGGCCCACTCATAGTCTCCCTGTTGTCTCAGGCAGAGGCCGAGAAAATAGTGAGCCTTGTAGTTGGTCGGTTCTAGCTTGATGGCAGTGAGGAACAGCTGCCTGGTATCGGTATAATTGCCGCTGCTGTAGTAAACCTGGCCGAGAGAGTAATATGATTCTTCA
>CAZHNW010000146.1:0-9640 GCA_964534225.1 uncultured Leptospirales bacterium | reverse complement strand
CTGCATACTTCTCTTTTAGCCTGAGACCGGAACCCGGAATGACCGGAAACCCCCGAGGGAAGTTCATAATTTTCCGCTATCCTTCTTACCAGTCGCTTCACGACATTAATGTCATCGATTTTTTCCCCCAGGAAGAGGTGAACAACAGTACCACCGGTAAAACGAGTCTGCAGGTCATCCTGATGGTCAAGGACCTCGAAGAGGTCTTCAGTATAAGACACAGGAAGGTGTACAGAATTTGTATAGTAGGGTTCATTAACACCGGCTGTTTTGATCTCGGGGAAGTCTTCTTTGTCTTTGCGGGCAAGGCGGTAGCTGACGCCCTCTGCAGGGGTTGCTTCGAGGTTATAAAAATTACCTGTCTCCTCCTGGTAGGCCATAATCCGTTCACGCATGAAATCGAGAACATCCTTGGCAAATTCCTTGCCCTCAATGGTTGAAATATCTGTATTAAGAAGATTCATGCAGGCTTCGTTCATGCCCACCATGCCGATGGTGGAAAAGTGATTGCTCCAGAAACGGCCGTCCCGCATCTTGACATCTCCAAGATAATGACGAGTATAGGGATAGAGATGGTTATCCGTAAACTGTTCAAGCACCTTTCTCTTTATCTCCAGGGATTCTCTGGCAACGTCCATGAGGCGCGCCAGTTCTCCAAAAAATTCATTTTCATTCTCTGAGCGATAGGCAAGACGGGGAAGATTTACCGTTACCACACCGATACTTCCCGTGAGGGGATTGGCACCGAAAAGTCCGCCGCCGCGCTTGCGCAGTTCCCTGTTATCAAGACGCAGGCGGCAGCACATTGACCGCGCGTCCTCGGGACTCATGTCAGAGTTCACATAATTGGCAAAATAGGGGATACCGTATTTGGCCGTCATCTCCCAGAAAAGATCAAGCTTTTCATTATGCCAGTCAAAATCCCTGGTAATATTATATGTCGGGATGGGAAATGTAAAAATCCGGTTCTTTGCATCACCATCGGTGAGACATTCCGCGAAGGCGGCATTGAAAATATCCATCTCCTCCTGAAAATCACCGTACGTCTCGTTCTGAAACTCTCCCCCGATGACCACGTATTCTGAGGCGACATTAGATGGCACCACCAGGTCAATGGTAACATTGGTGAAAGGTGTCTGGAAACCGACACGCGTAGGAATGTTCATATTAAAAACGAACTCCTGAAGAGACTGCTTGACCTCGTCATAAGAAAGATTGTCATAGCGGATAAAGGGGGCAAGGTAGGTATCAAAATTGGAGAAAGCCTGGGCACCGGCAGACTCTCCCTGGAGGGTATAGAAAAAATTAACAATCTGTCCCAATGCACTCCTGAAATGTTTCGCCGGCTTGCTTTCGATCTTTCCTGAAACACCGCCGAATCCTTTCATGAGAAGATCCTTCAGGTCCCATCCCACGCAGTAAGCGGAGAGAAGCCCCAGGTCATGGATGTGGAAATCGCCGGTACGGTGACAGTCGCGCACCTCCGGGGGATAAATTCTCTCGAGCCAGTACCGGGCGGTAATATCAGAGGCGATATGATTATTCAATCCCTGGAGGGAATAACTCATGTTGCTGTTTTCATTGACACGCCAGTCCGCCTGTTCGAGATAGCTCTCTACAAGCTGAAGGCCCTCGTTCATCAGGCTTGAAACTTCCCTGATCTTGCGATGCTGTTCACGGTAAATAATATAAGCCTTGGCAACCCTGGCATGACCTCTTTCGATAAGCATCTTTTCTACAAGGTCCTGCACATTTTCAACCGTGGGTATTCGGTCATCTTTATAAATAATAGAGAGGATACCAATGACTGAATCGGTCACTGACTCGGCAGCGGCGCGGTCACTTCCCCCTACCGCCACTGCGGCCTTAAAAATAGCATCAGTTATTTTCTCTTTACAAAAGGGAACAATTCTTCCGTCACGCTTACGGATATAGAAGGTGTCTTGTGAATCAGCCATTGCGGTACTCCCAAAAAAAGTGAAAACTTCCCCCTGCCTGCCCTGAACACAGGTTTCGACTAACAGGAGTCTGGTGGTAAAAACTACGGATAAAACGAAGTAACTGTCTCAATGAGACATAATCTATTGATTGAATATTACACTATTAATACCCTTCATCTGAATAAAGTCAAATAAAATATTATGTCCCCATAAAAAAAAATTTAAATTTACCCCGGTACTCCCAAAAATTTCCCGCCCTGTGAAATCCAGCCAACCTTATACCGCCTGGCTGGCTCATTTGTTCTTCATTATATCTATACCTCTCTTTTCCACGAAAAATAAATATTATGACAGTACCTGTTTAAAAAATGCCGATAAATATAACAGGACATCATCCCGGGAATGGTAACCCTGATGTATTTCAGGAACAAGAGATCACCTTTCTATACTCTGGGAAACCTCACAACAAAGGATGCAAATCTGACTATACAAAACCAGATTACCAGGGTCTTGTATCAGCAGAGGAGGAAAAATGAAACGAATACTGCTTACAACCCTTGTCTGTCTCATCGCAATAGCCGCCGCGGGGACAGCGCGCTACAGGCCTGACATCTTTGAGAAAGTTAAACTTACCAGCAATGACATACCCCGCGGTTTCGTCATTGGCAAGGTTCCCCCTGCAGTACGCAGGGTCCTCAAAAACAATCCCTGGAAACTTGACCGTACCGCCATACGACGACTCTCACGACACATCTATCCCGGCGGCGACTACAGCAAAATACTGGGCATTCATATGACAATCCTCGCCAGTGCGCGCCAGCCCTATGGCGATGATATTGTCTGCTACTGTATTCTTTACAGGGACGAAACGTCTGCGCGTAATGAGATAAAAAAGCTGAAGGATTTTGTTGGATTCAACAGGGACAGGGCGATAATACTGGAAAAAGAAAATCTCGCCATCTACCTCCATGTTGACAGCACCACCGACTTTCACCATATACATTCGATTGCAGAAAAAATCAAAACACGTCTTCAGTAAAAAAAAGGAATATCCGGAGGTAAAGCTGCATTACGGATACAGGTTACAGAGGGAAACAAAAGAAAGTATGCCATGACGCATCCAATGTATCATGGCATTATCATGTTTAAAGCTCCTTTTTGAGACTGTTGTATTCTTCAATAGAAATTTCTCCTGAAGCGAGTCGCTGCTTCAATGTATCCAGGGGTTTCCCCGCGACGCCTGTCTGTCCACGAAAAAGTTTTACCCCGAAAAAAACAACCGTCCCCAGGAGAAGAAGTGTCAGGATCCACATAAAGATACCTCCTCCAAAAAATCCGTTACCCATCCAGTGAGGGCCGCCATACCAGGCTCCGCCCCGGCACGGGCCGCCGCCCCAGGCATAAATTTCGGTGCCGGCAAGGGTGATACCGGCAAATATCGCTGATACTGTCAAAAATTTATTTACTCTCATGACAAGCCTCCTCGAGTGTTTACTATAGGTTACGACCAGTAACAGGACGAGTGAGTTCCAAAAAAATTTAGCATTTTAGAAAAAACTGAAAAATCAAACTAATCAGTCCGTATGGATGATTGCGTATTAATAAACAGGGGAATCCCCATACCGATATTTTTTCTCGTTTACAAATGACTGTCAATGGATGTAGTGTCGTAGACATCAGTTTTCACTTATACCCGTGGGGACAGTTTTCAATGCACAGAATTCATACCAACGAAAAGATCAAACCCGGCATATACAGAATGGTCGTTGAGGCCCCCTATGCGGCGGAACACCGCCGGGCAGGCCAGCTCATTCTCATCCGCATCAGTGACGGGGGCAAAGGCCTGCCCCTGACCATTGTTGACGCCTCTCCCCGCGAAGGAACAATCACCCTTGTCTATAATATTACTGATACAATAACATCCAGGCTTTCACGTCTTCAAAAAAACGATATCGTGCATGCCATTGCAGGCCCCCTGGGACAACCTATCGAAACAGGTGAGTATGGTACGGTCGTCTGCATCAGCGGTGGTATGGGAGCAGCCTCCCTCGTATCTATTGTCAGGGCCATGAAAAAAAAAGGCAACCACGTCATTACCATTAACGGTGCGCGGGATTCGGGACTCCTGATACTGGAAGATGAACTCTCTCTCTACAGTGATGAAATTATCATCTGCACCGAAGACGGGTCATCAGGACGAGGAGGGCTTGCCACTGATGCCCTTCTGGAGACACTGCGTCGCCAGACGGTAAAACGTGTTGTGACCATCGGCCCCCTTGCAATGATGCGGGCGGTGACGGACATGACACGCCCCCTGAGCATACCGACCTTTGTCAGCCTCGATTCCATCCTGGTTAGCGGCAAAGGTGAATGCAGAGAATGCCGTGTCACCATCGGTAAAAAAACCTGTCTCACCTGTATCGACGGACCCGTATTTGACGGCCACAAAATTGATTTCGATGATTTAATAAAACGCCGAAAAGAAAATGCTGCGGGACAAAACGACAGGATGGATATCAGCTGTCCCCTTGACAACGCAAAAGACAATGACATCTACTGAAAACAACGAGCCCCCTTAAAAAACAGCAAGGGGCCAGTCCCTTTTGCGTGCCTCTTTTTTAAGAAGGGTATCAGGGTTGATTACCACCGGAAAACCTACCAGCTCAAGAAGGGGGAGGTCATTGATTGAATCTGAATAGAAAGCACACTCTTTCAGGGTTATGCTGTACTCTTCGGCAAAGCGCCGGGCGTATTCAATTTTACCTTCGCGAAAACAGTAGGGGGTTACGGGGGAAGTATACTTCCCCCTTTCGTAATCAAAGGCGTTTGCCGCAAGACCATCCATGTCAAGAAATGAAGAAAACCTGCGGGCAATCACCTCGTTCTGGGCGGTAATCAGTATTGTCGGGACTGAACGGTCACGGTAGTAGCGAAGTATGGTTTCCGCTTCAGGAAGGATATGACGCCTTCCCCTCTGTTCAAAAAAGGCATCAGCCAGCTGCTCATATTCTTCCCTCGTCAGGGATGAAACCCGCATTTTATGATAGGCAAGGTAGCGGTTCGCATCCATTGTTCCCTTGCGGTATGAATGAAGCAGGGAAAAGACAGCAATCACTTCCCGCAGCCCCCCGCGGGCATGCAGAAGGCGCCACCGCGACCAGAGGCCGTCTGTATCCAGATTGGTTATTGTTTCATCAAGATCAAAAAAGGCGACCTTTGCCCCGGTGAGAATTCCGGCGGGGAAATCATCTCCCTTTTTAGTTAGATATTTCTTCTGAAGAGGCGGTGTCATTATTTTTGTCTTCACTTTCAATATCTTCGGTGAATTCTTCCCGTTTTTTAAGGACTTCTTTCAGTTCATTTGTTATTTCATCAACCTCGCTGGATGTTGATGCCAGTTCCTTTGAACCGGCGGCAAATTCCTGTGTTGCCTGGTTGACCGCGGTAAGGCTGGTGAGAATTTCACTGATGGCGCCCTTCTGCTCAGCCATGGCATTCCTGATGGTCTCGGCAATGGTAATGACACCGTCTGTTTTATCCTTGATGTCGCGGTTAATACTCATATCTTTTTTCGCCAGCGAATTAATGGTATCGATTGACGTGGAAAGTTCCATGATGAAGGAAATCATGTTTTCCAGCACCTTTTCAAAAGACTGCAGGCCCTGAAAAGAGCTCATGAGCCATTCAAGGTTTTTCTTAATGGAAGTATTGATGGTCTTGACATTCTCAGCCGTCTGGTCTGCCAGTTTCGATATCTCATCGGCAACAACGGCGAAACCGCGCCCGCTTTCACCGGCACGGGCCGCCTCGATGGCGGCATTAAGGGAGAGAAGGTTAATCTGTTCTGAAATGTCATCAATGAGGGAGACAACATTTTCGATATCCTTGAACTCATGAGTCATCTGGCTCACGGTTTTAAGGATACTTGACATGCTCTGGCGGCTGTTTTCTGTCTCTTCATTGAGTGTGTTACGCAGAGACATGATACTGTTGATTTCCTTCTCCGTTTCACTGACAGAGTCAAGAAGACCCCGGAGAGATTCGGTCACACCGTTAAGGCTGTTGTTCTGGTCATCCGTGAGATCATTGATATTGTCAGTATTACTCGATATCTCTTCCATGGTGGCAGTAATCTCCTCAATAGAAGAGGCCTGGGCCTGAGAATTATCACTGAAGAGACCCACACCACGTCCCAGTTCAGAGACAGAATAGCTGAGACGCTTTGCTACGATATCAACGGTATCAATGATTTCATTTGTCTTTTTATTGCGGTTATGCTGATCCTCAAGAAGAGCTGAATTTTTCGCCATTGCTTTATTGTTTATATCAAAGACAAAATAGGCCGCTACAGTAATAATAAGAAAGGCTACCATGTTATCAACATAGTATTCCACCATGTCAAAGGCGGCATCAGGTCTTTTATCCTGTATAAATAAACAGAAAAGAAAAAGTATGGCCGAGTTCAAAATGAAGTAAAAAAACATACTGTATTTCTGCCGCAGAATAAGCAGGGGGGCAATGGCCATTACCGCGGCGACAAGAACTACCGAGTCGAGAATCTGTATCATATCACTGGTGGGTTCAAGGAAAATCACCACCCAGATGGAAGCCAGCATCATCAACAGGAATGAATGTGCAGCAAAATGATAGAATCCCTTTCGCAATATTAGAATATTTATTGCCAGATAAAAAAGACCTGCCAGAAGAGGGCCATTGTGGATAATGCCGATACGCCCTCCCGTAATGTTGACCACAATAACGAGTGCTTGAATAAAAATTCCAAAAAAACAAAGAAAGAGCAGAATGCGTGATTTCTGCCTGAGAAGAAAATTACTTTTCTGATAAGCGACAAGAAATCTGTCTAAAAATTGTCCTAACACTGTTTCATCCCTCTCTTATTACTTTTGTTTATTTATCTATTTTCCGAATAATGAGTACTCGCTCATTAAAATTTATCCCATGTTATATGGCAAGATTAATTTCTTTTTTATGAAGCCCCGGGCTGAAAACTTAAAACTTCAACACTCATTCCTTAAGTTGTTTAAAAAACAGCCACTCTCCATAGTCACGGAACCAGGGGCCTTAAATACAAAAAACATTTCATTTTTCCTATTAAACAGTTCTTTTGAAAACAGTGAAAAACTAACACGATTTATCTATACTATTAAAAATACCAGGGGACAACAACAATACCGAAGAAAATCAAAAAATAGTAAAAAGCGGCATGCATTCGCTCTGCCAGAGTCACACACATGCCACTTTCAACGCCAGAAAAACGCTGCTCAAGCACTCTCCTTTTATAGAGACTTCTCGGCAAAGGTTTCCCGAAGTTTACCCATCTGCATGCCGAAACGTGACGTTAGGCGCCCCTCTTCGGCGGCACGGCGTATCCCCAGTGCCATAAAGGCAGTCCGCATACTGATGTTGTAAGTCCGGGAAAGGGTAATGGTATCAACAGTCGCTCCCCTGAGGATAAACCTGAAGGCGAGTGCATAGATGGTCTCATCAATCTCATAGAGGTCCCTTTCAAGACAGTCGGGGTAACGACTTGCTACCAGTGTGTGGACCACGGTGTTAACGAAGTCATTCTGGTAGAGGTAACGATAGCCAAACTGC
The DNA here is from genome assembly GCA_964534225.1 of uncultured Leptospirales bacterium. Classification (GTDB taxonomy): domain Bacteria; phylum Spirochaetota; class UBA4802; order UBA4802; family UBA5550; genus CAZHNW01. The sequence goes on along the minus strand of CAZHNW010000146.1, from coordinate 2,084 downwards.
CGCACCATGCCGTTGAGCCATTCCAGGTATGATGCAAGGACCCCACCCGCGTTGGCAAGGATATCCGGAAAAGAAACCTTCCCCATCTCACTGAGCACTTCTTCCGCCTCTGATGTTGCGGGACCGTTTGCCCCCTGGAGGAGATAGTCGCCGTCAAAATCCCGCACATGAATATGGCGCTCGTCAGGTTTTTCTTCTGTGGTTATTACATCTTCCAGTGCACAGGGAACAACAACATTGGTCAGGGCCTGCAGGGGCGCAATGGTGTCACCCTCAACAAAGACCGATTCACCGAGAACATCTTCGGGCACATCAGAAAGTCTAAACTTCCCCCCCCTGCACCTTTCAGTAAATTCATGCATATTGGAAATTCCCTTTTCGTTCACAACAGTTCCGCTCACATCAGAGATCATCTTAAAAAGAGCACCCTCAGCATCGAGAATCTCCGCGAATGAGGCGCCCACCTTACCGAATCCCTGCACGGAGAAGGTCAACATCTTCATCCGCTGAAAGGCCTTTTCCCTGTAGCGTGCATCCTCAGCCATCGCCTCCTCAACGCGGGCAGGGTCTGTCCAGAGACTGCCATCACTGTACTCCTGGTAATTCTGCTGTGCCGCCAGGACCTCGACAAGGCCGCGTCCCGTGGCGCCCGTGCGCAGTGCCAGGCCGCGCTTTCCCGGCTTGCCCGTAATTGCAGAGGCAGTATAGCCTTCAAGGAGAGAACGGTCCGCAGCGAGCTTTTCAACAAGTGCTGCATCTCCCGTATCGATACCAAAGTTTTCTTTCAGGATAAGAGCTTCTCTGTCATTAACCGAAAGGTCCCCTTTCTGGATACGACAGATATCCTTCCATGCATTCTCTGTTATCTGTTCATATATAACACCAATCTCATCAGCACCGACACCTACATCTCCGGCGGGCACATCGGAAAGGGGACCCGTCCCTGATCTGTAGTAAAGAAAATCTGCATATCCCCTGAAAACATTCTGCCATGCCCGTTTACGTTTCTCTTCCTCCGGCAGAGAAAAATTCACGTCCCCAAGTATCCCGCCTTTGCCGGTGGCATACTTGGGAATACCTACACCGAGTGTCTTGAAAAGCATGTTCGTTGAAAGGGCTCCCTCGCCAGAAAAGGAGACATGTGAAGAGTCCTGCCGTATGCCACCCTTACCGATTCCGATACCGTTCATGCGTATAAAAAGGAACCCTCTTTTTGACAGTGGCTCAACATAACTTTCATAGTAAATGTCCCTGAAACTGATGAGCTGCATGATCTCCTCATCTGTCAGGGGCCGGGAGGGACGGTCTTTTTCCCTCTCGATGGGAACCGTGGCGGCGGAAAAAATATTACTCAATGTTGACCAGTAATAATCATTTTTCATGCGTGCCGTCGGGTTCAGGAGATAGTGTTTGATAAGCCCGAAGGCCCTGAAGCGGATATCGGTGTTGGCATCGTTAAGCATCAGGACAAGGGGTATCAGGTATTCCTTCTGCTTGTTCTTCTGCATGACCTCGATGAGATCAAGCTTTACATAGTCCCGGGCTGTTTTGATCATATCGAGAATGCTCTTGATCTCACCCACTGATACAGGCGCTGATTTCAACAGAATAATACGGTTGTAAAGTTCCGTCCTCAGGAAATCCACAATATCGTCTGAAAGATGCTCCGCATCAATAAAGGTGTTAAGAGAGATATACAAGCCGTCTCCCATTCTCATTGTTTCAAGTTTCTGGAAAGTAAAGGGGATTCCCCGCCTTTCAAAAATCTGGTTGATGGTGATGTAATTTTCCTGAAATTTCTCACGTGGCATCCAAATCTCGAATTCCTTCTCGATGAGAGTCCCGGATTTGTCATGATGATCACGCAGGGAGATCACAACCTCCTCTCCCTTTTCGTGCAGATCACGAAATGTCCGCCAGGAAAGAAAGACCCCGGCAAGGCCGCGCGGCTCCTTGCCGGCAATGGAGGCGGCAAGAAAGGCCTCGCCACAGGAGGCAACAAAATCTGCGATATCACCCTCGATTACATTCTCGTTCTGCTGGTGAAGTTCTTTTTTCAGAAAATCAACGGCCTTTTCAAATGA
>CAZHNW010000145.1:5327-9666 GCA_964534225.1 uncultured Leptospirales bacterium | reverse complement strand
TATCTACGGTGTAGGCCAGTGCGTCTGCCAGTATGAGACGCCCTTCTGCATCGGGGTTGCCGATGTAGACACTTTTTCCCGCGTAGCCGGTAAAGACATCGCCGGGACGGTAGGCGTTATGCGTAAGCATGTTCTCAGTCAGTGGAATCACCGCCGTCAGGTTGATTTTCAGTTTCAGTTCTGCAGCGGTTTTAAAAGTGTAGAGGGCCATGGCGGCACCCGCCATGTCCATGCGCATCGCCTCCATTCCCGCGCCGCTTTTCAGGCTCATGCCCCCTGAATCAAAGGTGATACCCTTGCCCACAAGGGCCAGGCTCTTTGAGGATTTTTTACCCCCGGTGTACCGAAGAACAACCATGCGCGGGGGAAGGGCGCTGCCACGGTTTACTGCCAGGAGAAGCCCCATCTTCAGTTTTTCCAGTTCAGGTTTACCCAGTACCCGGCAGGTGACATTTTCAATTTTGCTTAGCTTTTGAGCCTCCTTTGCAACGAAGGCGGGAGTGGTCTCTTCGGCATTGAGGTTTACCAGGTCCCGGCATTGAATAACACCGGCGGCAATGGTTAAAACTTCCTTCACGATTGCCCCTGCTTTTTTTTCTTCTGAGAAAAAGGTCACCGAAGAGAGAGGGGGGGTGTCGTCATTTTTTTTATACCTGTCGAAACGGTACCCCGCGAGGGTGAACCCTTCAGCAAGGGCGGCAATAACATCCTCACCGGTTATTTTTTCCAGTACCGGTAGAGCAACATTAAAGCGGGTAATCTTTCGGCTGCCGCAGAAGGCATTGACCGCAGCGGCGGCATTGCGCAGTGACTCGAGGGTGATCTTTTCGATATTACCAAGGCCGCAAAGGAGAAGTGACGGCTCATTTTTGAGGGAAGTAAAAGCGATCTCTCCTGCGCCGGCACTGAAATGCTGAAGGTCAATCTTTGCAAGCAGTGAATGCAGCTCTGGCGGTGCCTGGTCTGAGACAGGTTTTTTTTTCTCTGTTTCATATATGAAAAGAACTGTTGTTTCTTTATCTTTAAGTGGGAGGGGGTATTTTTTTGCCTGAAGTTTCATCTCTTTCTCCTGGTATTGATAAGAAAATGTTCAGAAATGCCTGTATCCTGTCAAGGAGATAATATTGTTTCTACAAAAAGAAACGACATTTGTTTTTCTGAAATTAGATTGACATTTACCTGCAAATTGTTATACTGATGGTATAACAATTTGCAGGTAAATATAACATGCCAACAGTAAAAACAGCCATTTCAATTGACGAGGCACTCGATAAAAAAATTAAAAAAATGTCCAAAAAACTCAATATCTCAAAGAGCCAGATTTTTTCCCAGGCCGTCCAATTCTTCATTGAACGCGACGAAAACCTTGAACTGCTTGAAAAAATCAACAGGGCCCATTCTGACGTTCTTGAAAATCCTGACTTCCAGAAAGAAAAAACCCTTTACTCCCGCACGATAGAGAAATGGTAGTCCGCCAGGGAGATATTTTCTGGATAGACCTTCCTGCACCTGACGGTTCAGGGCCTGGATACCGGCATCCCCATGTCGTTGTCCAGAATAATATTTTTAACAAAAGCGCAATAAATACCGTAATTGTTTGTGCCCTTACTTCGAATATAAAAAGAGCTGATTCCCCGGGAAATGTATCTCTTAAAAAAGGTGAAGGAAACCTTCCGAAACGAAGCGTCGTCAATGTGACTCATCTGTTAACCGTAAGTAAATCCGATCTCAGGGAAAAAATTGGCACCCTGTGTGAGGATAAAATTAAAGAGATAATAAAGGGAATCGATCTGGTGATTAAACAGCGTGACGTTGAATTATAGTTTCTGTAAAAATGAAAAACTATTTGACGCCATCAGGGTAAAGGCATAAACACTTAAAATAGTATTAAACGAAGAATGATTTCATGTAAATATGATAGATAACGACGGCCCCCTTGAAATTCATTGCAGACCTGCACATACACTCTCACTATTCTGTTGCCACGAGCCGCAACCTGACGCCTGAATACCTGGAGTACTGGGCACGCATCAAGGGCATCAACGTTGTCGGTACCGGTGACTGTATCCACCCTGGATGGCTCAGGGAACTGAAAGAGAAATGTGAACCCGTCGGAAACGGCCTCCTGAAACTGAAGGATGAGTTTCGCCTCCGTGAATCAAAAGAACTGAAAGATGCCTCGATTCCTGGAGAAATCTATTTTATCCTCACCGGTGAAATAAGCAACATCTATAAAAAAAACGACCGCGTTAGAAAGGTCCATAACGTCTGTGTCTTTCCTGATTTCGATGCTGTCATCTCACTTCAGTCGAAACTCGACGCCATCGGTAACATTACCTCTGACGGGCGCCCCATTCTGGGCCTCGATTCAAAAATCCTTCTTGAACAGACACTGGAAAGCGGCGAACAATCCTTTCTCATTCCCGCCCACATCTGGACCCCCTGGTTTTCAGTACTGGGTTCAAAATCAGGTTTCGATACCATCGAAGAATGCTACGAAGACCTTACCGGTGAGATATTTGCCGTTGAAACGGGCCTTTCAACGGATCCAGCCATGAACTGGACCTGTTCATTTCTCGACCGGTTCAAACTCGTATCGAATTCAGACGCCCACAGCCCTGAAAAACTCGGCCGAGAGGCGAATCTTTTTGACACGGATCTTGCCTACAGGGGAATCTATAACGCCCTTAAGGGGGATGATGGTTTCGATGGAACCATCGAATTTTTTCCCCAGGAGGGGAAATATCATTATGACGGTCATCGCAAATGCGGCATCCGCTGGGACCCCCTTGAAACAGTCAAACATGGTGGGCGCTGTCCAGTATGCGGCAAACCGGTAACACGCGGTGTCATGTACCGCATTGCGGAGCTGGCTGACAGAAAAGATATTTCCCTGGCGCCGGAACGCCGTAACTTCTATTCCATTACCCAGCTTCCGGACCTTATTGCCGAGATCAGGGGCATCAAGAACTTCCGTGCACGCTCTGTCCAGCGCGAGTTTTTTCGTATTATTCACGGCCTGGGGGATGAATTCTTTGTCCTTCTCTTTGCTGACATTGATGAAATACAAAAGGTCTCTGATGAATTCATTGCCGAGGGGATACGCCGCCTCAGGGAAGGTGATGTCATTATCGATGAAGGCTACGACGGCGAGTTCGGCCGTGTACACCTTTTCAATGAGAAAGAACTGCAGGAGTACAGTTCTGGAAATCTTTTTAACATGAGCAAAGACATGTCCGCTCTTTCAGGCCCTGGCGAAAAAAAGAGTCGCTATGAAACCTCTGTGCGTTTCGACATCGATGAATTCAAAAGACTTGTCAACGCCCCTAAAGAAGAGGTGCCCTGCGGGGAAGTAAGGGCAGGCACAACAGCATCCTATGATTTTTCCGAAGAACAGACCGCGGCCATTACCCATGGTGAAGGGCCCGCCCTGGTCATTGCCGGCCCCGGTACGGGGAAGACACGGGTTCTTACTGAGCGTATTGCCTGGCTCATCGAAGAAAAGAAAACGCCACCTGATTCGATCCTTGCCATCACCTTTTCTAACCGTGCCGCCGCCGAGATGAACCAGCGCGTCTGCCTGAGAATAGATCCACCCTGGCCTGACATAAAAACCTTTCATGCCTTCGGCCTCGGGGTGCTGCAGCATCACTACCGTCACTTTAACCGGGACAGCAGTTTCATGATCCTCGACCGTGACGAGGCCAGGGAAACTCTCGCCTCACTCTCTGAAGAAAAAAACCGTGCCCGCCGCGAGGCTGACGCCATTGAAAAGTACAAGCAGGGCATGCTTCCCGAAGAAGAAAAGCCCGCTCTTTTCGATGCCTACAACGCGAAACTTATCGAGACCAATGCCTTTGACATTAATGACCTTGTCTATCTTCCCGTTCTCCTCCTCGAAGCTGAAGAAGACCTGCGAAACCTCTACCGTGACACCTACCGGCATATCCTCGTCGATGAGTACCAGGACATCAATCCCATCCAGTTTCGTTTCATCGACGCCCTTACCGGTAAAGACCCGTCACTCTTCCTGATTGGAGACCCCGCCCAGGCCATCTACGGGTTTCGCGGCTCTGACCTGAACTTTATGACAAATGCCCGTGAAAACTTCCCCGCAATCATCGAATACACTCTGTCAAAAAGTTACCGCTGCCCCGGCACCGTTCTCGAGGCGGGGCAGCAGGTGCTGCACACCGACCGGATACTGGGCGGCACAGGAAAGGATATACAGGTCAGCATCAATGAAATGGCCACGGATCGGAGTGAGGCTGAATGGTGCTCCTTATATAATATGAAGTATTTTTCCAAAAGAGTTTTGTTCAGCCTTAAAAAATCATCC
>CAZHNW010000145.1:0-5317 GCA_964534225.1 uncultured Leptospirales bacterium | reverse complement strand
GCTTCAACCATCGAGGATATGATGGGCGGGCTGCGGAGTTTTTCCATGGACAGCGGCAAAAGCGACGGATACGCCGCACAGGAGGATATCAGTCTTGGCGATTTTGCCATACTCTGCCGCGCCTCCTTCATGTTCGAGCCCCTTCTTGAGGCCATGGCAAATCACGCCATCCCCTGCCAGGTGGTAGGCAATGCTCCTTTCGTCAATGAATCCCCCTACCGCGAGGCCATTACCACCTTCAGGGACATTTTTTACCGAAGAAAAAGCGACACCCTTGACGAGGAAAGCGCCCGCGTCGCCAGGATGATCGAAGAGGAATATTCCATCGAGGAGATCCTTGACGAGATTATGGACTCCCTCGGCGCCGAAGACGAAGAGCGAAAACGCCTCATCAATTTTACTTCCACCATCAAGGATGATTACAGTGAATTCCTGAGACGCATTCCCCTGGGGGCGGGCACGGATGATTTCGTACCTGAAGCTGATGCTGTTTCTCTTATGACCATTCATGCCTCCAAGGGGCTTGAGTTTCGCCATGTTTTTATTCCCGGCTGCGAGGAGACCATTATTCCCTTCGAGCTTTTCGGTTCTATCTCCAACGAAGAAAGGGCTGAAGAGGAACGTCTCCTTTATGTGGGCATGACGCGTACCGAAGATACTCTTTTTCTTTCTCATGCGGGAAAAAGAAACTGGCGAAACCGTACCCTTGTACAGAAACGTTCGCCCTTTCTGTCACGTATCGAAAAAAGACTCTGCAGCTTCCATGAACAGGAACGCCGTCACCGTGACGAAGAAGAACAGCTTCAGCTTTTTTCATGATGGGGGGAAGTTAAAGCACCTATGGTCCTCCATGAATCCTTCATCATAGAAAAAATCAATGGCGGTACAACCGTTGAAACAGCCGATGCACCGCGTATAGAAGATTATCTCCTTGAAAACAGCTCCCTCTATTTCAGCCGCAAGAGCATTCGTAACGCCCTGAAAGCAGGGCTCATCACCGTGAACAGTGAGAGGAAAGACCGTTTCTATATCCTTAATTCAGGGGATACCCTTTACGTCTCCATTGAGGAAAAGGCCCCGGGCCCTCCCTTTGGACTTTCTCTCAATGTATTGTTCGAGGATGACTGCTGCGCCGTTGTGGAAAAACCCCCGGGATTTCGAGTCAACGGCAACATGTTCCAGACAGTTGAAAATGCACTTCCCTTCAATCTTGAAAAATCCGGTGCGCCCGATGCACTTTTGAAACCCCGCCCGGTCCACCGCCTTGACAGGGCAACAGGGGGGCTTCTCCTTGCTGCAAAAACCCGCCGGGCCATGATTTTTCTCTCCCGTGAATTCCAGGAGGGAAGGGTCATAAAGGCATATGATGCACTGGTTGCGGGGTACCCCGGAAAAGAAGGCGAGGTTGACACACCTGTGGATGGCAGACAGGCCCTGAGCAGGTACATGACCCTTGAGAAGGTCCCCTCTTTGAAAAACGGTGAAATTTCCCACCTGCGAATTTTCCCCGAAACCGGCCGTAAACACCAGATACGGCGTCACTGCGCTGAACTGGGAACGCCGGTAGTGGGAGATGCCCTTTACAGTGAAGCCGGCAATGTATTAAAGGGCAAGGGGCTGTTCCTCTGGTCAACGATGATTTCCTTCCGGCACCCTGCTGCGAATTACGCGGTATGTGTGAAAATTGAAGCACCTCAAAAATTTTTTACCACGATGCAGCGTGAAGAACGACGCTGGAAGAAATATAATTGACGTCATTACAGTTTTTTGAGTAGATAATTAAAAACGGAGGCAGTGAATGCGTTTTCTTTATTCTTTCTTGCTATTATTCTTTTTCTTAAGTACTCTCTTTATTACTGGCTGCGGCAAAAAACCCCTTACCGAAAAAGAGCCGAACAATGCCTTTGCCTCTGCCACGGCTATTGAACTGGGCAAAACCGTCCAGGGATACATGGACAGCAGTGATGACCGTGATGCCTACATGCTTTCTCTGCAGACAGAAGGGGTTCTTGATGTATCACTTTCCGGTCTTAAGGGGATCAACCTCGCCATCCAGGTATGGAAGGGCGGGCCTGAACCTGAAATGGTAAAAATTATCGATGATGCCCGCAAATCCTCTCCTGAAAAACTGGCGAATCTACATGTCACAGCAGGTCCCTGGTACATTGTCATTCTTCACGGTGAAAGAGACCGCAAAAAATCAAACAAAGAAATTCCCTATAAATTCACTGCCAGCATGCGTGATTTTATTTCTGAGGAATCTGAACCCAACGACAGTCATGCTGAAGCCACCCTGATTCTCTTTGATCATGAAATCAATGGATACTTTTCACCTTCATACAATCGCAAAAACCAGCAGAAAGAAAACACCTACCGTGAAGAGGACTGGTTCGTGTTCAATGCTGAAATTATTGGAGAGAGTCCCCTTATGGTGGACGTAACCCTGACAGAAGTCCCCGGCGTCAATTCTCTCCTTGAAATTTATGGCCCTGATATGAATCTTATCAGCCGCAGTGACGAAAACCCTGCAGGAGGGCCAGAAATGCTCAAGTCAATCGGGCTTAAAAATGCGGGGAAGTATTACATTCTTGTCACCGCGCACTCATTTCAGTCAAACCATGACATGCCCTATTCCCTGAAAGTGACGGGAAATCCTCATGTACCGGGAACTGAACTGGAACCCAATGATTCTCCTGACTCGGCCATGATCGTCAAGGATGCCACTGTCACTGCTGCTATAAACAGGGAATCTGATATTGATTACTTTCTCTATGAAAAAACGGATATCACCTCTCTCTACCGCATTGAAGTTAGCACACCCTCAGGGCAAGGGGATGTATACCTGAAAATTCTTGACCGCAACAGGAATGAGATCGTCCGTATAGATAATGAAACCGGCGAAGGAAAGGAAGTACACCCGAACCTTCATCTGCAGGTTCCCTTCTACTGCGGTGTTTACTGGAAAAACGCTGCATCCGGTGAAAACAGAACCTACACCCTTACTATTGAAAACCTGAAAAATTATAAGAATATGGAAATCGAGCCGAACAACAGTATTGAAACGGCCACACCCGTTACGGGGGATATTGCCACAGGCTATATCTCTTCACGCGATGATAAAGATTTTTTCCTGTTAAAAACGAAAGGTGGAAAAAGAAAGAGATTGAAATTTCTTATAAAAGGGGTTGAAGGGGGAGAGCTCAAAGCAGGAATTACTGACCCCATGGGATATGCCCTGAAAACTGTCACCATCCAGGGAAATGAAGAACAAGAAGTGATTGAAACCATTGACCGCAGGGGGTATGTGATTATTTCCCCTGTGCGCGGTACCTTTGAAACACCATACAGCATACAGATTAGAGGTATTGATTAATGAAAAAAGCTTCATTGTTTCACCTGTTGTTCATAATTGCAATTGTGCCATTTTTTATCTCCTGCCTTGGCGGTAAAGCAGTCCAAAAGGAGAGATATAAAAGCCCCGACAGCTACAATTTTAAATTCATTATTTTCAATGATGATATAAAAAATCCTTCGCAGGACAGGCGTTGTTACTACCGTATTTTCATTGATAAAGTGGAAAAGGGACGAACCTCAACGGGGCTCGAATCACAGGAAAAAGTCTTTGAGATAAAACTTGATGGTGAAAGACACCTTGTTACCCTTGAAAAGTGGGTCCTCGATAAAAAGAGGGGGCGTTACCTCAAAGTTAATAATGTCCAGCAGCCGAAACCGGGGTTCCGTTATTTTTCACTTGCCCGTGATCGTATTCTAAAAGTAACAGCGCGGGTCACCGGAGGCAACAGGGTAAAATATTCGGAGAGTTTTGAGAAGGAATAATGTGATGATGCAGGCGTGAAAGAGTGGGGGTGTTTGTAAACACCCCCACTCTTTCACACCTGCGCGGTATGGCCTTTATTCAGCTATATTGCCTCTTTTGATTTCGTACCTGCCCGGCGGGATATTCTTTCCGCTCTTTTATAATATTTGCCGGCTACACTGAATGGGACACGGTAATCCTGTCGTGCATTCCAGAATATGAATCCGCGAATTCCTGAATCATGTACAGCTTTGATCTGCTGTTTCAGGTAATGAGGATAAGAGTTGGGGCCAAGGCGCATTTTAAAGGCCTGTATATAGGTAACAATTTCTGCCTTTTTGGTACGATCATTTGCCTTTTTTGAGGTAATATAGACAGTTTTATAGGGATTATGCTGCAACTTTCTACTCCATGTATAATGAGAAGGATAAGCCATGGGACAAATGATATCAACGACCCTGTCAAGGCCTTCCATGCGCTGTCCTATGAGGTCCCTTCGATTAAGGGGAATACGGCCAAAAATGTCAGCAGCAATTTTAACATCATATTTTTTCAGGTGTCTTCCTGCCCGGGCAAGAAATCCTTCAATAAAGGCATAACGTTTTTTCAGACTCAGGTGACGAAGTCGATTGGAGTCATTAAAACGGATATAATCGAACTGAATTTCTTTAAATCCCGCTTTGCATGCACTTTCAGCTATATCAAGCTTTGACTGAATGACTTTTTTTGAAACCGGGTAGTATTTCAATCCCAGGGGAAAAACCACAACACGGGCTATTGGGTGAATGCCATTTTCTTTTAGAAAGGCGACATTTTCAGAAGGTACTATGCATTTTTTGTAACGAGAGCTCTGGGTATCAAGAACGAAAGTGTTGATACCTGCTTTTTTTGCACTCTCTACAAACTTTTTCAGTTTATTCATGCTTCGTGCTGAAGCAATATTCAGATAGATTCCCTTGTAGAATAAAGGATACTGATATGAAGAGTTCTTCACGATATCATTATTGGTCTCTGCGGTGATACTGGCAGAAACTTTTTTCTCTTCAGAAGAACTTTTTGGATCACGGGTATCCTGCGAGCTCTGAAAAGCGAGGAATGATGCAAGTATAACCACAAGAAAATAGCTTCTTTTCATTGTTAGCTCCATAGGTAATAATAGATTGTTTTTCCTGAAGGGCCTGTGAAAACTTTGCCCTGTTTTTTAACTTATCGGCCCCGGTCTCTTTCAGTTGTAACAGATTTCCCTGTAAAGCTTTCGAAATTAAAAAAAGGAATAAAACTTAAACATGTGATGACGTAAAATGATGCTTTTTCTTTATGAAAGGTGGTGTTTTTATGTCAAGTATTAGTTCATTTGTCTGGATTAAGGTCTGTTTTTCTGCCCAGAAATTATATATATTTAATTATTAAAAAATTAATACCTGCAGAGTTGACATCGTTAAATATATTTATTATATATTATGAAAGCCCAAAGCTCTACAACATTCGTTTTTTCCTATC
>CAZHNW010000144.1:0-9669 GCA_964534225.1 uncultured Leptospirales bacterium | reverse complement strand
ACGGTTCTTACACCTTAAGAGCACATAAAGAAAGGGAACATTTTGATCGAGGGGGAGAGAATTCACGAAGCAGGAAAACGTTCTGTTGATTCTGATTTCGTTCTTGAAGTTGAAGACGCCATCTGTGTCCCCGGCCTTATCAATGGCCATGATCACCTAATCGGCAATTATCAGCCCAAGGTCGGCAATGGCCCTTACGAAAACTGGCTCCCCTGGGATAATGACCTGAAGTCGTCTCCTGTTTACCAGGAACGTCAGCAGATTGAAAACAGGGATCTCTATCTTCTGGCGGGTTACCGTAATCTTGTTTCAGGAGCTACCACCGTATCAGACCATATTCCACACTTTGTGGCAGAGCCTTTCTATGACATGTTGCCTGTCAAGGCCATCAGGGAGTATTCCCTTGTGCACAGTATATCTTCTTTCGCCCTGGCATGGGGTGATGAAATTGCGGTTGAATATGAAAAGGCCGTTGAAAATGATCTTCCTTTTCTAACACATATTGCCGAGGGCTATGATGAAGAAACCAGGGGAGATATAGATACCCTGGAAAGAAAGGGAGGCCTGGGAGAGCATTCTGTATTGATTCATGGCCTTGCTTTTTCTCCTTCTGATATGGATAAAATAAAAAAGGCTGAAGCATCAGTTGTATGGTGTGGTGATTCCAACATGTTCATGTTCAACCGTACGGCCAATGTTAAGATGCTGCTTGAAAAGGGCATTAATGTGTGCATTGGTACTGATTCCCCCATGTCGGGGGGCGAAAACCTTCTTTATGAAATGCGTTTTGATAAAGCCCTTTACCGGGAACTCTATGACCAGGACATTTCTGATGAGCAGATTCTAAAGATGGTTACGGTCAATGCCGCCCGGGCATTCAGACTGCATGATCACGGTAAGATCAGCAAGGGCTATGTCGCCGATCTTGTACTTTTTAAGAATAATGGAGGAAGCCCTGTTTCTTCGGTTGTCAGTTCTGATCTGAGTGATGTGCTTCTGGTTGTTATTAACGGCAAACCCCTGTACGGCAGTGCGGAATACAGTGATCTCTTTGATGCGCATGGAATTAACTACCAGAGTATTGTTATGCAGGGAGAGGATCGTCTGATAGTTGGTGATCTTCTCGGTCTTTTGAAGCGTATCAGCAGGGCTGTCGGTTTCAAAAAAGAATTTACCTTTTTACCTGTAGATTTTGATTTTTAAGCGGAGACTTTGTAAATGACAAACGGAAAAACAGGTACCGGCGGAATCATGACCAGGACATATAAGTCCGGGTCAATAATCTATTTCGAAGGGGACAAGTCTGAATATGTCTATATCCTCAAGTCGGGGAGGGTATTTTTAACCTCAATAAAGCTGGATACGGGAGAGGAAGTAAAAGAAGATGTGCGCCATGGTGAATTTTTTGGTGTTAAATCCGCGCTGGGTAAGTATCCCCGGGAGGAGACGGCACAGACTGTGGGTGAAACGTCAGTACTTGTTCTTGGACTTGCTGATTTTGAACGCCTCGTTTTAAGAAATGTCAATGTTGTACGAAAAATGCTTAGGGTCTTCAGTAACCAGTTGAGAAGAATTCATAAAATGGTACGTTCCGCCCTGGGAGAAGGAGAAGCAGTTAATCCCGCTGTTGAACTTTTCCGTATTGGTGAATATTATTACAAGGCAGGGGTTTTTGAACAGGCTGCCTATGCCTTTAAAAAGTATATGGAATATTATCCTGATACCGAGTATGCCGCCACTGCCATGCAGAGGATCAAGGCCATCGATTCAGGAGACGTGGCCCCCTCTGATGGAGATATGGATTTCGGCGATGTCTCCCCTTCTTCTGCTCCTTCCACTCCGAGTGCTGATGACGGTTTTTCCTTTGATGATGATGCAGGGCCCATGGATGATTTTACCGGTTCAGAGACTAAGGATTCATCTTCTCTCTCATCTGAGATGGATGATTTTCTTGCCAGTGATGATAACCTGGGCGATTTCGATGATTTTTCTTTTGATGATTCTTCAGCGGGGGTATCGTCTCCTCCATCAATTGAAAAAGCTGAAAGTCATATCGAGAGTGGAAACTTTGATGAGGGCCTGCAGATACTTGAGACACTTAAGGGTTCAGGAAGCATGGGTGACGAGAATGGAGATGCCCGACTGGCTCTCAATATCGGGAAATGCAATGTCGGGCTTGGTCAATATAAAGAAGCGATGCAGCAGCTGGGCGCCCTTATAAAGCAGTATCCCCAGTCTGACAGCATAAAGGCTGCTTATTTTCAAATTGCCCTTGTTTTTGAAGCGGTCAACCAGGGAGAAAAGGCCCGTACCTATCTTATGAAGGTCTCTTCCATGCCTCCCCAGGATAACCTGACAGAAGAGGCACGGGAAAAATTAAAACAGCTGTAGGTGTTATGATGTCAATGCCCCTTGATGACAACTTTTTAGAAAAATTTGGCGTAGAGTATTCACCCAATGAGATTATTTTTTGTGAATATGAGCCGGGTAATGAGTTTTATTTCATCCACAGCGGAAGAATTCGCATTGTCAAACTGATAAATAACAGGGAAAAGACCCTTGATGTTCTTACAACCGGGGACGTTTTTGGTGAAATGTCTATTCTTGAGGAGGAGCCCCGCTCTGCCACGGCAATTGCCATGGACCATGTGAAGCTCCTGAGATTTCATCGCGATAATTTTGATGCTCTTTTGCAGGGAAATCCGCAGCTTGCCTATAAGCTTCTTCTGATTTTTTCAAAACGTATTTATGACGCTAAAAGGCGTCTCATGATACTTCTTCTTGAAGAACCCAATCTTAAGGTCATGGATGTACTTATAATGCTGTCGGAACAGGACCCTCATCTTGACCTCCAGAACGAGATTTCTCTACCTGTAACAGCTCCCCAGGTGGCAAGCTGGGCAGGTATGGCTGAGGCGGAAGTTCAGAAACAGCTCAATCACCTCAGCCAGCTGGATAAAATTGAACTCTACGGTGACAGGATCGTGGTAAAGAATATACGTGACTTTCAACGCGTGGTCACATCACGCAGAAAGAATATGTATGCATGAGACTGATTTATCCGGAGAGAACTTAATCTTTGCCTGCACTGTTTTTTTCTTGATAAATATTCAGCAATTTTTAGTTTGTTCCCAGCCTTTAAAATTAATGTTTGCTCCCGTAGCTCAGGCGGATAGAGCAGTGGTTTCCTAAACCATGTGCCGGAGGTTCGAGTCCTCCCGGGAGCGCATAATAGATGTGTTTTTAAAAAGCGGTTTATGCCGCTGTTTTTTTTTCTTTCTTTAAAGTCGCGGTGAACCGTTTCGGGGGCAAAACCATATGGAAGATAAACTGAAAAAAGTTGAAGAAAGATTTGCGCATATTGAGGCGGAAATGGTCAAGCCAGAGGTAATCTCAAACCAGAATCTTCTCCGTGACCTGAATCGTGAACATTCTCAACTCATGCCGATTATTCAGAATTACCATAAATGGCTCAACGCGCGGAAGGAACTGGCTGACAATGAAGAACTCATCGATGCTGAAACAGATGATGAAATGAAAACGATGCTGCGCGATGACATTGATTCATTGAAAAATGCCATAGAGGAACTGGGCGATGAATTGATAATCCAGCTTCTTCCTAAGGACCCTAATTCAGGCAAGGATGTCATTCTCGAGATAAGGGCCGGAACCGGTGGTGATGAGGCGGCCCTTTTTGCTGCCGATCTTTTCCGCATGTACAGCCGTTACGCTGATCTCAAGGGCTGGAAAATGGAACTTATTGACGGAAATACTACCGAAATCGGTGGTTACAAGGAGGTCATATTCTCCATCAGGAGTGAAGAGGCTTACGATAATTTAAAATATGAATCCGGAGGACACCGTGTCCAGAGGGTCCCTGCCACTGAATCAGGCGGCCGCATCCATACCTCCGCGGTTACTGTCGCTGTCCTCCCCGAGGCTGAAGAGAACGAGATTGATGTTGACCCCAATGATCTCCGGATTGATGTCTACCGCGCCTCAGGTCATGGAGGGCAGTCAGTCAATACAACGGATTCCGCCGTAAGGATCACTCACGTGCCTACTGGGATGATTGTTACCTGCCAGGATGAAAAGTCTCAGCATAAGAATAAGGCCAAGGCGTTGCGGGTTCTACGTGCCCGTCTCTTTGAAAGGGAAAACAAGGAGAGGATGGCAAAGGAGTCACAGATGCGAAAGTCACAGATCGGCTCCGGTGACAGGAGTGAGAGGATACGAACCTATAACTTCCCACAGTCACGCATAACAGACCACCGTATTGGTCTGACCCTCTATTCCCTTGAAAGTTTTCTTGCCGGAGAAATCGATGAGGTCGTTGAGGCATTAAAGCAACGGGAGATCGAAGAACTGCTGCAGTCGGTGAACCAGTAGTTTCCGGATATTTCCAGAGGAGGAATAAATGACCTATCGCGAGCTGCTTCAGGAATCATCGGCACGCCTGAAAGAAGCCGGTATCGAAAGCCCTCTTCTCGACGCTGAGGTTATTATTGCCCATGCTGCCGGAATTGAACGGCACCGCATACTGGTTGATGCTGATGAAGAAGTAACTTCCCCCCTGGAAAAAAAAATAAAATCCCTTGTTGATGAACGAAGTAAAGGCCGCCCCGTTGCCTATATTACCGGTGAAAAGGAGTTTTATTCCCTGACTTTTCATGTTGATGAAAATGTACTGATACCCCGGCCTGAAACTGAACTCCTTGTGGACATGGCGGTTTATCATGCCCCGCTGAACGGTGCTGCTCTTGATCTTTGCACCGGCTCAGGGTGTATCGCCGTTGCCCTGAAACATTCCCGGGGAGATGTCACCATCTGTGCCTCTGACAATTCCCCCGCCGCTGTGGCCTGTGCTACTGAGAACAGCAATGCTCTTCTTGGTCCCGGACGGATTGATTTCGCCTGTGGTGACCTTTTTGAACCATGGGCGGGTATGCGCTTTGATGTGATTGTATCCAATCCTCCCTATGTTAATCCCGCACTTGAGGTAAACCTTCAACGGGAACTGACTTTTGAACCAGAAGAAGCACTCTACTGTGATGATGAAGGGCGCAGTATCATCAGGAGAATCATTGAAGAAGCCCAGGCCTTTCTTGGAGATAAGGGTGTTATTATCCTAGAAATCGGAAGTGATATGAAAGATTTTATTCTTGAAACAGCAGGGGTAAATGGGTACGGTGTCAGCCTTCTCAACGATTACGGCGGTTTGACCCGGGTGGCTACCCTGCGCAGGGGTGAATGAGAAATGCATATTCTGATCGAAGAGTTGAAAAAACTCACTACATTTTTTATCATCCTTTTTGTCCTCTTTATTGTTAATATAATCTTTAATTATAATTACAGGTGGGACGGCATATCGATAATCGTCAGGGTTTATATTTTTCTTTTTTCATTCTATACGATTTTTAATTTTGCCGCCCTTGATCTGGAAAGTCTGAAAAAAAAAGAAATTGAAGAAAAGGGGCGCCGCCGGGGGCTCCTGTCCCTCTTTTTTCGTTTAAGGGTTATTCCCTTTGCCCTTATCTACCTGATTACGGTTGCCTATGGCCTTGTGGATCATCTCGGCTCAGCGGGGTGGCCGGGGTATCCACTGATTAGCCTTCTCAGCGGGGGCTATGCCAATACAATTATCTACAGTTTGATTCTGCTGGTGATTTTAAAAATGAGGCGTGATCCCCAGGTGACAATTCCTGTTTTTCTTGCCACCTCTGTTTTCTATCTTTTTGTTCTCGATAAACTTGTTTATATTTATTTTAGTGCGGGCATGGCGGTTTCTATTATCAAAATCGCCAAGTATTTCATTTTTTTCTATTTCTTATTCTACGAATTTTTTGATGAGGGGAAGTTAAAAGCCCTCTATACGCTCCCCGCCTTTCTCTTTGCTGTATCTATTCATGCTCTCACTACGGGACTCCTTTCCCTCTTTCTCTTTGCAGGAAGTGCCAGTTATTCCGGTTTTTATTTTGCCGCTGACAGGATTATGAGAAGCGGTTTTTCTTTTCCCCTTGAAATGATGGAAAAAAGGATAATGAAGGATTACTCTCCGGGGCGCCTGGTTACCCTTGTCAGCTATTCCCGTTTTTATTCATATGATATTGATTACAGCAAAGACGAATGGAAGATAATTTTGAAAGGGGTTCCTCTTGCTTCATGGGAAAAGGTCATGCCATACCTGATTGAAAAATCTGTTGATCTTGATTTTGATTTTTTCATGAGAAAAATTATTGCAGAAATGAGAAGGGGAGAGAGCGGGGTTTATGAGAATGTTACCCGCTATGCCGCCCGTTATTTGAATAACCGTTACCGCGGTGACTTCTACCGAAGAATTGAAAAGGGCAGGCGTCATCACAGGGTCTGGGCAATGGAAGTTGCTGGTGTCGCCGGTGATATCGAGTCGATCCCATGGCTTGTCGAGAAGCTTTCAAGCATTGACGCAGAATTAAGTGTTAATGCCTACAGCGCCCTGAAAGCCATAACCGGCATCGATCCCGCCCAGAGCGAAGAGCATCACGCCAACAACCCTGCTGTAATAATACGTTTCAGGAAGTTTTATCGCGACTCTGGCAAAGCCCCTCGATAGGACATGAGGTGCAGAGGGGATTACGCGCCCTGCAGATGGCCCTGCCGTGACGGATGAAGAGAAGATGAGTGGATGTCCATTTTTTTTCAGGGATGTTTTCTGTTAGTGCCTTTTCGACATCCAGGGGATTTTTTGATTCTATGTAACCGAGGCGGTTGGCTATTCTCATCACATGGGTGTCAACTGCAAGGGCGGGTTTACCGAAACCGATTGAAAGGATTACATTGGCAGATTTTCTTCCCACTCCGGGAAGTTTTTCCAGCTCTTCACGGCTCTCCGGGAGTCTTCCCTGATATTCTTCTGTTACTTTGCGCGCAAGGTTAATTATGTTTGATGCCTTGTTACGGTAAAAGCCGGTGCTTTTTATTAATGTCTGCACGTCTTTTGTTCCTGCGTGTGCAAGTGAGTCAAAATCAGGATATTTTGAAAAGAGGACAGGTGAGGCAGCGTTAACCTGCTTGTCTGTTGTCTGTGCAGACAGGACTACTGCCACTGCCAGCTCGTAGAGGTTTCTAAAGTCAAGGTCAGCTTTTACTGTTCCGTAATGCTTTTCCAGTTTTTTTAAAATATGCGATGAAGTTGTTCTGTCCATGCCGGTTATTCGCTGACTTTACCCAGGATTTCTGCTGCCCTGTCCAGAGCCCGCGCACGGTGGCTGATTCTGTTTTTTGTCTCCAGGGGGAGCTGCGCCATGGTCTTGTTGAATTCATGGAGGAAGAAAATCGGGTCATATCCGAAACCATTGGTTCCCCTCATCTCGGTGATTATTTCACCACTGCATCTTCCTTCGGCGGTATATTCGCTCCTGTCCGGGAAGACGATGGCAATGACACAGATAAAATGTGCTGTTCTTCCTACGACAATATCTTTCATTTCATCGAGGAGTTTCATGTTGCGTTCAGTGTCACTTATCCCTTTTCCCCCGTAACGGGCGGAATAAACACCGGGGCGCCCGTCGAGGGCATCCACGGCCAGGCCTGAATCATCGGCAAGAACGGGAAGTCCCGTATATTCAGAGATTGTCCGTGCCTTGTTCAGGGCATTTTCAGCAAAGGTGGTCCCGTCTTCTACTGTTTCAGGCGCATCTGGAAAGTCTTCCAGGGAGAGGATTTCGAAGTTGGAGTCGGTTCCCAGTTTTTCCCTTATTTCATGGACTTTGTTGCTGTTCCGTGTCGCCAGTAGAAGTTTCATGGATTTCCTCATAAATATTATTTTTTTATGAAAAACAAATTGATTATTTCATTATATTATGGCAATAATTATTTATGATTAAGAAAAGAATTCACCGGAAAGCTCTCTAATCCCGGAGGGGGCACTACCGTTGAATTTAAAAATCCCCCTGTTTCAGGGGGGGGCGAGGGACAATAAAAAGCATGTTGCTTTAATGATAGAATGACAAAAATTTTGGGACACCTCCTAATGCCTGAACTGCAGAAATTTTTCAGGTCAGCCCGAAGGCTCAGGAATAAAATTGATTTCCAGGCATTTACGTATAAGAATGGAACCGGACTATGCAGAAAAAAATAAGTAGAGTCGTGGCACTGGCACTTTTTCTGTTTCACCTGCCAGATCTGCTTCTTGCCTTTTATTTTTACTCCCTCTATCTGAAGAGAACAGAGATAGAAGAGTATACCATTATCTATATTGCAGCAGGATTGCTGGTATATTACCTCCTCCGGATAGTCCTGATGGCCCTGGGAGGTAACTTTTTTTATTCAAAAAGGGTACGGTTTCTGAAAAGTGTTATTGAACAGCTGAGGAAGGGGCGGTTCTTTCTGCAGGATTCAAGCATTGACGGGGATGATGGCATGGCCCTGGTGTTGAAAGAACTCCTGATGGTGGGAAGGCATCTCGACAGTGTGGTGACCGCTCAGAGAGAGGAGATCGATAAATTTCATGAGCTGTATCAAAATATAGTTTTTTCTATCAGTTCATATTTTGTTGTTATGGATGACGAAAGCGCTATTGTTTTTGCAAACGAGGGGTTCTGTAATAAATTTCAATTCGATGTTGATGATATTGCCGGTAAGAATATAGAAGAGGTTTTTTACTTCGTTAACGCTCGCCTCAAGGGAGGTATCGAAAAGGTAAAAAAAGAGGGCACATCGGTAATTCTTGAAAAAACACATCTACTCTCAGTGAACAAGGTATCCATTATTGCTGATATTAAAATTTCCAATATACTCGTACAGGGCCGTCGACAGATTATTCTGATTATCGATGACGTGACAAGTAAACTGAGAAAGGACTACCAGATATCCCTTCTCAGCCAGATATCAGAATCAATTCAAAGCGATGTTGAAATCGAAAGGGTTCTTTATACTATCTTGACGGGGGTTACCTCAGGATCGGGGCTCGGATTCAATCGTGCCATGCTTTTTCTGGTTAGTGAAAACGGGAAAAGCCTGGAGGGTAAAATGGCGGTAGGTCCCGATTCTTTTGAAGAGGCTATTCATATCTGGAGTTCAGCTCCTTCTATACCGGTAAACATCAATTCAAGCGAAGAATTTCAAATCGAAAGCGGCAGGGAACTGCTGCGCATGGTTCTTGATGCCGCTTATTCCCTTAACGATGATAATGTACTCGCTCGTTCTTTCATGACGAAGGATTTTATCCATGTTTATGATTCATATTCTGATGATTCTGTAGGGGAAGACATCAGGTCGCTTCTTGATGTAAAAGAGTTTGTTGTTGTACCTATTGTTGCCGTTAACCGTTCAATAGGTGTCATTATTGTGGATAATAAGTTTAACCAGGTACCCATTGGAAATGACAGTATTGAATTGCTTACGATTTTTGCCTCCCAGGCTGCCCTCTCGATAGAGAGCTTTAACAGCCTCGTGGCGGTGAAGCGTGAGATGGATAAGATATCCAGAAAACAGGAAGCCATCGTGGAATCTGAAAAGATGGCTGCCGTAGGAAGGATAGCTGCCCATATTGCCCATGAGATTCGTAATCCCCTGGTGACGATGGGTGGTTACGCCAGGCGTATTGTTCAGCAGGCAAAAACTCTGGCAAAGGAATCTTCTAAATCGGGAGATAATATCATCAAGGCGGGTACGATAATTATGAGGGAA
>CAZHNW010000143.1:0-9910 GCA_964534225.1 uncultured Leptospirales bacterium | reverse complement strand
GAGCGCCGCCCTTTTACTAAATACTGTTCAAACTGTCATCCATGACAGCCTCTCAGTATAAATAGAACATATCTCTATCGAAATTATTTTAAATCTCTCGCACAGCCCGGCAAAGCCTTTTTAAGTCTCACCTGCAGAGCTGGTAGTTTACTTCAGATAATTACCGTTACACCAGTTCCCTGACGCCCTTTTCTCCCGGATTTTCCACCACGCCCTTTTCGGTAATAATGGCGGTAATCAGTGAGGCGGGTGTGACGTCAAAGGCGGGATTTCGAATCGATACCCCCTCGGGAACCACCTGGGTTGTGCCCACGAAAGCGACCTCATCAACGCTTCTCTCTTCGATAACGATGTCTTCTCCCCTGGCGGTGCCTGCATCAATAGTAGAAACCGGGGCGGCAACATAAAAGGGGATTTTATGAAATTGCGCCGCCACGGCATGACAGTAGGTGCCAATCTTGTTGGCGGCATCACCATTGGCGGCGATACGGTCAGCGCCGACAATAACCTTTTTTATGAGGCCCTCTTTCATGAAATGTGCCGCCATGTTATCGGATATAACCGTAACCTCGATCCCGTCTGCCATCAGTTCCCAGGCGGTGAGGCGCGCCCCCTGCAGAACGGGACGGGTCTCACAGGCAAAGACCGAAATTTTTTTGCCCTCTTCGATGGCGGCGCGAATGACCCCCAGGGCGGTACCGAATCCCCCGGTAGCCAGGGCCCCGGCATTGCAGTGTGTCATTACCACGTCACCATCTTCGAGAAAACGGCTCCCGGCGGAACCGAGACGGTGATTGGCATCGATATCCTCCTGGAGGATTTTTTCTGACTCCTGCCGAAGGCGGGAAAGGATTTCACTGACGGGACCTTCCCCCTGCATAATCTTTTTCATACGATCTATGGCCCAGAAAAGGTTCACCGCCGTGGGGCGTGTGGCGGCAAAGAGATCACAGGCATGGTTCATCTCTTCAAGAAAAGCTTCTTTTTTCAAATCACCAAAATGACGCGCCGCCAGGGCAATACCCATGGCCGCGGCGATACCGATGGCAGGGGCACCCCTCACCTCCATGCTGCGGATGGCCTCGACAACACCGGTGTAATCGGTATATTCACTGTAGCGTTCTTCATGGGGAAGTCTCCGCTGGTCAAGTATGGAGACTTTATCATCGATCCATTTAATTGTATACATTCACCTATCCCTGGTTTCCGTTCTGCTGCACCCGGTTTTTTCGCATGATAATACAGTTACCCTTTTCATTCCATGAAACATCATCCATGTGAAGCTGAATGATCAGAAGCCCCCGGCCGCTGTTCTTAAAAAAATTCTCGGGATCACGGGCATCCGGAAGAGACCGGTAATCGAAACCGGGGCCTTCGTCCTCGATCATGTATTCAACATACTCACCGTTCTGTTCATAGGTTATCTTTACAAGACGGTCCCGGTAACGGGGGTCTTCTTTTCGTTTTTCGATTTCCTCGTTGAAGACCTTTACGCCCCCCTGCTCCCTCATTGAACTGCATATCTCGAGGTTGCCGTGGTACATTGCATTACTGATAGCCTCTTTCAGGGCAAGGGCAATATTCTCCGCTGTGATGGCATTACAAAGCCCCAGGGGAGCCAGGTCTTTTGTCAGCTTGTATGAAATAGTATTCATGATGGAAGTATCAATGGGGATACGAAAGACGGCCTTTTCATATTCGGTAAAGCGGGCAAAACTCTCCTCGAGAAGGCGTTCATGCTTGCGCCGCAGTATGGACCTAACCGACGAGGCAACGTCATTGATATCAAAGGGCTTGCGGATAAAATCATTGGCGCCGAACCGTAGGGCCGTTACGGCATCTTCGACATTGCCGTGACCGGTAATGAGCATCACGGGAATGGGTTCATCAAGGGCCTTGACACGGCGCAGGAGCTCGATGCCGTCCATTTTTCGCAGCTTGATATCTGAAATGATCAGGTCAATGGTCTGCTCATCGTTCTTTATCAGGTAGAGGGCGTCTTCGGCCTTTTCGAGTGAAATGACATGATACCCCAGGCGGGAGAGTTTCTTCTGCAGGGTAAACCGAATGACCTCTTCATCATCAATAACAAGAATTGTTGCGGACTGGTCAGGCATTACTTGCTTTCTTCCTCCTGGCCCATGATGAAATGCCCCATCTTGTCACGCTTGGTAGTAAGATACCTGAGGTTCTCATCCTTTGCCTGTATCTCGATGGGAACCCTTTCGGTAATTTCAAGGCCGTACCCCTCGAGACCGATGATCTTTTTCGGGTTATTGGTCATGAGGCGGATCTTATGCAGCCCCAGGTCAACGAGTATCTGGGCGCCGATGCCGTAGTCCCTCAGGTCGTCGGGGAAACCGAGCTCAATGTTCGCCTCAACCGTATCCATCCCCTGGTCCTGCAGGTTGTAGGCCTTTACCTTGTTGCCCAGGCCGATGCCGCGCCCTTCCTGGCGCATGTAGAGGACAACACCCTCGCCTTCCTGTTCCACCATCATCATGGCGCGGTGAAGCTGGCTGCCGCAGTCGCAGCGGCGTGATGCCAGGACATCACCGGTGAGGCACTCTGAGTGGACACGCACGAGAACATCTTCTTTTCCTGAAACATTACCCTTTACCATGGCAACGTGGGTTACATTCTCGAATTTAGAGTCATAGGCAACGATTTCGAACTCACCGTAATCAGTGGGCAGGTGCGCCGAAGAGACCCGGGTCACCAGGCGCTCGATGTGCTGACGGTATTTTATCAGGTCTGAGATTGTGGCAATCTTAAGATCATGTTTCTTTGCAAACTTTTCAAGATCAGGACGCCGTGCCATGGTACCGTCCTCGTTGAGGATCTCACAGATAACACCGGCTCCCTTGAGGCCCGCCATCTTTGCCAGGTCAACAGCGCCTTCGCTGTGCCCCGCCCGTACCAGGACACCCCCCAGGCGCGCCGAAAGGGGGAAAATATGACCCGGCCTTCTCAGGTCTTCGGGGCCGGTTTTTTCATCGATCAAAACCTCAACGGTTTTTGCCCTGTCCGGGGCGGAAATCCCTGTTGTGGTTCCTTCGACAGCATCAACGGAAACAGTAAAGGCGGTACCGTACTTGTCAGTGTTTTCTGTTACCATCAGTTTCAGTTCGAGACGGTCGATCATCTCCTGCTCCATGGGGGCACAGATAAGGCCGCGCCCGTATTTTGCCATGAAGTTTATAATTTCAGGGGTACAGTACTCCGCGGCGACAACCAGGTCTCCCTCGTTTTCGCGGTCTTCGTTATCAACAAGAATAATCATCTTTCCCTGGCGGATATCTTCGATGACTTCATGGATCGAGCTGGATTTCATGGCAGGCTCCTTCTATGGCAGAATGGAGTCATTACAATTTCTTCCTTTGAATAGTCAAGGTTTTTTAAGGGATTTAACGGACCGTGCTGAGTGGATATTCAGCCAGGTATTTCGGCGACAACCACGGCAGTGGCATAATGGCGTTCATGGCTGATAGAGAGATGAAGTCTCAACCCCGGGTCGAAACCTTCGGGAAAGACAAAAAACGGGGCCCCCGCCTCGTCATTACGGATTATTATTGCGGGGAAGTCAAAGTCTTTCTCTTTCAGGGCCTTTACCAGCGCCTCACGGGCGGCAAAGCGTCCCGCGATACAGGCATCGGGATCTCCCCTGGGGATGGAAGATATCTCCTCGGGGGAGAGAATTTTCCTGAGAAAACTCTCACCATATGTTTTCCGCAATTTACTGATGCGGGCAATTTCAACGATGTCAGTGCCGATTCCGTGTATCATTGGGTTAAACTTCCTGCATACTGCCTTACCTTAAGAGTTCACTGCTGTCAAGCCCCTTGCGGAAAAGAGAGTAAATTCGCTGCCGCAGGGGACTTGGCAAATGCCCATGTCCCTGAGATGATTTCGGCGTTAAACAGGTGAGGTAACGCCATAAAACAGTTTGCCGTACTCAGCGCCATCGGCCCCGACCGCCCAGCCCTTATCGATGACATCAGCTCTTTTCTCAGTGGACGTGGACATCGATTTCGAGCCACTGGATACGCTGTAGATACAATAAAAGCCTTCTTTTCACCTCCCTCATCTCTCAGCAAAAAATCCCCACCGCGTTATTGACGTGCAAAGAAATCTCTGCTATACTCTTTAAAAAGTTGAGGCGTACTGCCCGGTCTTTTTTGAGCAGAGATGTAAAGGCATAATCTTTTTAAAAATAGAAAACAATGCCTCTCTGGTCATAAACATAAAACTATGGAGGTTGTAATGATCAAAAAAATTCTAATTGCGTTTATTGTCTGCCTGGCCTTTGTTATCACCACAGGCTGCGATGATGACAGCAACGAACCAGTAACAATTACAGTTAACGTCGACTATACCGGAGCAGAAACAGTTGATGCATCACACAAGATATATGTCCACGTTTTTGCTGTTGCCGATCCTTTTACCGATGGAGAGGATCCGCTGGAAACTGGTGCAAATTCAATTTCATCAGCAAGCGGTACCGTCACCTTTACACCACCCGCAGATGCCCAGGACAATGTTTATTTTGCTGTTCTTGTCGATGTTGACGGGAGTGGGGATAATGGCCCGACTGCCGGAGATGTTGTTTATGGCTATGATGAAGGCATCTGGGACCACTCTTCAGCAGTAAATTTGACTGCTGTTGATATTACCAGCTCAAAAACACTCACTTTCACCTTTGGGGATTCAAATTCGTTTTTACCCATTAATAATGTAGATCTCCTGGGGGGGTGGTATCACCCCCCCCCAGGAGATCTACCCCTCACACGCCATGGCTCCGCAGACACTTCCAGCGTGCGGGTCGCGCGCACAATTGTTGACATTAAGCACACATTGCAATATATTATTAATATGATTGTTTATGACTGGAATCCTGAGAAAAACGATCAATTAAAATCAGAAAGAGGTGTCTCCTTTGAAGAGATCATATTCTTTATCGAAAAAGGGAATATATTGGCCATAGTCGAGCATCCCAATAGAGAACGATACCCTGATCAAAAAATGTATATCATAGAAATTGATAATTATGCCTACCTTGTTCCCTTTGTAAAAAATAATGACAAAATTTTTCTAAAAACCATTATACCGAGCCGAAAAGCGACAAAAATCTACCTGGAGGAAACCGATGAAAAATAAACTGGATAAATACGAAAAAGATATAGTAAATTCTTTTGAAAATGATGAATGGAAAGAAATTCCCGGCATGAAAAAAGAAATTGCCCAGCATGAAAATTATGCGAAAGCAAGTCTTAAAAAAGATAAAAGAATCAACATTCGAATCTCACAAAGAGACCTCGAATCGATCCAGAGAAAAGCTGTCGAAGAGGGCATCCCCTACCAAACATTACTATCAAGTTTGATTCACAAATATGTAAATGGAAAACTCGTTGAAAAAGATAAAATTCATATCCTAAAATGATTCACTGTTTTTCATGATTTTTTTCACATTCATTCCTTTAATCCTCTCACCCTCGCCTCAGGGATGTCCCCCCGGCTCGTGGCACCAGGGACAAATGCCGTGACAGGGCTTTAATCCACGCGCCCTGTGGCCCCCCACATGCGTGGGGAAAATTTCACCAGCCGCGTCCCTGAGAGACGGGAAGCCGGTTCACCCCCACATGCGTGGGGAAAATACCATGACTTTATGTGTCCGGATCGTGTTGTTCGGTTCACCCCCACATGCGTGGGGAAAATTTTCATGCTTGTTCCAATTCATTCGGGAGCTCCGGTTCACCCCCACATGCGTGGGGAAAATTTGCGCATAAAATCAGCCGTATCCTTTAGCGCCGGTTCACCCCCACATGCGTGGGGAAAATATTAAAAATTAATTTAGCAAATGCATGTTTAGTTTTCAAAGACCGAAATCAGGATTTATTCCAGGGAATGTCCCGCCAGAAGCACTCCCTCACAATCAAATACTTCTCGTGAAGTTTTGCCGTTAGACCGCACACGGTAGCCCTGTTCATTGTTTGTTGTATATATCATTAATGCGTCAATATTCCATTTATTGACAACACGGTCCCATAATTTATCTCTGACCCTCGCATTAATATTACCAATAAAAACACCCGGCTTGAATTCAATAGTTAACCGCGACATCTCGCCCTTCAAACCCTGAGGGGTCTTCTCCACTATCAGAATTATCAAAAAGGACCTCCTTGATATCAGGTATTATTCTCTTTAACAATTTTTTCTCACGAAAAATATCCCTTAACTTCAACCTTACTTCTCTCTCAATATTATCATAATCCGAAACGGCAATTTCAAATGATACTGGTATGGTAAATTCAGTTTTATAAAGGTCAGCAATATCATATACAAAAGAAAGCTGCTTACCCGTATGAATAAACCCTATTGCAGGTGAATATCCTGCGGCAATTATTGCCGCATGTACAATACCATAAAGTGTAGAATTTGCGGCAGATAAAGCACGATTGACGGGATCAGAGCTTTTCCAGTTGTTTTGATTATAACTTCTTCCCACCCAGGGTACGCCGAATTCTTTGGCATAATAAGAATATATACTGCGAACCCTGTACCCTTCTTTACCCCGTAATTGTTCAATTGTTATCGATTCAGGTAATTCATCTTCGAATCTCATCTGGTACATCCTGATAACAGTTTCAAGACGCTTTTTTTCATCTGCATATCTTTGAATCTGGTGAAGCATATTTCTTGCTGAATATGTACCAGTATAGCCTGAGGCATAAAACCTCACGCCCTGCTCACCAGTCCACGCGAGAAGACAACGAGATTCGGCTATTCTTCTAACAGCTTCATGAGTAATTGTTGTCCCCGGCCCGAGTAATATCAAATTCACTGTTTCAACCGGTATAGGCACGACCTTCTCTTTATAGTAATAACCGACAGATTTCGAATGGAGATGAATATTTCCTTTTTCGAAGTAGAGATAAGACCATTTATCTTCGAATTTTGGTAATTCCTGGAGATCTCTGTTTGCCATGATTCTATCCTTTATTTAGAATAAAAATGATTCTTCAATGTTTCTAAATCAATATATGCAGAGGCCTGCCTTACAATAGCACGCAACGTGCCCGTATCCAGTTCTTTATGATCAGGGCTGACATCCTGACCGGACAATCTTTTAAGCGTGGACATAGAGGGGCTCCAGTTCATAGGTTATTACAACCGCCGGATTATCCACAAACCCCATTTCTGCAAGATCTTCACCATCAAAATGAAGCTCAATTGCCTCTTTAAGATTTTTAACAACCTCATCCAATGTGGCTCCCTGGGTAACCACTGCTACATTAAAACATGTTCCAATGTAACCGGCTTCATCTCCCTCGGTTATTATTGCATTTACTACTCTTTGTAAATGTTTCATAAACCCTCACCTGTTAAAAATTAACATTTTGCTATTGTCATAAGACCAAAACCGAAGGCTTTACCGCTTCCGATACCATTGTATAAAGAACTTTTAAATATTTCAATATCTGTTATCTTTAAGGTGCCTTCATAAATGACTGAGTTGAATGTAATTTTTCTCACTCCAGAAGTATTATTTTTTACAATATCTGTTTTTACTGATTCTTTTATTCTTTCAGATTTTATCAAACAGTCCAGTAAATCAAAACCACTTTGATCTGACTTTTTCTGAATCCATTGCAGTCTCTCTTCATATGTTTTTAATGGGATACGTTTCCCTTTTACTTTCTTCGTTGGATTGCCACGTAAAAGAAATCTATAAATTACCCCCTGGTTTACATTTTTCAATTTTTCAGGATATTGCAATGTCTTCACCCCAAGGGAATACTCACCAGATAGTTTATCAAAATCAGGCTCTTTTTCAGAAACGATTAAAACAGGCATAGAATACTGTCTATTCATTACTGAATGTTGATAATCTTCCAGTCTATACACAAGTCTGCCCGGACCACCTTCTTCTTTATCAGGAAAACATTTATAAATGGACCGGTGGAGTTCATATATATTGTTGATATCTCTTCTTACATTTTTGGAACGGAGATTTAGGTCGAGTTTTGATAGGTACATTTTCCCTCCTATTTACCAATTTCATCTGAAGAAATAGTATAATAATAAACCTTCCGATCCTTATAGACCCTTGGCTCAAAAGATAATATTTCATCTTTAACATAACTCATTCTTCCATATTCTGATTCACCGATACAACTATAAACATTTACAGCTTCATTATCATTTATAGATTTTACCAGTTTAAATGCCTCATAGTCATCCTTTGCTGAAATAGATTCACCTGAAAAAAGAGGAACAGAAGGAATACATGACTTTCTTCCCAGGTATGGAGGCCATACTGGATTGGTCAGTGACCGTACAATGGTATCCTTTAGGTGTTTACCTTTTAATCCCAGCAATACAGTGTAACAGCCATCTGATAGATAATGTCGCGGAGAGATTACTGCATTATCATTCTTTTTACCATTTGCTTTCATTGTATCAAGAATTGTATGAAAGTCTCTGAGAAAAACTGGCTGTTTATCCTCTCTGCAGGCAAAAGTTACTCCCTGAGAAATTTCCCTAATTTTTTCAGTTTCATTTCGAGAGAAGCCAAGACCAGCGGCTATTATCCCAATCAAAAAACTCTTTGTAGGAAATTTATTTGTACCTCTAACATCCCAGTGATCCCCCTCACCAAAGGACATCATCAATCCCTGGATTCTTATTACAAGATATTCCATATTACACCACCATCATGCAAGATTATCTTTCATCCAATTCTCTAAATCATCAAGCTTGGTCATTTGCTCTCCAAAATCTTTTCCTTTTTCTGTTTTATCAAATACAGCTTTTGCTACAACAGGTAAAGAATATGATTCTCTTATATCTACAGCATGCCTGGTTATCATTGAAACAGATTCATCAAGCCAGTTTCCTTTAGCAACTGGATCAACAAAGGCGTTACAATAGTTTACCGGAATTTTCTTATCCTTGATTTCAATACCAATAAAATGTGGCAGGGTATGAGATGCAAAACTATTCTGCTTACCTGATGGATTAGAAAATGAAGCAGCTTTCAGCAAACCGCATACTGCACTAACAGCCAACTCTTCATTTTTCAGGATATCAGCCAGTGAAGAAAAATCAATAGAGAGATATTTATAAAAGCAGGCAGAGGTAAATTCTGTTTCACCTAAGTGACCTGCTCCGGGATCATCAGAGTATTTTTCTGAAAGATCATCTACCGCAGTAAAATAATCAAATTCCTTTGTATGTCTGTTAACAGAAAAAGCATGAGCAACCTGACAACAGGCATTAATATCTTTAATAGGTTGATTGGTTGTCATCCTCCCGAATAGAGCAACATCAACGGGGACATTACATTTTTGCTCAATAAGATCTCTTATTGTTACAGCCAATTCCTTCTCCTTAACTGATTTTAATTTAGAATAATTATCAATTATTGTTTGAATATTTTCATCACTTAAAAACATCAGTTGAGAAGTCATTTTATGTTCTTCTCTGGTCTCACCACTACCCCCTCCAATCTTCATTAACAATTCAATAAATTTCTCAACCTCTTTCTCTGCCACACCAGCCTCTAATAAGCCTTCTTTTACTTTTTCCGGTAAATACTTTGTTCGTAATCCAAGCTTTTCTTTTTCAAGATACTCAAAGAAAACATCCGATTTTCTGATTGCCCGTTTTAAAGACTGACTTGATATTCGCGCTCTGGGTACACCGCCAAAAACAACATCCTTTACACTTCCAGTATCATCCCTGTTCAGATTTGATGCTGCATGATTTTGCAAAATATGAAACTCAATTAATAGATTTTTATTGCTCATTGTTTTCTCCTTCTTTCTCATTATTTCTTATATTATAAAAACCCCTGACCCATTTTCTCTGGACCCATTTATCATCACTGTTCCAGTTATTCAGATCTGTC
>CAZHNW010000142.1:0-9911 GCA_964534225.1 uncultured Leptospirales bacterium | reverse complement strand
CGACTCCCTCTATAACGCGGGAAACATATTTTTTAACAGTGGCGATTTTTCCGGGGCCCTGGACTACTATTTATTCTTTCATGAAAGCAATCCCCGGGACATGTATACTCTCAATAAAATAGGACAGTGTTACCAGAACCTGGGGAAAACAGATAAGGCCCTCGATTTCTATGACAGGGCCCTTGAAATCTCTCCTGCAGATCCCTATACCCTGAACAACAAAGGGGCCGCCCTGCAATCTATTGACATGGAGAGGGCTCTCAATTATTTTGAGAGAGCCCTTGAAGCGAAACCCGATTACGGGAAGGCGATGTTCAACAGGGGGCTGACACTCTTTAAAAAAGAGGAATACGAAAAAGCCCTTGATGCCTTTAAAAAAGCCATTGATACCACTCCGGGTCTCTCACAGGCATGGCTCTATCGTGGGCTGGGGGAAGAAAAGACACAGCGCACCTGGGAGGCAATTCATTCCCTTGAACATTACCTTACCCTCACTGAAAAACAAAACAGCAGCTACAGTGATTTTGCCCGGCAGAAGGTCAACGAACTCCGCAGGAAAAACCGTCTCTCCACGGGAGCAAGCCTGGCGATGAACATTGCGCACCAGAAGGCACGCAACAGCGGCAGTCTCCAGGTGATGCCTGAACACCTTTTAGCAGGCCTTTTCCGGCTGCGTGATATCACGTCCCTCACGGATGAACTTTCTCTGCCAGTTATCGCCCGAAAGGAACTCGAGTATGAACACGATGCCTTTATAGATTTCTTTGAAAAAACTGGCCTCGATTACAACAGGACTCTTGTTTGTATTCAACGTTACATTCACCGCAAAAAAAAATCAGCCGTCATGGGAACAGTTTTTCATAGCGAAGAAGTCAAAGAAGCCCTTGCCGGGGCGGCTAATCTATTCCCCGGCAATAATGAGATTCAGAGCCTCAGTCTCCTGGCGGTTCTTTTCGGGAAACCCCTTGAAATAACGGCCCTTCTTAAACACTCCCTCGGGCTCGATATCCAGAACCTGAAGGAGGCAGCCATGAAACAGGCACGTCACTACCATGCCTCCGCCCTGAGTAGTTCAAATTTGCGCCGGTATATAATGCTGGTTTCTTCCCAGAACACGCGGGAATTCAGCTACATCAACTACATCATCATCCATGGCAACCGTAAAATGCCCTTCAGGATAAAACTGACCCGTTCCCAGCAGGAAGAACTCATGGAAGAAATTGAGTCAGGAGACCAGAAACTCAACAACAGGATCATCCATGACCGGCCCGTTGAAAAAGACCTTAAACTGTTGCGCAATGTCCTGAAAAGTTTCCTGACGAACGACCGCCTGAACATGGAAATCGAAAACATTCAGCGTTATGGCCTGCACATTCAATTCGACCATAAACTTGACGGGATTCCCTGGGAGCTTGCACTTCCCCCCATAAGCCCTCAGATAATGCCCCTCTACCGGCGGGTTGACATTGACGCCCCGGCAAGTGCCTGGAACCTTGATGAAAGCGAAAAAAAAATACTCCTTGTTACTGGCTCAGGAGAGGAAATACCAGGATTCAATGAACAGTTAAAAAGAATCAAGGCTGATCTCCTTAACAGAACCACCGGCGGGGTCCTTACCACCATACGGGCCGAATCTGAAGGTTACCTCCTTGCGCACCTGGTAAAAAACCCCTATTCAGCCGTAATCTATTACGGCCATGCCCGCAGCAGTGAGTCTCCCTCTCAAACAGGATGGGTTTGTGAAAATGGTGATATTTTTTCATGCAGTTCCCTGCAGCGGCTAAAGGGACATGCTCCACGCCTTATCATTTCTAACGGCTGCGAGTCCGCGAAGGCCTCTCCCATTGGCCTCGTCTCCTTCCCGCGCCATGCCCTTAAGGCGGGAACAGAATACTACATCGGGACACGATGGTTCCTGGAGATAAACAGGAGTCTCTGTTTTTTTACTTCTTTCTTTGAACAATGGCTCTCAGAAGGAAAAAATATTTTTAATGCCTTCGGGGAGACCCTTGAGAACCTCAAGGAACTCTACGGAGACAGGGATGTTTCACGCTACAACTATCTCTTCTATTACAGGGATTAAGGGCATTTCTTTTTTCCCTCGAAACTGAATATTTATGTCACGATGTTTTTCTACGTTAATCCAACAATTCTAAAAAAATAGAAAATATTTCAAAATTTTTTGTATTGTCTCGTCAAAATGGGGAGAATCAAAAAATAAGGTAATGAACAGGAACCAGTAATGAATGCAGAGCCAGTAACCGGAGACGTGAAAAACTGTTTGACAATGCCCCTGACAGGTATCATTTTCTTTAAAAAACGCAGAACTGCAATACGGGGAAAATGCATGCCATCGCCACAAAAGGACGACGCCGACAAGGCCGCTTTCATAGAACGAAATATTCAGAGCATCATTCCTATGCTGAAAAAACTGGCATCCAGATATGGCCTTGCTCTCACTGAAACGGATTACGAAGATTTTCGCCAGGACGTTATCGTCATCCTGCTCGATGGCGGCCTCGATAATTTCAGGGGTGACTGTGCTGATTCAACATGGATTTTTTATGCATGCAGGAGGGTTGTTATCGACTCAATGAAGTCCCGCAAAGACGAGACGATGCGACACTCCGCTGAATTCAACAGTGACATTGATTATGAAAAGAAAAACAGTACCGTTTCACTTTTCAGGCAGGTTGACGATGAAGTTATCGATGAGATAATTCTCGATGAAATATTCTCTTTGATAAACCATGAAGTAAAAAAACTTCCCGAAGAAAAACAGCTTGTTTTCAGAATGCTGGCTGATGGTGTCAGGAAAAAGGAAA
The DNA here is from genome assembly GCA_964534225.1 of uncultured Leptospirales bacterium. Lineage (GTDB taxonomy): Bacteria > Spirochaetota > UBA4802 > UBA4802 > UBA5550 > CAZHNW01. Next base: position 7,086 of record CAZHNW010000142.1, on the reverse strand, counting down.
TCGCCCGCATGGTAAATAAATCACCCGCCACGGTAACCTATTACAAAAATGAGCTATTCCAGCTCCTGTCACAAAAAATCGATGCTCAGTTTCCCCGCAAATTAATAATAAACTGATGGTGCCGCCATGGAAAAAAAATTAGACAGAATACTCAACAGCACCCCCTGCACTACAGAAAAAGAGATGAAAATTCTCGCTCTCGCAGAAGGCAGGGTCAATGACGATAAAGATAAACTCGAACTTTTTCGTCACATGGCCGGATGTGATTCATGCCGCTACCTCTATGAAGATTTTTTTTTGGCTGGTTCCCCGGAAGCAGAGAATGTTCATGAAGACGTCCCTGACAGGATATCTCTTGCAGTAAATGAAAACGGGTATATCCCCCGTTCCCTGAGCAGGCATATTCCCGGGCAGACAGCGGTACTCTCCCGTTCTCCGCAAAAACAGATCGAGTTCAGGTCACGAATGGGCAGCGAAGACCTTCAGCTTCGTTTCATCATGGGTAAAAAATACTCCACACTTGAAATTGACTCACCGGGAAAAGGACATCGTTACTATCTAATCCATGGTGACGATTATGAACTGGTCGAAACCAGCGGCGGCACGGCAACATTTGAACGCATCTCCAGGGGCCGCTATATTCTTTCAGACAACCTGAAACATTTCATTTTTATTGAACTTCAGGTACAATAAAAATGACAGAATAAAATCTTTCTTCAATATTCAAAAAAAATCTTAAAATTTTACCGACTTTTCGTCTAACCCTCCAGAAACAGATGCGGGGAGGGTTACATGCGGTCACATCCTTTTGATCTAAAAAGTTCAAACAGAATTCAGCGTGTTGATCAGGCACGATTTCTTTCATCACTCCTTACCCTTCTTAAAATTGACGGCCCATCAGGAAAAGAAGAGACTGTTCGCACCTGCCTTTACAAAGACATGCAAAGACTGGGGGCCGATTCACTTCGTATTGATTCAAAGGGCAATCTTCATGCAGCCTTAAGGGGAGGACACCCTGGTGGGGGTTCACTTCTCCTTACGGCACATATGGATACCTTCCCCTCTTTTTCCGGTGAACGTACTGTTTCTGTCTCTCCCGAAGGGACCATTACCGAAACCGGAAATCTCAATCTCGGAGTTGATGACAGGGGCGGTATTGCCATGATACTCGAAGTTATCAGCGCGTCTTCACTTTTTCTGCATCATCTTGAAAGGCTTCATGTCCTTTTCACCGTTAAGGAAGAAACAGGATGGCAGGGAGCCCGCGCCATATCTCAACGTTATCTTTCACTTTTCGATGCCATTATTTCAGTCGATGTTCCTGTACGCACCTCTCCCGTATACGAACCCCATATCGCGGTATGTCACTGTGATCAAAATGACCCACTTCAGGCCCTGGCAGAAGAAACCGCCCGTACATGTGGACTCTCCCCGACAGTTCTCAATTACCGCTCAGGATACATCGGAGGTGATGCTTCTGTCTTTTTTGAAAAGGGGGCAAAAGTCATCGATTTCTGCAGCGGCGCTGTTTACCAGCACACTTCCTCTGAATGGTGTTCCCTGCCTGAAATGATAAAAAACACAGAATGGCTTCTTGAATTCTGCATCAGTCTTTCAAAAATGGAAATGTCATTCTTTTCCCATTCTCATCCCGAAAAAAAAGATAGAGGCACTTCATCCAGCACGTCTCATAAAAATATTTTTTCAGAAGCATCCCTCTGTGCCCGCAACGGCAATCGGGACTCTATGATTACCCTCCTTGAACAAAAGGTACAAGAATTTAAAAAAGAAAATATGGCAACACTGCCTACCGGGCTTTCTGAACTTGCATACCTTGTTGACTCCTTCTATGACGATGCCATTTCAGTTGCATTCTACCGCTTTATTTTCGCCTGCTATCATGCAGTTAAAACTTCCCCCGAAAAAAAATGTCTTACATGGTTTCTTCTCTGCCGCCTGCGGTCGCGGCATCCCGGCATGGGTTATCTTGAAAAAATATTTCCGGCTCTCTTTGAGGGTGAATACGATCTTGTCACCGGTGCGCTTGCCTTCCCATCATGGCAGGAGGCAACAGTTAACCTCCTCGGGATTAAAACTGCTGATCACTTCGCCATAAACTTTCCATCATCCTATTTCGACTTTACGAAAACATGGAACGCAACTCGCAATTTTATCATCCGCCTCATCCGCCACTATCGCCTCACCCTGGGACGGGATGAGGCCACCGCTCTTTTCGTGTCAGGACTGAGGGACGCCGCCGTCCGGCGTCAAATTCTCAGACTCGTCAGCGACCCGACCCTGCCCGGTTTTGCTCCAATGGATTTTACCGGTCTTGATCCCTGTTCTGACAGGGGACGCTTCTTTTTAAAATATTTTACCGGTATATATCCGCGCGTTTCAGAAGACATCAAGGTGAGTATCATCGGCTGGCTTGGCGAACTGGGGGGAAGAGAGGCGGCCCTTTTTCTCCTGAACCGTTTCCGTGAGCATGAAAAATTCCACACTGCTCTTTTGCCGGGACTCCGCAGGGGGGCTCATTTTATTATCCCTGAGATACTCTCCTGGTACCGTGAGAAACCCTTCAGGGCCATGCCCCTTCTTGAAATGATTCCCTTTAAATTCAACCATTTTATAGAAGAGAACAGGAATATCTTTGGTGATGCTGAAGATGCCGCCATCATGGATACGGCCCGCCGTTACCGGGATATCTGGTATTTCCAGGAAAGGGGCCGCGACACAGAAGCCTTTCTCTACCTATCACTGAGGCTTGTCATTATACACTCACGCCGCCATGATTTTCCCGAGGTAACAAAATATATCTCCCTTGTGAGCACGCTGGAAAATCCTCACAGGAAAAAAAATCTCCTGAAAATATTCAACCGGGTCAACCCCCTGAAAAAGAACTACATCCTTGAATTCATCCTCAAGGCCGATAACGTTGAACTGAATATTTTTATCAGGCACCTCGAAGATGACCAGCCCCCAGGCAACCTGAGACAACTGATTGCCTCTTTTCAGAAAAAAACATCCTACTCCGTGACAGCAAAAGAAGGGCGCCAACAGCTGTTCACTCTCCTTGGTAATGAATTTCAGCGCCTTGAATTCGACAGGTTCTGTGATTCTGTCAGCGGCATCAGCCTGCCAGAGGCAGCCTGTCACCTGCCCCCCTTCATTATTAATTCAGAGGGATCTAACGCGGGAACCGAAACAGGCTTTCGTAAAAAGATACATGAACTGCGTCCTGAAAAATCCGCCACCTACGAAAAAACATTTGCCCTCTTTCTTGAAAATGCCGTGGCAGGTAAAAAGGCGCGCAAAAAAATGTTCCAGGCCCTTCGAGGCGATCCACTTCCCGTAGAAAGCATCGATGAACTAAAATCCTTTATCAAACGGCGTCACCCGAAAATTTTCGTGAAAAAATCTGCGCCCTCGGTCCCCTTGTTCTCCGATGCTGGTACAATGAAAAAAATGATGGCGTTGAAGAGGTCGCCTTCAGGTTTTTTCTCGAGGCCCTCTACAGGGATCCCTCATTCAATGAACTGAGAAAGGATGAGACCCTTCTCGAAGAGGATTATCTTCCCCTGATACAGCACGCCCTCCTTGACACGGAAAACATGATCTATGGCCCCCTGGCAAAAGAAATCATCGGTTCATGTGAAAAGGAATTTGACGCGGCATTCCCCGGCAGGGAAAATATTTTTTCATCTCTTTCAACCATTTCTGAACTACGGCATTTTCTCAGGCTGAGAAAATCACAGCTTACCGGCAATTCCCGCGAAAAATCACCGGGCAAAGAACTTTCTTTTATCGACCGGCAGCAGAAACGACTTTTCCTGGTGGAAAAGTACAACAGCCGCCTCACCGGCGTCAGCGGTGAAAAAATCACCGGCGGAGATGTCATCAGCTTCAGGCCGGGAAAGGACCACGCCCTTGCCTTCAGGTCCAATGTCGCCGGGGACTGCAACCTGCGGAACATTGACCAGCTCAAAGACCCCGCGTCACTCTTCTACTATATCTTTTACCGAAACAGGTGGTGCGGATACGCCTCACTGGTAATACTCGAAGATAAAACAACCGGCAAAAAGGCGCTGGTCATCGATGTGATCAACATGCGCAATGTCCCTAAATCGGCTGACATTTACATACCCCGTTTTATTGAAAACCTCATCGATTTCTGCCGTGCAGAAGATTTCAACTATCTTCTGTCGGGGCAGAACATTGAAATGTTCTCCAACTACGATTACATCAGGTCCGCGGCACGGCCCTATTACCGGGGGAACCCTGTCTATCTTCCCATGAATGCGGTTATCGGCGCCGCCTACCAGTCAATCAACATGGATTTCACGACACGACATTACTACAATCTCATCTGGTCTGACAAAAAAGATCTTACATCAAAACCGGTTAAACCGGCATCGAAAAAAGAAAAGGAGAAAAAAATATGAAGGAAGTCATACCCTCCCCTGCGAAAGAGACCATGCTGAACAGGCCCGCCCCCGCGGCAGGAGCAGACACCTTTACACGGGAACAGCTCACCTTTCTCGAAGAGATACGGCAGCGCATCCTTTCACTTGCGGGCGGAGCATCAGATGAGGCAGAAGAAGCATACGGGGAAGTTGTCGCGTCCCTGATGCAGACAGGGGATATCCCTGAAATGGGTGCCCTCTCTCTCACCGATTCTCGTACCGGCAGGCAGGGCGTCATCTTCTTTGATACCGACCTGGACAGCGGTCTCAGCAATGAAGAAAAAATGATACTGATGCATATACTTCCCCCTTACACAAAAGACAGAAAATTAAATAGGGGGGAAGTTTTACCGGCCCCGGCAGGAGACATTACTCCAGCGAATCGTGAACTTCCCCCTATAAAAAACGTAACGCCTGAACTGCGATACGGCCCGGGAGGATTTATCCTCCGCAGGGTATGGGAAGAAATCTGCCGCAGTGCCGAAGAAAAAAAAATCCCTGCATCTGACCTGCACCCCCTGCTGGAAAAAACCGCCGGCGCCCTTGCCGGCATGGACCGCTCCATAAGAAAAAAAATAGAAAGGGGCCTCCTCCCTGCCGGACCTCCCCCGTCCCACATGGAGATGGTAAACAACAGGGGTATCAAAATTCTTGTCGAAACTTATCTTCAGACAGCGAAGGACGAGGCGTCACGTCACCTCCCGGATAAATCATTGCCGCAACGAGTCAACATACAGAAAGAGTTGAATGAAAATCGTTTTTGACATGGACAATACACTCATCGATGAAACAGGTGCGACAGTACGCCCCGGCATCATAACGCTGCTTAAAGAGCTTAAAAGAAACGGCCATATTCTTGTACTCTGGACCAGTTCAACACGGGAGAGGGCGCGCCTCATCCTTCACGAGCAGGCTCTGCGGCGCTTTTTTACACACTTTATTTACCGGGAAAACTACGATCCTGAAATGAGAGGGCGCCGCAAGGACCTGGCACTGATCGGGGGTGACTTTATCATCGATGATGACCCGGATGAAATCGAGTTCAACATGCGAAAGGGAATCGGCGGTTTTATCGTCACTCCCTACCGTCGCTGGTTCATACCGCCCCCTGATGAATTGAACCGGCTTCGTAAAGAGATTCGAAAAGCCATGTCTCTCGGAGAAAAATTGAAAAGGTTTACTTCCCCCGGTAGAAGGCATTAAGCCGGTTGCCGGGTGACTCTGAAAAACAAAAAACAGTAATGCAAAATACATAAAAGAAAAGGGCTCATGCACTTTACGCACGAGCCCTTTTCTATAGCTCCTGCTTTTAAAAAGGTGAGGAGCAGACCTGTTATTGGATATATCGGGATATTCAAAAAATTTGTCAAGATTTTAGTTACAAAAATTTTAAAGTTTTTGTAAAAATTGTTTTCAGGGCCAGCGACAACTTCTATCCTGCAAAACCGGTGCAAAAGGCATGAAAATTTTCCGCCAGGGCTTCATGGTTATATCCCCCTTCAAGGAGGGCATATCGCCGTCCTTTGCCTTTCTCTTCTGAATAGACTTTCATGAGCCGGCCTATTTCCTGGTAATCCTCGGGATAGAGTAAATTTCCCCAGTCAGTAATCCCCTGGTCGAATCCGGCAGATGCGGCAAATATATCCACCGCGGGGAGTTCCTTCATAAGGGACTCTACCTCTTCAATATAGCTTTTACGGTCACTGGAAGACGGGTTGTGAATGATAACCTTACAGTCATCCTGGTATTCCTGGAGGATATTAATGTTCCCGTCACCGGTATGAAGGTCGAAATCAAGAACAAAAGCGCTCTTTATCTTTCCCTCTGCAAAAAGTTTAAGAAGGCTGACACTGATATTGTTGAAATAACAGAACCCCCAGCATGAATCAGCTGAGGCGTGATGTCCCGGGGGGCGCACCACGGCGAAACTCGGGTTCCCCTCCCAGGCTTCTTCAGCGGCAACGATTGAACCACCTGCGGCAAGGAGAGACATCCTGTAAAGCAAAGGGTCATTTTTTATTTCCTGAACGTGACGGGGAGTATGGGCCCGCAGGATGTCCTCTTCTGCAGCGGGCAAGGCAGTCACCATTCTATAAAAATTTTTTTTCTCCTCTACGGTACTGATTATCCTCTCGAGACGGCCCGGTGCCGCCGCGGGATCAGAGGCGTAGCGGTAATCATAGTAATGGTCATGAAAAACAACAGTGCACTGCATCTCTTCCTGCCTTACTTTTAATGAACGGCCCGCTTCTTCTCCGTAAATGTATACCGGGTATCAGAACAGGAACCGAAAAATTTTATGCCTTTTGGGTGATACTTATTTTTTGGTTTTTTTCTGTAAATAATAAAATTTCTTTTTCAAAAAATCGTAAAGATCTTCAGTGAGGGGCCTTTCTTCAAGTTTTTTGCGAAGAAAGGCTGTTTCATTCTCTGAAAGAGCACATTCAGTTTCATCCCTGTTTTTCCCATTAGTCAGAATGGCTAAAAGAGACCGTGCCATTATTTCCTCTCTATCATCTGCCCTGTTTTCAGCTTCTTTCAGGACCTTAAGCATCTTTGCTTCAGAGTCAAAAAGTCGATGGGCAAAATTATTGATCAGCCTCTGGGTAAATTCAGGATT
>CAZHNW010000141.1:443-10013 GCA_964534225.1 uncultured Leptospirales bacterium | reverse complement strand
ATGGCGGTGCGGGCGTTGCCGATATGGAGAAATCCCGTGGGGCTGGGGGCAAAGCGTACTTTCATGTATGGCTCCTCATATTTATTATTAGTTCAATGGTACTGCCTTAACCTGTTTAAGACAAGGAAATATCTTTTGGGCATGCCCTTCGGTGTCAGGGCTTCCGGATACAGGTTGCGAAAAGGTCATTATTTGTGACGTATTCACGTTAAACATCAGGAGGGAGGGATACTGTCAATAAAAAAAGGGGGGGGTGAACGCGATTGGAGGCGAGGTTCGCCAACCTCGCCTCCAATCGCTTATCAATCACCCCATCCCCCTTTTTTCATTGACAACCCTTATAAATTACCCGCCTGTGTGACATATACGGGTAATTCCCCGTAGAACAGGCATGAACAAATGAAAAAAACTCTTGAAGACTCTATATTCAGCGCCGCAGAGGCAATCAAAGGCTCAGAAAACCTCATAGCCCTCACCGGGGCGGGGATATCCGTGGAAAGCGGTATACCCGATTTCCGCAGCGCCGGGGGACTCTGGGCAAAGTATGACCCCAATATCTATGCCAGTATCGAAACTTTTAACCGCCGTCCTGAAAAGGCATGGGACATGCTTTTCGAAATGGTAAAAGTTACTGACAGCGCGGAGCCGAATCCCGCCCACCGGGCACTGGCTGACCTTGAAAAAATGGGATACCTCAAGGCGGTGATCACCCAGAACATCGACAACCTCCACCAGGAGGGGGGGAGCCGCAACGTTATCGAGTATCATGGCAACGCCAGCATCCTTGAATGCCGCCGGTGCAGCCGGGACTATCACGTTGATGACTTTGACCTGACCGGGCGCGAGATCCCCCGCTGTAAAGCCTGCAGCCAGATACTGAAACCCGCGGTGATATTTTTCGGTGAGATGATCCCGAAACAGGCTCTCACGGAGAGCCATAATCTCGCGGGCTATGCCGATGCCGTCATTGTTATCGGCACCAGCGCCATGGTCTATCCCGCCGCGGCCATCCCCCATGAAGCAAAAACCCGCGGCGCCGTTGTCATTGAATGCAACATCGAACATACGGGCCTTACCGGCTCCATCACCGATATTTTTATTGAAGGGCCCGCGGGAGAGACACTGCCAAAACTTGTCGAGGCCCTGAGGTGACCGTGACAGAAGCCGAAAGCCGCATTCACCTCCTTTCCGAGGTGGTCAAGAACAAGAGATCCGCCGGCGAGGTGGTGGAGGGGCCCTTTTCCGTGGTAAAGGAACTCATGGAGAACAGTCTCGATGCCGGCGCCCGCCGCATCGAGGTACAGGTCCTTGACGGGGGAATGAAGCGTATCAGCATTACCGATGACGGCGAGGGTATCCATCGCGAAGATATCAGCCTTGCCGTGACAGAACACGCCACGAGCAAGATCAGCGACGTTCATGATATCGAGGAGAGCGCCTCTTACGGTTTTCGCGGCGAGGCCCTCTCCAGTATCTCCTCCATTTCAGATATGACACTGTTGACCCGGCGCCACGAAGAAAGCGAGGGGGGAAGACTCGACATCCGCAACGGCGAGGCGCGCACCGGGTCTTATGCCGGCCCCGCCGGGACAACGGTCATCGTAGAGAACCTTTTCTATAATGTCCCGGCGCGTAAAAAGTTCTTAAAGAGCCCCCGCACTGAAATGAAATATATCCGCGAGACTGTATTAAAAGCGGCACTGGCAAACCATGACGTGACCTTTCGCCTCGAGACTGACGGCAAAGAATCTCTCATCTTTCAGGGGACATCTGACCCTGATGAGAGAATACGCCAGGTCTACGGAAGGGACATTCTCGACAACTGTTACCGTGAAAGCGTCAGCGACCTTAAGGTGAGCCTCACGGGGTACCTCTCGCGGCCCCATTACCTGAAAGGGACCCGCGCCGCGCAGCTTCTCTTTATCAACGGCCGCCCCGTTGAATACCGCTACCTGGGATTTCTCCTCACCCGCGCTTACGAGGCGGTGGCCCCCAGGGGCAAACACCCCATGGCGGTTCTTTTCATGGAGATCGAACCGAACCTCATGGACGTGAACATCCACCCCGCCAAGCGGGAGGTGAAACTTTTCGATCAGCGTTACATAGACAGCCTGATAATCAGCCTGGCTTCAAAGGCCCTTGACCGCGATCATGCAATAAATGAAAGATTTTTTCATGAGGGTGAAGTTAATGCCCCCGCGGCAGGGAAGACCCCGGGCGTGACAGGATATTCCCGGGCAGTCTACAAAGAAAGAGAGACCGCATCCCGGGCCGATTATCATGCCAGCGCACGACCCATCTCTGTGAAAGAAGAATCCACTGCTGCGGCTTCAACCGCGAACACCCCACCGCTGCCGGAAGACACTCTCCCCGGCATGAGAACATTCGAGGGCTTCTACCGGAATGTCCAGACCCGCAGCGAAGGGATACTCGGTATTATATTCGATACCTATATTGCCGTCGAACGTGAGGGGAGCCTCTACTTTATAGATTTTCATGCCGCCCATGAACGTTTCATTTATGACGGGCTCCTGGCACGGCAGGGTGAGATTGAAAAGCAGGAGCTCCTGGTACCGGAAATTATTGAACTTCCCCCGGGGGATTACCGACTTCTCCTTGATTATTTATCCGTATTTTCAGAAACTGGATTTGACATAGAAGATTTTTCTGATAACAGCATTACAGTCCGTGCCGTTCCCGTAAACGCAGGGCGCCTCAATATAAAAGAATTTATTTTCGGATTCCTTGAGGAGTTGCAGCAGGAAAAGGGAACAACGGAGATACGCCATATCATTGCCGCCTCGGCGGCGTGTCACCAGGCAAAAAGGGCAGGGGATAACCTCTCCGCCGATGACATGCAGCGTATCGTCAGGGGGGCCTTCAGCGGAGAGTATGAACTGCGCTGTCCCCATGGAAGGCCCTTTGTTCATCGCATTACCAGGGGTGACCTGGAAAGGATATTCAAACGCTCATGAGAAAAATAATACTGGGAGTCTCATCATCAATTGCCGCCTACAAGGCCTATGAACTGACACGCCTCTTTGTAAAGGGGGGAGACAATGTTTTTACAGTGCTGACAGAGAATTCTCTGCACCTGGTCAGCCCCTTGACCTTTGAGACACTTTCAGGTAATCCCGTCTATACCCACAGCTATTCAATGGAACGCCGTGAGATGGGACACATCTCTCTGAAAGACGGGGCGGACCTCATGGTAGTGGCTCCTGCCACGGCCAATATAATCGGCAAGTTCGCCTCGGGGATTGCCGATGACCTTTTGAGTACTACATTTATGTCCGTGACATGCCCGGTACTGATAGCCCCGGCCATGAATCCCAACATGTACCTGCACCGCCCGGTACAGGAAAACATAAAGAAACTGAAAAGTTGGGGATACTATTTCGTCGAGCCCGATACGGGCGAGGTGGCCTGCGGTGACGAGGGAACGGGAAAACTCGCCGAGGTTGAAACCATATACAGGAAGGCACTCGATGTTATTGAAGGATAGAAAAGTCATCGTTACAGGCGGGCCGACACGTGAATGGCTCGACCCGGTACGTTTTATATCAAATCCCTCTACCGGAAGGATGGGGGTCGCCATTGCCGAGGCGGCACACGAAAGGGCCCGGGAAACTGTCTTTATTCACGGTCCCATGGACAGCCGTCTCTTTGAGGAAAAACCCTTTCGTATCGAAGAGGTTGAGTCAACTTCCGACATGCTCGAGGCGGTTTTAAAAGAGCTCGAAGACGGGGCACTCCTCATCATGTCTGCCGCTCCCGCCGACTATACCGCGGGTGAACCTTCAGAAAACAAGATCAAGAAAAGCGGTAATGAACTGGTACTGACCCTGAAAAAGACACCTGATATTTTAAAAAACGTGGCCATTAAACGTAAAGAAAATGGCTGGGACAACCTTTTTGTCGTGGGCTTTGCCGCGGAGACCACCAATGTGGAAGAGTACGCCCTGGGAAAACTCAGGGACAAGAACCTGGACATGATCTGCCTCAACGATGTTTCCCGTAAAGGGGCGGGTTTTGGCAGCGAGACCAATATTATTGTTATCTATAACCGCGACGGCAGGAGCATCAAGCTGCCTATTTTGTCCAAGAGGGACGTGGCGGAAAAGATTTTTGACCGTATCGAGGAACAGATGTAAATTGATACCATGCGGCGGAGAAAGGTGGCATGAACGCCGTATTATTTTCCGGCAGCAGAAGGAGGCGGCAGAATGTGGCACAGGAAACCGGTCGTGGCGGGGGCCTTCTATCCCGCGGAAAAGGAAGTCCTCTCACGCATGATCACAGGCTATATCGAAAAGGCGGAAACCCCTGAGCTGAAGGGCGAGGTTCTTGCTGTTATTTCTCCTCACGCGGGATATATCTATTCAGGTCCCGTGGCGGCATATTCTTTCAAGGCGGTACGGGACATGAAACCCGATGTGGTTATTGTTCTCGCCCCCTCTCACCGGGCACGTTTTGACGGGGCATCCATTATTCCCTCCGGCATCTACGAGACTCCCCTGGGAGAGGTGCCCATTGATGAAAAGACCGGCAGTGTCCTCAACGGCAGGGGGCGTTTTGCCTTTATCCGTGAGGCCCATGAGCAGGAACATTCACTCGAAGTACAGGTCCCCTTTCTGCAGTCGGTACTGGGGCAATTTTCTCTTGTACCCATTGTCGTCGGCTCAGTCAACCCTGAGGTATGCAGGCAGATTGCCGATGACCTCTACACGGCCATTTCTCAGGATGGCAGGAAGTTTCTCATTGTCATTTCCACGGACCTTTCCCATTATCACAGCTATGACAGGGCAAAGAAACTTGACGGTATCTTTATCGAAAGCCTGAAGTCCTTCAGCGCTGAGGAAATTATGCAGGCTTTTTCTGAAAAGGGAGCCGAGGCCTGCGGCGAAGGGCCCATTCTTGCAGGGGTGATGCTGGCCCGGAAACTGGGTGGCACCGGCGTGGAGATCCTCAGGTATGGAACTTCCGGGGAGACCTCCGGTGACATGAGCCAGGTGGTAGGGTACCTTTCCGCCGCCATAGTGAAACAGTAATGGTGATAAAAGATGATTGAACTGACCAGGGAGCAGCAGGAAAAAGTTTTGCGCCTGGCGCGCAAGACCATTGCCGACCAGCTCGGCATCGATTCAGGTATCACTGAGCCTTTAATGGATGATGGAATATTCCAGGAGAAGTGCGGCGCCTTTGTTACCCTTCATGCCCGCGGTAACCTCAGGGGATGTATTGGCTATATTGTCGGGGTAAAGCCCATACCGGAGACCATTACTGACATGGCAACCTCTGCCGCATTCAGGGACCCACGCTTTAATCCCCTGAGAAAAGATGAATATGACGCCATAGATCTCGAGGTTTCAATTCTTTCTCCCATTGAAGAGGTCCATGACGTGGCTGAAATTGTTGTGGGCCGTGACGGCATTATTATCTCCCGCGGTTATAACCAGGGTCTCCTGCTGCCCCAGGTTGCCACGGAACAGGGCTGGGACAAAGAGACCTTTCTGCAGCATACCTGCTACAAGGCGGGACTTCCCGGGCATGCATGGAAGGATTCCGCCACGAAAATCGAAAAGTTCTCCGCCCAGGTTTTCGGTGAAAAGGAACTGGGGCTGGTTTAAATATTTTTCCCTTGAAAATAGATGACAATTTTGCAACCCTGTGGGAAATCTTAATTCAGAATAAAAAATACCAGAAACAGGTCAAATACAGGACAGAAAAGATAATGCAGAAAAAAATTTATGCATCAGTTATGGTAATACTCGCCGCAGCGATTTTTACAACTTCCTGCAAAAAAGAGGAAAGACCCGCGGAACCCCGTGCAGTTCTTGAAAAGTGGGCAAAGTCAACGAGGACCCTCAACTATCGCCTCTATAAAAAATGTGAAGTCAATCCAAAAGAAGGCCGTGTCTTTGCCGAAATGTTTCGCACCTATTTTATCAAGGATATCGCCATAATTTCTGTTGAAAAACTTGACAGGGATGATATTCAGAAAGACAGTGCGGGGCACAGGTATATCAAAACAGACGTTTCCTTTACGGCTACGGAAGTCAGCAGAAAGACCCGGGCCCCCGTGCAGAGGCTTCAGGGTGACGTGCGTTTCGTCAGTTTCCTGGATGGGCCGCGAAAGGATGACGGCTGGCTGATGTTCAACCGTACTTTTGTACGTATCAAATGGTAGGTATTCATGAAAAAGTTTACGCTCAACCTGTATGAACTCTTTATCGGGTTTCGTTATCTTAAGTCGAAAAAGGGCCAGGGCTTTATTTCTTTTAATACGTTTCTTTCGATACTGATCGTTTTTCTCGGTGTTTTTATCCTTATAGTTGTCATATCCGTCATGAACGGTTTCCAGTCACAGATCAAGGACAAGATTCTCGATGTGGATTCTCATATCACCATATCCAATATCTACGGACATTCACGGGGTGATGCGATTCGTGATTACCGCAAACTCGCCGCAACGGTTGAAAAGGTCCCCGGCGTGGTTGGTGTTAATCCCTATGTACAGGGGGAGGCCCTTTTCAGGCATAACAGGAATATCGGCTATGTCATGATTCGCGGTATCGGTACCGCGAAAAAAATTCCCCCCGATGTCATGAAGTTTCTAAAAGAAGGAAAAGAAGACTTTACGAAAAAGAAGGGTATTTATATCGGCGCCGAGATGGCCATTAGCCATGGCATCAAGAGGGGCGAGTATATTGAAATTATTGTTCCCCGTGGCCGTCTTACCGCACGTGAAGGTGTAACTCCCGGTATGGGAAGGTACAGGGTGCTTGGCTTTTTCAAGACAGGGTACTATGATTTCGATACGAAACTGATTTTAATGGACTTTAAACAGGCACAGCGCCTCTACCAGGTGGGAGATGTCGCCCGCGGTATCGGCGTTAAAATTCGTGATGTCTACTCTGACCTTGATGTCGTATCGAGCCGTATCCAGTCCGCCATCGGTTTTGAATATATTACAAGAACAGCAGAGGAAAAGAACCGCAACCTCTTCTATGCCCTGAAACTCGAGAAACTGATCATGACCATTATTCTTTTTCTCGTTATTATTTCCGCGGGATTTACCATCATGGGAACACTGGTTATGGTGGTTATGGAGAAACGCAAGGCCATCGGTGTTCTCAAGTCAATGGGGGCTAAGCCGAATTCAATCATGATTATATTTATCCTCGAAGGTTTTTTCATCGGTGTTGCCGGCACTCTCCTGGGGGTTCTCCTGGGGCTGGCAGCGTCACTGAACCTCGAGGCGATTATCCGGTGGGTAGAAACTTCCATCAATAACCTTGGCAGTAAAATATATCTTCTTTTTCATCTCGGTGACTGGTCAGTGGTTTCCATTGTGCCGAAGACGGTTTACTATATTGATTCTATTCCCACGGTGGTAAAGCCTGAATTCGTGGTTTTTATCTCCATTTTTGCCGTTTTTCTCAGCACCGTGGCGGCAATTTTTCCCGCCTGGCACGCGTCACGTCAAAAGCCGGTTGAGACCATCAGGTACGAGTAGGGGGACCCATGAACGGAACGATTATACAGGCAGACAGTGTAGAAAAATATTATGGTACCGGCCATGCGGCCCTGAAAGTTTTGAAAGGGGTTTCTCTGGAAATAAACAGGGGTGAGATTGTGTCGATTATGGGCCCTTCAGGGGCGGGGAAGTCCACCCTCCTGAACCTTATGGGGTGCATCGACGGTTTCGAGGGAGGTAACCTTCAAATTCTCGGTCGTGATGTTTCCGGTCTCTCTGTAGAAGAACTCTCGGGATTCAGAAACCGCCACCTGGGTTTTATCTTTCAGCTCCATAATCTTCTTCCTGAATTTAGCGCCCTGGAAAACTGTATGATGCCCCTTCTTATCAGGCGCGTTCCCCGTGTCGATGCCCGCCGGGAGGCTCTGACCCTTCTCGAAAGATTCAATCTCAGTGATCGTGCCGACCATAAGCCCGCTGAACTCTCCGGCGGGGAATGCCAGCGCGTGGCTGTGGCGCGTGCCATTATTGGTAAGCCCGATATTATCCTTGCAGACGAGCCCACAGGGAGCCTTGACAGCGCCAATTCCCGCAACCTGACGGAGATTCTTCTCCAGGTGGGGAAAGAGAACAATACCACTATTGTCGTTGTCACGCATGATCATTCCATCGCCGCCATGACAGAAAGGACCATTTCCATAATAGATGGTAAAATCGAGGATGCAGACCTTTCCCGGCCCGAAGGAGAGTAACTTCCCCCATTGTCGTAATCGAATGAGGAAAGTGTAAATTCTTCTTTTCATGATGCCTGTTTTATGGTATAGGTGGTGGCAGGGTGTAAACCTGTAGTTTAAAGAGATCGGCTGGTTTTGATGAAAAAAAAGATAGCGGATTATTCTCGATACCTGGCAGGCGGGAAAAGTGGCTGATATTATTAATACCATCACGGAAAAAGAAAAATTTTCTCATATCTACAGTAATTATTTTTCCGGTAATGACGTGTTCATTAAATCGAAGAACGGTAACCTTAAGGTGCAGTTCCTCGGTTCTGACGCGAATCATGTGAGTTTTCGAATACCCGGGGTGAAGAGTCTTTCAGAAACTATCACTGTCTTTGCCCGTCATAATTCATCAACAATTTACGCAATATTGAAAACTTTTGAAAGCCAGGAAGATACTTTTACTTTTGATACAGAAAAAATCCAGATCGTCTCCGAGGCCCGCCGTGAAGACCGCAGGCTCATGGAAAGCTCCTCCGGGGGAGAGAAAGATATACTCTATGTCACCGGCCTTGTCTCAGACACGGTCATTACTAATGCCGTCTCCATGAATCATAAAAAAATGGAAACAATCACTGAGACAGCGCGTTTTGAACTTGAAAAGCGTTTCCCGGTAAACCGCATCTATTTCAGGGAAAATCAGGGCAGTGACCTGCGCATGAATTATTTTCTCAAGAACCTCAAACCCCTCTACGTGGCTGACCTTAACAGCAATCCCGAGGAAAAGGACGCGGATGTTTTTGAATACTATGTGGAGAATATTTATAAAAAGGACCCTCAGCTCAAGAGGGGAAAGGGGATTATTTCCGAGGCAACAGTGCCCATACTCTACCGTAAGGTCATTCCCTATGGGTATGTTCAGGTGAACTCTCCCCGCGCCATAACAGACGGACTTTTTGAAGTGGTCAAGCGCATCGCCATTGTCATTGACCAGCTCTGCGCCAAGAACAGTATTTTTGCCCCCCTGCCGGCAAAGTTTCTTGTTTCAGATATTTCCCGCAGCGGAATTGGAATCGTCTTCAGGGAGAAAAACCTTGCGGGTTTTTTTCGTACGGGAAGTTCAATTATTTTTGAAACGATGCTGCCTACACGGAAGAAGGCAATCATGGGTGCTGTTATTCGCAATGTTAATTTTCTCGATGGGGATATTATAAAGGTAGGCGTGGAGATAAACAGGATCGATAAAACCAGTCTTGCAAATGTTAACGAGTACCTTGATAAGATTGGCATTTAGGGGGAAGTTTTCAGGGAGTATTACTCTTCTTTTTCTGCCTGTTCTTTTTTTAGTCTTTTCTTTTCTGCCTTGAGTTT
>CAZHNW010000141.1:0-364 GCA_964534225.1 uncultured Leptospirales bacterium | reverse complement strand
TATTTTTTTAAAGCCAGCTCCCCCAATGGGTCGCTATAAAGATTTATTTTATTGCTGCTCTTTTTTGAGCCTTTTCTTTTCCGCCTTGAGTTTCTTTTTCTCTATCTTTGCCTGTTCCTTCTCAAGTTTTTTGCGGGCCTTTATTTCTTCATCAGTGCCTGCCACTGCCATATCCCGGTTTACTTCGCTTTTGGAAGAAGGCACTTCCTGCGGCGGAGAAATTACTTTTGATTCGGGTACGGTTATTTCATGAATCTCTTGATTTTTGCCACTGTCTTCTGCGGAGCCAGAAGGCGATGCCTTTCGCCGGGCGCGGCGCAGTTTTGCCCTTTCGATGAGATGTTCAGCAAGTTTTCGTCCGAAC
>CAZHNW010000140.1:0-10015 GCA_964534225.1 uncultured Leptospirales bacterium | reverse complement strand
CTGGTGAGTCGGCGGAAGGGATCGTGGTTCAGGGGGACTATCGGCGTCTCCGTGATGCCACGACAATGTATCCCGGTATTGCCCGCCTTGCCGAAGACGGTGAATCAGCGGAAGGGGCAGTAGTTCAGGGCAATGACTGGCGTCTGAAAAACGCAACTGCCAGATCCTGCGGTATTGTTGAGCTGGCCGAGGATGGCGAAGACCGTGAAGGTGTGGTGGTTCAGGGCAATGACCGGCGTTTAAAGGATGCCACCACTGAAGCGAAGGGTATTGTAGAACTGGCTGAAGACGGCGAAGAGAAGGAAGGGGCGGTTGTTCAGAGTAATGATTACCGCCTGAAGGATGCCACGACCGAGTCAAAGGGAATCGTTGAACTTGCCGAAGATGGCGAAACCTCTCCCGGTACAGTGGTCCAGGGCAATGACCGCCGTCTTCGTGACGCCACAGAGGTTGCCGCGGGAATAATGCGTTTTGCCCTTGATGGGGATGCTTCTCCTCTCGCGGCGGTCCAGGGCAATGACCGGCGTTTAAAAGATGCCACCACAGCCGCGAAGGGTGTTGTCGAACTGGCTGACAATGGTGAAGACCGTGCCGGTGTCGTGGTCCAGGGTAATGACCGGCGTTTAAAGGATGCCACCACTGAAGCGAAGGGTATTGTAGAACTGGCGGAAGATGGTGAGGAAAGGCCCGGTGTTGTCGTTCAGGGTAATGACCGGCGCCTCCGGGATGCTACCGAAGAAACACCGGGAATAATGCGTTTCGCCCCTGACGGGGAAACATTCCCTGAAGCGGCGGTACAGGGAAGTGACCGCCGCCTGAAAGATGCCACCACTGAATCAAAGGGTATCGCTGAACTGGCAGAAGACGGAGAGTATAAAGAAGGCGTTGTGGTCCAGGGCAATGACCGGCGCTTGAAGAATGCCACTACTGTTTCCAGCGGTATTGTCGAACTGGCAGAAGATGGTGAAGCCCGTGAAGGTGTTGCCGTACAGGGCAATGACCGTCGTCTCCGGGAGGGAACAACCGAGGCCCCTGGTATCCTCCGCCTCGCCAGAGCCGGGGAGGCGCGTGAGGGATTTGCCCTGCAGTCACATGACCCGCGTCTTTATGATGCCCGTGAGGCCCTGCCCCATGATCATGACTATGCCCCGGCGGATCATAATTTCAACAGCCACGAGGGAACCATCAGTATCAGTGAATCAAAGGAAGAGACGATACAGGGGATCACACCCCCTTCAGATAATGCCACAATAATTTATGGGAAAAACATCTCGCCCAAAGACGGTGCCACGGGAATTGCCGGTGTGGCGGGTGTCGCTGAAAAAAATCCGGGGCGCACCTACGGTGTCCTGGGGCACAGTACCCATGTGGGTGTCAGGGGGCAGGCCACGGGAAAGGAAGACGGCAGCGGCAGCGGTGTCATGGGGCTTTCCCGTTTTGGCGCCGGCGGTGTATTTGCTTCTGAGCATAATTATTCCCTGGTGGCGGACGGCTACGGGAGACTTCAGGATTTCGACGGTTCCGCCGGACTGGTGGGCAATGGCGATGCCCTCATGGTGCGGGGGACGTCGCATTTCTACGGTGCCGTGAAACTTGTTCAGGAGAAGGAGAGCGAAGGCTTTCCCGGTAATATTGTAGAGTATTTCGAGGCCGATGAATCCGAATTTATCTCACCGGGTGACCTCCTGGTGGTGAGCAGTGAGGGGAAGTCAATTCTCTCCCGTTCCCGGGATGCCTACAGCAGGGGTGTTATTGGAGTCGTGGCGGGTAGCCCCCTTCTTGCAATGAACAACAGCGGTACCGGGGAAAAGATTTATCCCGTTGTCCTGGGGGGGCGGGCCCTCTGCAAGGTTGATGCCCGGAACAGGCCCATAAGTCCCGGAGACCTTATTGTCACCTCCTCAACACCGGGGTGCGGTATGGGGGGAAGTATCGACTCCTTTGAGAAAATCGGCACTGTTATCGGAAAGGCCCTGGACAGTATGGAAGATGGCATCGGAACCATACCTGTCTTTATCATGCACCAGTAGACAATGACGCGGAAGGGGGGGCAAAAAAAGAGTAATGACCATCGCGGCGGTACTGGTATTCCGGCTTTCCCGGTTTCAGGGATTGAGCTGCTTGATCAGTTCCAGTTCTGCCTTGTTGAAGGTTCGGTCAACGTAATCGTTCAGTTCCCTGGCGATGTCTTTTGAAAGGTAGGTAATTCGACGACAGAAGGGTTTTTTTTCGTAACGATCAATCCAAACCACAATGATGGTTTTTTCTGAATCCCAGGCAAGGGCTCCCTGGTTGTCCTTGATGTTCGAGCTTCGTGCTTCGCCATATTTTGCCTTCATTTTGTCCATTACCTCTTTCATGGAGAGGTAGGGGAAGTGCAGGGAAACATAGAAGAGTTTTCCCTCATCTTTTTTCGGGGTCTCTTTTGTGCCGGTTTCGGCTTTTTCTGCGGATTTTTCACCCATCACCTTTTTCATGGCCGGGTCTATGTAAAAGAATCCGTATCGGTATTCAAGATTTCCATCCTTTGATATGATAATCTTCTTCTCATCAGTATAGACAAGTTTTCCTGTAATTTTTTCCTTTGCGTCACTGAGAAGGGTTCCCCATGTAAGGCTGCCATAGCCTTCCGGCAGGGATGATGTTTTTTTCTTTTTTTCATTTTTCGTATCCACCGCGGGTGTCGTTTTTTTTGCCTCCTGGGCGAAAATAGTGACGTTGAAAATGAGAAGAAAGATAAACAGGGCTGTTCTTTTCATTGTATGTTCCTTATCATGGGTAATTGCTTTATTCTTTTTTCAGGGGTTAGGTCCTGAATATACTGATTCTTACCATGACTATCGGCATTTTTTTTCACGGGAGAAAGAATAATATCTTTGACCTTCTGTTTTTCTTTCCCGTATGTAACGGATTTTTGTCATTTATCATGGTTATATTCTTTAAAGAATAATGTTTGACAACATGCTGGAAGATATGACTAATTGGTGGCTTAGTTTCGGGGTTTTTATAAAAACATTAAATGAGAGTAAGTGTTATTACAAAAACATGGTCTTTAATCATCAGTCTGGGGCTCCTGTTACTGTTTTTTACCTCCTGTGCGGGAAGTCGTGAGGTGCAGAGGAGAGACAACCTTGGGCGCGTGGTGAGAATATCCTACTACGAGGGAAACTCCATCCAGCGTATGGAGGATATTTCCTATTACGGCACTTCACATAATCCCAGGAAGATTTTTTACATGAAAAAGGTGGGGTTGAACCTGGTCCCGGTACGTGAAGAGTCCTATATCTTCAAGGGCAAAAAACTCTCAAAACTTTCTTTTTATTCTTACAAGGATAAGAAAAAAATAAAGGTGGGGATGATAAAGTATTATTATACCGGTAATCATCCTTTTCGCATTGAGTATTATTCATATCTGCGTAATTATAAAAAATATTTTATTTTTGGCCTCGATCAGTATTCTTACAGGGGAAGAATACTGCACCAGCGGCGAATAATTGAATACGAGTTAAACAGGAAAACGGGCAAATCCATGCAGATCGGCCAGTACGTGGTGCATTATAAAAAGGGGAAAATTCATTATATGCAGTCCTGGATTATGGATAAAAAATCGAAAAAAATTGTTGAAAAAACTGAAAAAAATGCGGAATTGATAGACAATAAGATTGCCTTTATTGAACAATTTTATAACAACAGGGCACGCAACAGCAAGTATATAAGCGACTAGGAGGACATGTCATATATGGCAAATCTAATAGAAGTAAATGAAAGCACCTTTGATGCCGAGGTCACCAGCTGCGAAGGAAAGGTTCTGGTGGATTTCTGGGCCCCCTGGTGCGGTCCCTGCAGAATGCAGACACCCATTCTTGAAAAACTTTCTCAATCAGGAGAAGTGAGCGCAAAAATTGTTAAGCTAAACACTGATGAGGCTCCCTCCGTGGCACAGAAACTGGGAATCTCATCCATACCCACTCTTATTCTTTTTGAAAACGGCAAGGAGATTGACCGCATGGTGGGAGTCCAGCCTGAGGACGTACTGAAATCAAAGCTTGCCTGACCGGTGAAAGAGCAGGTTCCCCTGCGCGGGATGTGCCGGTTGTGAGATAATGAGAGCGGTTGTACAGCGTGTATCTGAAGCAGAGGTAACGGTGGATGGTGAAACCATCGGTGCCATTGGCAACGGCCTTATGGTTCTTGTGGGTATCCATTGTGATGATACGGAAAAAGAAATGGAGTATATTGCCCGCAAGATTTTTGGCCTTCGTATTTTTGAAGATGATGAGGGTACCATGAACCGGTCTGTTTCAGATGCGGGGGGCGGGGTTCTCCTGGTGCCCCAGTTTACCCTCTACGGTGATGCGAGAAAGGGACAGCGCCCTTCCTATATTGCCGCCATGCCACCGGGAAAAGCGACTGATTTTTTTGACCGTTTTGTTGAGTTGTACAGAAAAAAGTATGGTCCCGCGGAGACGGGGCGTTTTGGTGCAGATATGAGGGTTTCCCTTTTAAACCGCGGTCCCGTGACGATTCTTCTTGACAGCGGTAAAAATTTTTACTGACCGGAGATTCCAGGTGATTTCTTTTTCCCTGATACGAGCCGTAATGGTCATGATACTTATGGCTGCCTTGTGCGGGGGGGTAACTTCCTGCAGTAAAAAGAAAAAGTCGCGAAAAGTGGAATTTGAGCAGATCGAAATTGACGGTTCCACCAATGACCGTTACCTTTTTCGGGAGGAAATCAGAAAAGAGAAAGAGAGACAGAAACGGTCTGAAAAAAAGAGAGGGTTTTAACTTCCCCCTATAAAAAATCCGCAAAGGAGTGATGTCATGCACAGGGGATTACGTTTTGTTATTCCTGTTGTTCTTCTTACGGGAGCTTTTCTTTTCAACCAGTTTTCATGCCTTAAAAATGACGCCCATGAGCCGGTGCTTTTCGGCAATACTGAAGAGTCCCCCCTGAAAGGGGAGTTGGAAAAAACAAAGGCCTGTGAAATACAGCATGCCTTCAATAAAATCTACAAGATGTATCATGAAAGCGTGGTTTTTATCACCACGGAGCAGTACGTTCGTGTACGGCCCCATCCCTTTTTCAATGATCCCATGTTTCGCCAGTTTTTCCGCCAGCCCCGGGGCAGGCGCAGCCAGGTGCAGAAGCGTACCGGCCTCGGCACCGGTTTTATTCTTTCCCGTGACGGGTATATCTGCACCAACCATCACGTTGTGGGGGGCGTGGACAATGTTTTTGTCAAGATCAATGACAAGAGCTACAAGGCTGAAGTCATTGGCAGTGACAAGCGGACAGATATTGCACTCTTGAAAATCAAGGCACCGGGAAAACTCAAACCCGTCTACTTTGGCGATTCAGACAAGATAAACGTAGGTGACTGGGCCATTGCTATTGGCAATCCCTTTGGCCTTGACCGCACCTTTACTGTGGGTGTCATCAGCGCCCTGGGCCGCAACGATGTTGACCTCATGGGGGGCAACCATATCCAGACCGATGCCTCTATTAACCCCGGCAACTCGGGGGGGCCCCTTATCAATATCTATGGAGAGGTGGTGGGCATCAACAGGATGATTTATTCCAAGAGCGGCGGCTACATGGGTATCGGTTTTGCCATTCCCATTAACACGGCGCGGTCTGTCCTGGCACAGCTGAAAAAGTATCGTGAAGTCAAGAGGGGCTATCTTGGGGTAAGTATCATGCAGCTCGATGACGAGAGTGCCCGGGAACTCGGCCTTGACAGAGCGAAGGGTGCCTTTATCGGAGAGGTGGTGAGGAGAAG
Organism: uncultured Leptospirales bacterium; assembly: GCA_964534225.1. Classification (GTDB taxonomy): domain Bacteria; phylum Spirochaetota; class UBA4802; order UBA4802; family UBA5550; genus CAZHNW01. Next base: position 4,232 of record CAZHNW010000140.1, on the reverse strand, counting down.
TCCCGCAGATAAAGGCGGTATCAGGGCCGGTGACGTGATCATTGCCCTCGATGATGTTCCCATTAAGACCTACAAGGACCTGCTTAATATTATTGGCCAGGCCAAGATTGGCAAACGTATCAAGGTGACGGTGTGGCGTAACAAGCGTAAGCTGAATCTTTACGTTAAAATCGCGGAAAGACCAAAGCAATAGGTTTGAGGGCGAGAATGAAGGGGGTGTCCTCAAAGGGCGCCCCTTGCCAATCCTGCACGCCGTTCCTTTGCATCCGTGCAATCGCGGCACTCGGCGTGGTTTTTCTGGATGCTTATAGTGCCTGTGACTTCCTCTTGTGGCAACAAGTTACATCTCAATATCTTCCAGGATATTTTGTGCTCCATGAATTATGGCTAATATGTCTATCTGGTCAGGTTTTATATAATACACAATCCGATATGGGCCTTCTATCACCTCCCGAATTTGCTTGATATTAAATCCAGGGACGGTCCTTCCAGACATAGGGAATTCTGTTATCTGAATTGTTCTCGTGGTAATTCTGTCAACCACTCGTTTTGCATAATCTTCCGAATGTCTGGCGATGTACATATAGATATTATCAAGATGGTCTTCTGCGGTTTCAGTCCAATGGATTCTCAAATATTATAGCCCGTATTTTTTTCTTATCTCACTGACATCTTTTGTGCGACCAGTTTTACTGTCTTCCAGACCGGCTTCTATCGCCTGTCTTACATATATTTCATGCATCAAATCATCCCATGAAAAATGTTCAGGCATTTTGTCTATTAATTCTTTTACTTCTTTTCTTGTCGTTGAGCCTGGCATACTTTTTCCCCTTGTTGTTGTAGTTATAATACAAAATATCGGGTATCAAGAGGCCTGTCCATATATTTTCTACTTCCCATGTTAATTTAAAAAAGCCCTGCCAATCCCCGGGCGCCGTTCCTTTGCATCCATGCAATCGTGGCACCTGGTCCTTCTTGTCAGCCGTCCCTGCGGGTCGTCTCACCGGCGACATTCTTGGTGGGCGAAGATCCTGTATCTGGTTTTGAATCCCCATCAAAGGTAAAATAATGTGTTAGACATCCACCCTTCGGGGGGAACAAAAGGGGGGCCTATTCCTCCTTAATTATCCTGCCTGAACTGTCGTTTCTTTTCCAGGGTGAGCACCGGCGTGACATCCCACAGTTTGTTTGCTTCCATGAATTCATCGCTGAAAAGGCGCATCCTCCAGCGGCGGAGTTTCTGTCCCGTCAGTTTGAGAAAGCGGGGAAGTTCAAGCCACCGGTAGTACGTAAGCCTCATGGTGCCGCCTTTAACTTCCACCTCACAAAACCCCCAGGAGAGTTCACCGTAGATGTGGTTTTCTGCCGTAAAGGGGTCATCCTGGTAGAGGCCCGTGCGGTCACGGTCATGGTACCATGTTTTCCATTTTTTTCTGCGTCGTGTCATGATGTAGCTGTCCAGGCGCGAGCCGCCGCCGCCATTGATAACGATGAAGGTCCCCCCGTGGGGGCTGCGGCGGTCCATTCTGAAGGCCTCGAAGTGGTGGTCGTGTCCCGCCAGGACCAGATCGACGCGGTATTTTCTGAAAAGGGGAAGGTACTGGTTCATGAGTCCCCGGTTCATGTTGAAATCGCCGGTACTGACGGGTGAAACATGAATGGCCACCACTATCCAGCGTTTTCCCGCTGCTTTTTTGAGTTCATTTTCGAGAAAGCGGTACTGCTCTGAGTCAAGGAGGCCGTTGATGCCGCTGAAACTGTTGAAGTTATGCAAAACGATAAAGCGTACCGGCCCCGCATCAAAGGCACTGTAGCGGGGCTGCCTGATGAGGTAATCCCAGTTGCCTCCCCGGTCGAATTTCATTTCATGGTTTCCCAGGGTCATGACACCGGGTATTTCGGACATGAGGAAACGGGCCCCGGTAAGAAAGTATTCCCAGGAGGGGATATCATTGCCGCTGTCGGCAATATCCCCCACATAAAGAAGAAATTCAGGGGTGATTTTATTTTTTGTGTGGAATTTTTTTATCACCGGCACCAGTTCTCTGAAACAGCCGTGGCGATATCCCTCATCGTTGCTGGCGTCTCCGATAACGGTAAATCGGAGGCTCTTATTATTGGCGCCGGGAAAGGTAAAGTGGCGCAGGGTGGAATCAAAGCCGGGGATCCGGTAATAGTATTTTTTCCCGGGTACAAGTTTTTTCAGGGTGATGCCGCGGCGTTTTTTTTCCCTGTCCACGGGATTTGTATATATGCGGGAACCCGCCATGTCCGGTGAGGGGGAGACCTCCAGGGCCGGGGGCTCTGAGCCGGGGAAGGGATCGAACCACCAGACGGTTATGGCCCCTGTATCAAGAGACCTCTCCCCGCGGGGGGGGAACTGCAGAAAGGGGCCGTAGCGGTACCGGAGATCAGTTTTTGCCGAGGCAGGGTGGCTGTGGATATAGCGATGGTACTTCCCGGGCAGAACCAGCGCCCCTGCGGCAAGTGCGAGGCAGATAACCAGTGCCGCGGCGGTAAAGGCAGGGAGAAGTTTCCCGGGGGGGAAGTTTTTACCTTTCACCAGTGCCGGCACCAGTGAAAATCCCAGAAAAAGAAGATAGACGGCAACTGTCATGAAAAAAGTTGCGGCAAATTGGCTTTCTACGTATGCCCTGATCAGCTCAGAGCCTGCACTATAAAATAAAACCATTCCCAGGGCTGCAAGACCCAGGCTGTTGATGCGCGAGAGTATGACAAAGAGACGTTTCATGACTCTTTATTGTCCCGGCAGTGCTGGGATTCAAGCGAAAATTGAAAAAAACATGAGGCTCTGAGCCGGAAGAAACCCTTTTTCGCTTGATTTACCTGTTTTTTCATGCTTTTATCACAGCAGCCGGAAGAGATACGTTGAACCGGCAACTATTCTATAATGAGGTTTTCTCCATGGACGATATGCCAAGAAAAATACTCTACTTTCTTGCCGTACTGGCGGGACTCTATCTTCTTTTTCGTTTTGTCCTTCCCTTTGTTTTTAAGCTTCTGGGATGGGTTATCGGTGCCGCCTTTACCATTGTCATGTGGGTTGTCATCGGTTTTGCCGTGGTGCTTTTTATCAGCTATATCATTCAGCAACTTAAGAAATAATAGTTGATTAATACCGTACTATCCTGTGTTGTCGTTTTCTACAGTATTTGATAATTGTACGGGCAGGTTTTCATGGCAAAGATGAATCTTCCACGGTTCGAAAAAATAACAATTTCACTCTTTTTTGTTTTCTGTCTACTGGGAGGGGTGATTTCAGGCTATATTAATGCCCAGATTAAGGGGTATACAGGGATTGAAAATCTGAAAAAGTTTCAACCCAGCATTCCCACACGCCTTTTCGATGTACGGGGGGAACTCATTGCGGAACTTTTTCAGGAAAAACGTGACCTCGTTTCATACGATGATCTTCCCCGGAGCTGTATTAATGCCTTTCTGGCGGCGGAAGACCAGGATTTCTATCAGCATTTCGGGATCAATCCCTTTGCCATAGCCCGGGCCATGGTAAAGAACGTTAAAGCCTCCATCGCAGTGGGGCATCCCACCATTGTCCAGGGGGGAAGTACCATTACCCAGCAGCTGGCGAAGAGGCTTTTTACCCAGAGTGAAAAAACCTTTTCCCGTAAAGCAATTGAGGCAATTCTTGCCTTCCAGATTGAAAAGCGTTTTTCAAAAGAACAGATCCTGGAGATGTATTTCAACCAGATTTATCTCGGCCATGGCTGTCACGGTATTGCCACGGCGTCACGTTTCTTTTTTAACAAGGATGTCCGGTATCTTACTGTTGCGGAAGCCTCGGTTCTTGCCGCTCTTCCCTCGAAGCCGAACGGTTTCTCTCCCCTGAAACATCCGCGGGAAGCCTACAGCAAGCATCATGACACCCTGAAACGCATGGTTGATGCCGGTTATATTACAAAGGGGAAAGCAGACACTGTTTATCGTGAGTTCTGGCCAAAATTTCTTGATTCACTGAAAACAGAATATCCCACCAAGACGGCCCTTTCAAAGAATATTGATAAGGCTCCTTACTTTACTGATTATGTGCGGCAGCTTCTGATTTCCCGTTTTGGCAAGGATGTGGTCTATAATGAAGGTCTTAACGTTTATACCACCCTTGATTTAAAACGCCAGCGCATTGCCCAGAAGCATCTCCTGGAGAAATTGAAAAAACAGGATGAAATATCTGCCAGGGCCAATGCCATGTACAA
>CAZHNW010000139.1:0-10445 GCA_964534225.1 uncultured Leptospirales bacterium | reverse complement strand
TGCCGGCACGGGTATGAGTTCGCTGGCTGGACTGTTCTGTGCCCGGGGGGATCAGACACCCCAAAATAAGTCTTGACAGACGGTTATTGTTCGATGCATAAAGTGCCCTGTAAATTATAATAAAAGGAGTAGTGTATGGTAAAAAAACTGTCTATCGGCCTGCTGCTGATTCTGTTCATGGCGGGAAGTCTGGCTGGGAAAAAGGTGAGCGGCATTATTATGCCTGACTCTCTTACCTTCGGCGGTGAGAAACTTTTTCTCAACGGCGCCGGACAAAGAACAAAATTCTTCATCGACGCCTATGTCAGCGGCCTCTACCTGAAAAAAAGAAACGCTAATGCCACTACAATTCTCAATGCTGATGAAAAAATGGCCATCCGGCTTCACATTACGTCGGGGCTCATAAGCGGTAAACGGATGGCGAATTCTACGAATGAAGGCTTCACCAAATCAACAAATGGTAAAACCGGTCCCCTGAGAAGCCGTATAAACCAATTTATCTCCGTTTTCAAAAACGGCATCAAAAAGGGAGACGTCTACAACATTGTCTACTTTCCCGGTGTGGGTATCAAGGTGTATAAAAACGGCCGCTATGCCATCACTGTCAAAGGAAAAGACATGAAAAAAGCCCTCTTCGGCATCTGGATTGGAAATCGTCCTCCTTCAGCAAAATTGAGAAGGCAGATGCTGGGAAGTTGAAGATTCAGGAGCAATGATGACTTTCCATACTGCTACTTACTTCCCCGATAAAAACTAAAGGGGATTAACCTGCCCTTTTCGGTGCCTCTTCCTTGATGAATAGACAGGGAAGAGGCCGCCGGAAAGGCTGCGCCCTGTAACAGGGGATAAAAAAATCGTTATCAACAAAACAGGGGCGTGTATTGAAGCCCTTCAGAAAAAAAACCTTTACAAAATCCCCCTGCTTCATGCATAAGTTATCTTTCAAACATATTTACAGGGACAATGAATGAAAAATGTTACAATTGTAGGGGCCACAGGTTTTGGTGGCCTTGGCCTGATAGAAATTCTCCTGCGCCACCCTGAATTCAGGATTAAGCAGCTCATTGCGCGAAAAGACACGGGCAAAACCATTGATAAAGTCTTTCCCCACCTGACAGGGCATTGTGAAATCACTGTCGATGACTACAGCGACATGGATTTTGATACAGACCTGGTTTTCTTTTCCACCCCGGATCGTGCGGGAATGACCCTCATTCGGGATTTCACTGAAAAGGATATACCCGTTATTGATTTCAGTGGTGATTTTCGGTTTCATTCTCTGGAAGACTACACTGTCTATGCAGAGAACAAGGGAATGGAGACAACCCATACCGCATCGGAATCCCTTGCCGGTTCAGTATACGGCCTCCCTGAAAAATACAGGGACAAAATCAGTACTGCACGTATAGTGGGTAATCCCGGATGCTTTGCCATCAACATGATTCTTGCCCTGCTTCCCGCTGTTGAAGAAGGAATTATCACCACAGACACGGTTATCTGTGATGGAAAGACAGGAGTCTCCGGGGCGGGCAAAAGTTCAGGTGAAGCGAACCTCTATCCACAACGCCACGAGAACATCAACACATACCGTGAAGCAAAGCATCAGCACCTTGTTGAAGTCGAAAATGTTCTCAACCGCCACGGCAGCAGTGATAAAAAGATACTCTTTATTCCCCAGGTAGTCCCCCTCAACAGGGGTATCCTGGTAAATTCTTACGCTGATATCAAAGAAGGTTTTGACACGGTAAAGGTACAGGAGCTCTACAAAGATTACTACAACCGCGAGCCCTTTGTACTTGTAAGAGATACAGCACCCCACACAGCAAGTGTACGCGGTTCAAACAGGTGTGAGATGAGAACCATGGTTGACGAGAGAACAGGAAAACTTTTTATTACATCCGTCATCGACAATCTTATCAAGGGGCAGTCAGGTAATGCCATTCAAAACGCCAACCTGATGATGGGCTTTGAAGAGACTACCGGTCTGAAGTATCCAGCCTTTTACCCCTGAAAACCTTATAAATACAGGCACAGAATAATATCATGTCACGATACATTAAAACAGGAACAATCGCCTCTCCCGGCATTAAAATAGGCAAAGCCTATGTCATGCAGGGGCACAAGGTATTTATCCCCAAGTACAGCCTCAGGGACGATGAAATCAAGAAGGAACTGGAACGCTATGAAAAGGCCCTGCAAAAAACAAAAGACGAAATAGCAGAAATTCAAAAGCAGATTTCAGAAAGCCTCAGCGATGACATGTCGGATATTTTCACCAGTCACCTGATGGTCCTTGAAGACCCCAAGATGGACGACCAGGTTCGCAAGACCATACGAAAAGAAAAAAGAAATGCCGAATGGGTCATCAATGACAATTCACTTGAACTGATCCGCAGTCTCTCCTCCATTGAAGATGAATATATGCGGGAACGGATCGTTGACATTTCTGACATCAACAAACGGCTCATTTCCAACCTTCAAAAGAGCGTTTCAACCTCCCTTGCCAGCATAGATGAAGAGGTTATTCTCTTTGCCCCTGACCTTACCCCCTCAGAAACAGCAACGATGAACAAAGAGAGGATTCTCGCCTTTGTTACAAACAAAGGGGGACGCACCTCTCATACTGCCATCATGGCCCGCGCTCTTGATATTCCCGCTATTGTGGGAACTCACAATGCGACATCCCAGGTAAAAACAGGCGACATAGTAATCGTTGATGCCGTTCACGGGCAAATCATCATTGACCCTACAGATGAAGAGATCAGAGAATTTGAAAAATATCAGAAAGACTTCGAAAAACTCGAAGAAGAACTTTCGAAACTTACAACCCTCCCGGCTCAGACAACAGATAATGAAGACATCTTCATTTATGGAAACATTGAAATCCCTGAGGAAAAGAAAATAATCAAGGACCATGGTGCACAGGGTATCGGACTTTTCAGGTCAGAGTTTCTCTTCCTCGACAAGTCTCTTCCCGACGAGGAACGACAGTTCCAGGAATATAAAAGTGTCGTAGAATTTTTCTCTCCCCTCTCAGTGACTATACGCACCCTTGATGTAGGGGGAGACAAAATCTACGCCTACACACAACCCCATAAGGAAAGAAACCCTTTTCTCGGATGCCGGGCCATACGGTTCAGCCTCGAAAATGAAAACCTCTTCAGGATACAGATCAGGGCAATCCTCAGGGCAAGTCATTACGGAAACGTCAAACTGATGTTTCCCATGATTTCCACTGTAGAAGAACTTAAACGTTCACGATCCATCGTTTCCGAAATCATGGAAGAGCTTAAGGCGAAAAAAATCCCCTTTGATGAAAAGATACCCATTGGTGTCATGATCGAAGTTCCTTCTGCTGTCATCAATGCCGATCTGCTTGCACGGTATGCTGACTTCTTCTCAATCGGGACAAATGACCTCGTTCAATACATCCTTGCGGTTGACCGGATCAGTGAAAAGATCGCCTATCTCTACAATCCCCTTAACCCGGCGGTTCTCCGATTTCTGCGACAAATTGTTGAAGTTTCAGAAAAACATGACACACCTGTTTCCATATGCGGTGAAATGGCGGGAGAGCCGCAGTACACAATGCTCCTTCTTGGTCTCGGTTTCAGGCACCTCTCCATGAGCCCTACCTATATGTACCAGGTCAAAAGAATCGTGCGGTCTGTCAGCATGGAAGAATGCCGGACAATGGTGGACCGTCTTTTTGAACTGGAGGATACTGCCGACATAGAACAAATCGTGCGGGAGATGTTCCAGGATAAATTCAAAGAGATACTTCTCTAAAATGCTGCTCTATCAGGATCTGGCGCGATATTACTTCGCTATTGAGAACAATCATCGTGATATTGAAAATGATATAATACTGGTCCGCTCCTTTATTCACAACATTGCAGAACCCGCTATACTCGACCTGGGATGCGGAACAGGAGAACACCTGAATCACCTGTCCCGGTATGGCATTCAATGCACCGGAATAGACAACAGCAGGGAAATGCTTACTATAGCCCGGGAGAGGACCTCTTCAAAAATTATATTCATTGAATCAGATATTACTGATTTTGACTACTATGATGATTTTGATCTGATCCTTTCCCTCTTCGGTTCCATGAATTATCTTCTCACAGACGAAGAGATTGACCGTTTCTTCTGGAATATATGGCGCGCCCTTCATGATGGCGGCACTGCAATCCTTGAGACATGGAACTCAGAACCAATACGGCAGATTGCCCGCAAGGACATGACCCACGTCTCCACCACAAAAATTGACAATATTATTATCGATAGAGAAAGGGGATTTGTTCTCACCGACCCCTATAGCCCCCGGACAGTGGTTGATGTATTTTACCGTTACACCCTTCATGATGCGAGGGGAGCAGAAACCCTTTCAGACAAACACACAATGCGTGCCTTCACCCTTGATGAACTCACACCTTTTATCAAAAATAACGGTCTTTCCATTAAGCATGTCTACTCAAATGTTCTCAAAGCCCCCCTCAACCAGCTGTCTAACAAAATAATCCTGATACTGAAAAAATAAACAGACCCTGCTTTTGGGATTTTTATCTATCCTTCATTGTTATAATCCAGAATACCTGTTTTTATAATTTTTTATAATTCAGAATGCAATTTTCTGATTTTTTCTGTATAATATTTTCAATATCATTCAATTGCTGAAAATATTACAAGAGGATAAACATGAAGAATCTCGTCTCCTTTTTCCTGAGAAGGCCGCTCCTTGTCAATCTCATTGTTATCGCCGTATTCGGCCTTGGAATTAAAAGCGCCTTTGATGCCCAGAAAGAAGGTTTTCCTGAAATATCTCTCAACCGCGTCATCATTACCACCATCTATCCCGGTGCTTCAGCCAGGGATGTGGAACTGAATGTCACCACGACTATCGAGGAAGGCCTGGAGGAAGTTGAAAACATTCAGGAAATCACATCCCTTTCCGAGGAAGGCATTTCTACCATTACCGTAAAAGTTGATGAAAATGCAGAAGAAGAACTATTCGAAGAAGTCTACGATGAAATAAACACGGCCATGGCAAAAATCAGCGATCTCCCCGCTGGAATTGACGGGAAGCCGGCCATAAAAAAATTCACCTCCAAAGATATCCCCATATTTGAACTCTCCTTTTCTGGCCCCTACAGCAGCCTGAAGAAATTTGTCCCCTACGTGGAAAAACGCCTCAAAAAACTGGAAGACATCGCCTCCATAGATGTTATTGGACTCCCTGACGATGAAATCGAGATACTCGTTGATCCTCTAAAAGCAAAAAAATACATGGTTGACCTGAGAACCATCGCAGGGGCAATTCGCAAAAGAAACCTTGAAGGCTCCGGTGGAACCCTGGAATCATTTATTGATGAAAAAAAAATCGTCTTTTTCAGCAAGTACGATAAAGCTGAAGATGTACTTAACACGAACGTTATCATGTCTCCTGATGGATACGGCATTAAACTGCACCAGCTCGCAACCGTATCAATCAAGCCGGAAGACAGAAAACTCCTTGTGCGCAACAATGGAAAACGCGGCGTAGTCCTGAACATTAAAAAGAAAAAAACCGCTGACATCATCAAGATGGTAGATCATATAAAAAAACTGCTCAAAGGCATTGATGTTCCCAAAGACATTACCATGAAGTTCCTCCTTGACCAGTCTGACTTTACCGCCAGCCGTCTTAACATCCTGATAGGGAATGCCCTTATCGGTTTTATTCTTGTCGCCATTGTACTCTTTTTAATATTCAATATCAAAACAGCTTTCTGGACCGCCTTTGGCATTCCCTTTTCTCTTCTGGGTGTCATGATATTTCTCAAAAACACCGGCATCAGTCTCAACCTCATATCCCTTGGCGGTTTTGTCGTAATACTGGGTATGCTCGTTGATGACGCTATTGTAATTGCCGAAGAGATAAACAGCAACAAGGAAAAGGGAATGGCCCCCTTTGATGCCGCCACCGAAGCGGTAAAAACGATGTGGGTCCCCGTCACCGGGGCATGCCTTACCACCATGATCGCCTTTTCCCCTGTATTTCAGGTTGGAGGATTCCCGGGGAAGTTTGTCTGGGTCATCCCCCTGATGATAATCGTTGCACTGGTAATTTCACTTTTTGAAAGTTACTTTATACTCCCTGCGCACCTCTACCATGGCAAAAAGATCGCCACTGAAAAGAAAAAATTTGTCATAAAACTCGAGACAATTTACAAATCACTTCTCATAAAAATCCTGAAGAGGCGCTACACGGTACTTCTCATTGCCATACTTATCATGGCAGCATCACTTGTTACCCTGAAGGTTGCTGTCATAAAGGACCCCTTCCCCCAGGAGGCCGCGGAAGGTTTCACCATCAAGTCGACATTTCAAAAGGGGAGCAGCCAGGAACGCACAGGCAGCAGGGTAAAAATAATGGAAGAGGCCCTGTCTAAACTTCCTGCACATGAACTCATCGGTTTCAGTTCGCGCATAGGAACACTGAGTGAGCAGACAGGAACAGACCGCGGGTCACAGGACAACCTCGCCATAATTCATGTTTACCTGACAAAATACAGCGAACGTGAACGCACAGCCGAAGAAATAATGGCATGGCTTAAGAAAAAATACGGAGAGAGTAAAAGGTTGAAAGAAGCGGATATTGTATTCAACCTTAAAAGAATTGGCCCCCCGCTGGGAAAACCCTTTGAGATTCGCGTAACTTCCAACAATGATAAATCAAGATACGCTGCCGAAAAGAAAATACGGGACTGGCTGGCCACCATACCGGGAATAACCGATATTGAAAATGATGAAATTCAGGGCAAGGATGAATGGAACCTGAAAATGGACCACGACATCCTGGCCCGAACAGGCCTCACCGTTGAGGATGTTCTCACCACCCTGCGCATCGCCTTTGACGGCCAGGTGGTCAGTGATATGACGACCCTGGAGAAAACCATGAACTTCAGGCTGCGCCTTAACCGCCAGGGAAGAGCTGACCCCAATTTCATCAGGAACCTCACCATCATGAACCGGTACGGAAACCTTATCAGGCTGGGCGAATTCGTCTCGTACAAAGAACAACCCGCGATGGGGGGCATACGCCATGTTGATGGAGAACGTACAATCACCATATATGGCAATACTGATATTGATATCATCGGTCCTGTTGAGGTCATGCAGCGCGTCCAGAAAAAGTTTAAATCTTCTTCTGATGTTATTATCAGCTTCTCAGGCCAGCCTGTGGAAACAAAGAAAATTTTTTCTGACCTGGGCAGCGCCGCGATATCAGCTTTGCTCGGGGTATTTCTCATCATCGCTCTCATTCTTAATTCCCCCACCCGGCCGGTAATCATCATGCTTACCATCCCCTTCGGGATTATCGGCATCGTTTTTGCCCTTGTAACGCACAACATCCCCATGTCAATGCTGGGAGGGGTTGCCATGGTGGGCCTCATAGGTGTCATGGTCAATGATTCAATCGTTATGGTGCATACAATAAATTCACTGATGGGTGACAATGGATTCAACCGGGATGCAGTCATAGAAGGGGCGGTAAGCAGGCTCCGTCCCATTCTGCTCACTACTACAACGACTTTTCTTGGTGTCATGCCTACAGGATACGGCATAGGCGGGTATGACCCCTTTCTTTCCCAGATGTGTATCGCCCTTGGTTACGGCCTTCTCTTTGCAACCTTCATTATGCTTTTCCTGGTTCCTGTCTTTTATGTTGTGGGAGATGACATTAAAGGCATTTTACGGGGGGGAAGTTAAAACTCAACATCCGATAATGCGATACTGAATGCGCGAAATCACTTTTACACATTCAGTATCGCTGTTGTTACATTTTTATATGATTTTCATCGGGAAGGATACTGTTAACATCTACTGTCCAGTCTCCCAGAGTTTCCTTCCACTGGTTGTAGAGGGTAACAGTCTTTTCACTGTCTTTGAAAAACTTTTCAGGCGCTTCAAGGGCAAGGAAGAGAACTTCTTCCATTGTACTCACGGGGTGAAAAATCATTCTTTCCCTTACGTATTCAGGGATCTTGTCAAGGTCCTTTTCATTTTCCTTCGGGAAAATAACATGCTTGACTTCACTTCTATGAGCAGCAAGAACCTTTTCCTTGAGGCCCCCGATGGGCAGAACCTTTCCCCGAAGGGTTATCTCTCCCGTCATGGCAACATCACAACGGATGGGTATGCTGCTGTAGAGAGAAGAAAGTACAACCGCCATGGTAATACCCGCTGAAGGGCCGTCCTTGGGAATGGCGCCTTCAGGAACATGGAGATGGACATCTTTATCTGAAAACAGCTCATCATTTATCTTAAAAAACTGGTTGTTTGACCGTACATAGGTTAAAGCAGCCTGTGCAGATTCCTGCATGACTTCTCCCAGTTTACCTGTCAGGGTCAGTTTCCCCTTACCCTTGACAAGTGAGGCCTCGATACTGAGGATGTCTCCGCCCACTTCGGTCCAGGCGAGACCGTTGGCAAGGCCCGTTTCATTGAACTGTTCCTTGATCCCATACTTGAAACGCGTAGGCCCCAGGTATTCTTTCAGAACTTCATCAGTAATTTTTTTCTGAAAATCCTTACCCTTCGCAACGACCTCTCGTGCAACCTTGCGGCATACCTTTGCCACGACACGCTCCAGGTTTCTGACTCCCGCTTCCCTGGTATAATGCCTTATGGTAAAAAGCATTGCATCTTCGTCATAATCTATGTTTTCCATTTTCAGGCCGTTCTCTATAATCTGCTTTTTCAGTAGAAACTCAAGGGCGATATGAAGTTTTTCAGGTTCCGTATAACTGGATATTTCAATGATCTCCATCCTGTCAAGAAGGGGCGGCGGGATCTTATGCTGTACATTAGCGGTGGTGATGAACATGACATCTGAGAGATCATAGGAAACTTCCATGTAGTGATCTGCAAAGTTGTTGTTCTGCTCCGGGTCAAGCACCTCGAGAAGAGCCGATGACGGGTCTCCTCGAAAATCCATTGACATCTTGTCTATCTCGTCAAGGAGTATGACAGGATTGACACTACCGGATTTTTTCATCATCTGTATGATACGCCCCGGGAGGGCTCCGACATAGGTACGCCGGTGACCGCGAATCTCGGCCTCGTCTCTTACACCACCCAGTGACATACGAACAAATTTGCGTCCAAGAGACCTGGCAACAGACTTACCCAGTGAAGTTTTACCGACCCCGGGAGGGCCTACAAAACAGAGAATTGGACCTTTCAACTTTTTACTCAGCTGGCTCACGGCGATATATTCAACAATTCGTTCCTTGACATCATCGAGACCGTAATGGTCTTCGTTGAGAATCGCCATGGATTTTTCTATATCCTTGCGGTCACGTGTCTTCTTATGCCAGGGAACGTCTCTCAACCATTCTATATAATTGCGTACCACGGCGGATTCAGCAGACATGGGAGGCATCTTTTCGAGGCGCTTCAACTCCTGCATGGCCTTTGATTTGGCCTCATCACTCATTTTCGCCTCGTCAATTGATTTTTTTAATTCAGTGATTTCATCGACTTCATCGTCTCCGCTGCCCAGTTCTTTTTTTATAACCTTCATCTGTTCATTGAGATAGTATTCTTTCTGGGTCTTTTCCATCTGCTTGCGCACCTGGCCCTGAATTTTCTTCTCAATGTACATGACTTCGATTTCACCATTTATCAACTCAATAAGCTTGGTGACCCTTTCAAGAGGATTGCCAATATCGAGAATCGACTGTTTGAATTCAATTCTCATCTCAACATGTGAAGAAATCACATCAGCAAGCTGGGAGATGTCGTCAATACTGGATGCGGTGGTAAGAGCCTCTTTGGGGACCTTTTTATTCAGCTTAATATATTTTTCAAAAACATCGAGAAGAGTTTTTCTCATAGCGAGGGTATCAGGAGAAGACTCTATTGCCCTTTCTATATCTTTGACCTGAACTTCGAAAATATCTTCATGAGACTCAAATTCTGAAAGGTACCCACGGGAAATTCCTTCTACGAGGACCTTAATAGTACCATCGGGAAGTTTTAAAAGCTGCAGTATCTCTGCAACGGTACCTACATCATAAAGATTTTTTCTTTCCGGCACAGATATCTGCGCATCCTGCTGTGTTGCAAGAACAATAAGGCGGTCTCCCTTCATGGCCCTATCAAGGGCATTGACTGACTTTTCTCTTCCCACGAAAAGGGGAACAATCATATGTGGAAAAACAACAACGTCCCTGAGGGGAAGAAGGGGATATTTTTGGGAAAAATCTATATTTTTTTTCATGGTATTGTATTCCTCTTAGAATTCTTTCACATCCTGAATGACCGGTCTTTTGGTATTCTTTATTTATTAATTTAGTATACTTTAATTACATTAATCTGTAAATAAAAAAGCCGGATGTTACCTATCACGCTCTTTGTATGCGCGTGAGCGGTGTCTATAACAATGGCATCAACAC
>CAZHNW010000138.1:0-10455 GCA_964534225.1 uncultured Leptospirales bacterium | reverse complement strand
CGGTCAACTTTAAGAAGCTTTGCTCCCAGGACCTCGGAAAGAGTGCCTTTTCCTGCGCGACGGGCCATATCCATCTGAAAAAGCCTGTCCTGAGCCTGGCAGTAACCGAGGGCAAAATATGCATCCGGGTCATTCTTTGCGTAAATATGGGCCATACCGTACGAATCACGAATTATTTTTACTTCATCCTTCAGTATATCCACGGAATGCTGCCCGTTATATTCTGGCAGTGTTGATTGAAGATAGCAGTAACCACCCACACCAGCAAAAAGCAAAACAATCACTATTATACATACAGCTGACTTGAAAATTTTCATTGTTCCTCCTTAAAAACGGATAGCCCCCCCCTGTATTTGACGATAAATATCTCTGTCCAGATTCACAAATATCTTTTTCTCAGGATGGAGGAAATAGAGAGGATCACTGATTGTATCGGGATCGAACCCCTCTTTTTGAAGATTTGTTTTTACCTGTTTAAAGCTGGATGTTGTATCAGCGATACTGCGGATACGTACGAAGTACGGCCAGGAATAGACAGGCAGATTTTCGATTATATAAGCAGCAAACTGATCGAGATCAATAGTTTCTTCCGACAAAAGTGTAATAGCGGCCATGCCGCATCGTCCCTCTGTATTTTCCACCTGTACACCGTAGACATTACAATCTTCAATGTGGCCAAATTTATTCAACATATCAGCAACTTCATTTGTAGCAACGACTTCACCTTTCCATTTAAAGGTGTCTCCAAGACGGTCAACAAAGGAAACATAATTTCCCTTATAAAGTTTAACAAGATCTCCACTTACAAAATAACAATCGCCTTTCTTGAAAACATTCTCCATGATTTTATCACTGGTTGCCCTCTTGTTGTTCTTGTAACCGGAAAAGGGGCTCATAGAACTGATCTTTGGCAGAAACATCCCCTTCTCTCCTGCCTTACACTTCTGGACAAAACCTTCGCTGTTGCGGATAAACTGCTCATTCTCGACATCATAGCGGGCTACTTCCCCCATTTTAACACCGACCGTACTGATCCTGCCGATCATACCTGGTTTCCCCTTCAGGTTCAAAAGGGCACCCACACCCTCTGTCGAGCCATATACCTCAATAATACGCTTGATAGAGAACCTCTTCTGAAATTCAACCCAGTAGTCACCCCGCATGCCATTACCAAGAATTCTTTCAAGAGGATTGTCTCTATCATTTTCCCTGGCAGGCTGATTATTCAGGTATCGACAAAGTTCACCAATATAGACAAAATAACGGGCATTATACTTCCTTATATCATCCCAGAAAGCACTGGCAGAGAATTTTCGCCTCATTGCCAGGACGCCACCGGCTATAAGCGCACTGGACCAGGCAATATTTATACCACTGTTATGATAGAGAGGAAGACAGCAGTACTGGACATCTCCCGGAAGCATACGGAAACACATAAAGGCTGTGCCTGTACCGAGTTGTATCCATTTATGATGGGTTAGTTGCGTTGCCTTGGGCATCCCCGTTGTCCCTGATGTATATATATACTCGAGAATGTCCTTCGTATTGATTGGAACAGTCATTGCAGGATTTTCTTCAGGTTGTTTTTCCAGCAGGGGACCAAGGTCCCTGACACCTTTTGGAGTTTCAAATTCCCTGTTCTCCTTTTCAATGAAAACAAGATCTCTGTTGCCTGTCGCCACTTCTGAAGCAATGCTCATGTAATCATCGATAAACTCATGTCCAATTATAAGTGCCCGGGCCTCTGCTATATTCAAAGCATGGGCAAGGATACGACCGCGAATATTATTATTTATCAGTGCAGGTATTACACCAATTTTTGCACAACCAGCGTGTATAATGAGATATTCCGGGCGATTATCCATAAGGAGCGCAACAGTATCCCCCTTTCCAAGGCCCTGCGAACGAAGGAAGTGCGAATACCTGTTTGCCATCCTGTTAAATTCGCCGTAACTTATGCGCCTCCCCTCAAATAGAATAAGATCTTTTTCAGGATACCTGTCTACCTGTCTCTCAAGTACGCTCCCCAGGGAAAAGGCTTTCTCTCCCTTGAGAAAAAGAAGGGAAACAACTCCCTCCAGGAAAAGCAGGTTTTGGCGAATGATTTTCATAACACTATCCTCCGGTTTCCCATTAATTCAGTCAGAATCAATATGTAGCGTGTAGCAACGCTCAACACTATATAATTTCGAAGCTAAAAATATCTCAGGTCAAATGTCAAGACAAAAATCAGACATTCCAGAAATCCAGCCCCTGCTCCTATTAAATCTTGACAGGACCGTCATTTGTTTATATTTTAAAAACAATTAGCGTAAAGCATTGCTCAACACTATACATAAAATCAGAAACAGGCAACAATCTCTGTTGCAAGGGTAAAAGTTAATGATGAAAATAAGTGAATTAATAAAAAAAACAGGGGTCTCCAAAGAGACCATCCACTACTACATCCGAGAAGGACTTCTTCCCGAGCCGGAAAAAACCGGAAAAAATACTTCTGAATACGATGAAATTTTTGTCAGTGCGATACAGACAATAAAGGCGCTTCAGGAAAATTATTTTCTCCCTCTATCTTCGATAAAAACGACAATGAAGGAATATAAAAATCAGCCACCGGCAAAACGCTGTTATCACGAATTTATGAGCGAATATTTCAAGCCCTTTGAGTTGCTACTCAATAGAAAAAAATACAGCAAAAAAGACTTAATCGAAGAAACCGGTATCGGAGAGAAGTGGATAGAAAAACTGGAAGAATGGAAGATTTTAACATTCAGAGATGAAGATGGTGTTGAGACTTTTTCCAGTGATGATGTTATTATTGCGCGTCTTATTATCAATATGGACAATCTTGGCTTTGGCCCCAAAGATGGCTATGACCCTTCAATGCTGGCGAAATACAGTGAACTCTTTTCAAGACTGATCGAAGACGGTTCCCAAAAATATATCGAGCAAAATTACCAGAGAATATCAGGTAAAGATTTCATGGAACGAATCTCCCAGTATTCAGAACTGCTTGCCCTTTTCGGGTACTTCCTTTTCAGAAAGATGGTGAGAGAGAATATGGTCTCCTTCCTGGAGAGAGAACCAGGAGATAACGAAACCCTATTAAGTGAGGAATGATAATGAAACAGGGGAAAATCCGGAAACTGCTGATATCAGCCTGCGGAGCCTGTGTTCTCATAGCCTGCATACTGATAATCTCAATACTAACATGGTCGAAAACACCTTACGGCAATGTTGACCCAGGTGTTGCTGTCTTTCTCAAAATCCTGAGCTGGAGCGGCGGCAATCCTCTTGAAAAAGGAAGGCCACTGAAAGAGGTGCGAAATTCTTCTCGAAAGACAGCGCTTTTTAAAAGTACTCCTCCTCGTATTTTGAAAATACAAGAAAAAACGATACCCGGTTCCGGAGGAGGAATCCCTATACGCATTTATTATCCGAAACAGGGGAACAGCGGCCCCCTCCCGGTTGTAATGTACTATCATGGCGGGGGCTGGTCAATAGGTGATCTTGACAGTCACGACGATATTTGTCGAATAATAGCTCACATGTGCGGTGTTCTGGTTATATCAACTGACTATCGACGTGCACCTGAACACAGGTATCCCGCCGCAATTGAAGATGCCTTTGCAGCCCTCCTGTGGGCCCGGGACAACGCCGGCACTCTTGGGGCAGACAGTTACCGTATCGCGGTAGCCGGAGACAGTGCTGGTGGAAATATTGCCGCAGTAGTATCCCTGAAGGCGCGGGAGAGAGACAGATCATTGATACGTTCCCAGGTGCTGATTTATCCTGTTGTCGATATTTCTTCAATGAAGACTGAGTCATACAAAAATTTTGCCAGCGGTTACTTTTTAACAGAAAAATCGATGAAGATATTCCGGTCAATGTATGCTCCTGACAGCAGAAAATGGAAAGACCCCTTCATTTCTCCACTGAGATCAAATAATCTCTGCAATCTGCCCCCCGCCTTTATTGTGACAGCCGAATTTGATGTTTTACGGGATGAAGGAGAAGTCTATGCGGCACGTCTGCGGGCAGGAGGTACAAAAGCAACCAGCAAAAGATACAGGGGCGTTATTCATGGTTTTATATCTCTTAACAGGCTCAGCGACAAATCTGAAGAAGCATTCAATGATATAGTGCGGTTTTTAAAAGAGACACTTTTTAATTAACAATTACTCTGCAACGACTGATACCGGGAGCCTTCGAAAAAGCCGGCGAAAACGCCGGCTTTTTTCATTAATCGTTGCCGTTTGAAGGCGGCATCTGCTAATGTCGCCTTCAAGCGACATCGTTCTGCAGTTTACATGCCTTGACAGTATTAGCAAGAAGCATGGTAATAGTCATGGGGCCCACACCGCCGGGCACCGGTGTAATGGCTGCGGCTTTTTTTGAAACCGCATCAAAATCCACATCGCCAACGAGTTTCATTTTATCCGGATCATCAGGATGAGGGATACGGTTTGTTCCCACATCTATGACAACAACCCCTTCCTTGACCATGTCAGCAGTTACGGTACCGGGACGTCCCGCGGCAACCACCAGTATATCCGCCTGGCGCGTATATTCTCCGATATCTTTCGCGGCGGTATGACACACCGTTACTATACAGTTGGCCCTGTTGCTTTTTTGAAACATCATGTTCGCCACGGGTTTTCCCACGATATTGCTGCGCCCCACAACCACCAGGTGTTTTCCCTTAAGATCTTTAACATTACGGACAATCATTTCCTGGACACCATAGGGAGTACAGGGATAGAAACAGTTTTCATCTCCGATGACGATCTTTCCCACATTTTCAGGATGAAACCCGTCAACATCCTTTATCGGATTAATGCAGTTGATAACCTTCTCTTCACTGATATGCAGAGGCAGAGGCAGCTGAACAAGGATACCGTTTACTTTCTGGTCACGGTTGAGTTTATCTACAAGAGAAAGAAGTTCATCTTCGGTTGTGTCTTCATCAAGCTTATATTCAAATGAGTTTATCCCCATTTCATCACATCCCTTTTTTTTCATGCGAACATAGACCTCAGAAGCCGGATCATTGCCCACCAGAACCACGGCCAGTCCGGGAATAAGGCCCTCTCCTTCCTTCAATCTTTCTACTGATTCTTTTATATCTGAACGAATCTCCGCCGCAAGGGCCTTTCCGTCTATTATTGTGGCCACTTTTCAACCTCCGGTTTTTTTTCTACTATTGCTTCACGGCCCGATTATTTCAAGGATTTTCTTTCAATAAATTCCCCTTGACAGCCATGATAGAATATCAAAATATTTTCACTTATTTTAAAACCCCTGTACCAGCCTGGAGGAATATAATGGCATTACCACTTCGCAGCGAATTCAGCACCAAAGGAAGAAAGATGGCGGGGGCACGCTCTCTCTGGCGCGCCAACGGAATGAAAGAAGAACACTTCGGAAAACCGATAATTGCCATCGCAAACTCCTTCACCCAGTTTGTACCCGGCCACGTTCACCTGCATGAAATCGGCCAGGAGGTAAAGGCCTTAATCGAAAAAGAGGGCTGTTTCGCCGCTGAATTCAACACCATTGCAATCGACGATGGTATTGCCATGGGCCATGACGGGATGCTCTACAGCCTGCCCTCCAGGGAACTCATCGCCGACAGCGTTGAATACATGTGCAATGCCCACATGGTAGACGCCCTGATCTGTATCAGCAACTGTGACAAGATTACTCCCGGCATGATGATGGCGGCCATGCGCCTTAACATTCCGACCATTTTCGTATCCGGTGGCCCCATGGAGGCAGGCGACTTCAGGGGAGAAAAAAAAGACCTTATCGACGCCATTGTCATGGCAGCTGATCCATCTGTTTCTGACGAAGACGTTGCGGAACTTGAACAAATCGCCTGTCCCACCTGCGGTTCATGTTCAGGCATGTTTACAGCCAACTCCATGAACTGTCTCAACGAGGCACTCGGTTTTGCACTGCCCGGTAACGGTACCATTGTGGCGACCCACAAGAACCGCAAAAAACTTTTTCATACCGCAGCAAAGCGTATTGTTGAAATGACACGCCTCTACTACGAAAACGAAGACACCTCTGTTCTTCCCCGCAGTATTGCCACGCGCGAGGCCTTTCTCAATGCCATGTCTCTTGATATAGCAATGGGGGGAAGTACAAACACGGTCCTTCACCTCCTCGCCATTGCCCGGTCAGGCAATGTCAACTTCACCATGAAAGATATCGACAACCTTTCACGAAAGGTACCGAACATATGCAAGGTGGCCCCCAGTTCCCATTACCATGTTGAAGACGTGAACCGCGCCGGGGGCATTCTCTCCGTTCTCGGCGAACTGGACCGCCGCGGCCTCATTGATGGAACAGTAAAACGGGTCGATTTCCCCACACTGGGAGATGCCATGGAAAAATACGACATCATGCGCGAAAGCGCCTCTGACGAGGCGCGGGAAGTTTACCTCAGCGCACCGGCACACAGGGGCCGAAACCTCGTTCTTGCCTCCCAGGATACAAAGTTTAAAGAACTCGACACAGACCGCGCCACGGGCTGTATCAGGGACTTTGAACACTGTTACAACCCCGAAGGAGGCCTTGCGGTACTCTTCGGCAACATTGCCAAAGATGGATGCATTGTCAAGACCGCGGGTGTTGACGAGAGCATCTACCAGTTTACGGGAAAGGCAAAGGTCTATTACTCACAGGACAGCGCCGTAGAAGCCATTATCGCTGGTGAAATCAAGGCCGGAGACATCGTTGTTATCCGCTACGAAGGCCCTAAAGGCGGTCCGGGCATGCAGGAGATGCTCTATCCCACATCTTACATAAATTCCATGAAACTGGGGAAAGAATGCGCCCTCATCACCGATGGACGCTTCTCAGGGGGCACCGCGGGGCTATCAATCGGTCACGTCTCCCCCGAAGCCGCAGCAGGAGGGGCTATTGCCCTGATAGAAAATGGTGATACCATCGAAATCGACATTCCCGGCCGCAGTATCAATCTTACGGTCAGCGATGATGAACTCGCCAGGCGCCGCAAAAATGAAGAGGCCAAAGGTGACAGGGCCTACATCCCTGCGGGCCGCGGCAGAAAGGTCACTGCAGCCCTTCAGACCTATGGCCTCCTGGCGGCCTCAGCCGACAAGGGAGCGGTCAGGCAGCTTCCTGATACCTGTGACGAGTAAAAACGGATAGAAGCCCTCACCCGCGCCGGCGGCGCGGTTGAGGGCATTCACATATCAGGGCCAGGGATTCCAGTCACCCCAGTTGTCATAATATTCCTGCAGGGCCGGTATTCTTTCAATATTCTCCTCGATCCAGTTCTTTGTCATTTTCACCAGGTCCTGTTCACGCTCAATGGTAATTTCCCGCAGCATTACCCTGGTTCTCAAAAAAACAAAATAGGTATCGAGAACATCATGAACACAGTAATCATTTATCTCCCTGAGTTTCCCTTCAAGAAACATGCTGTAGACTTCGTCTCCCTTTGTGGACATTTTACCCGGTTTCCCCAGTACCTTTGCCAGAAGATTCAGTCCGCCGTTCATCCTGATAGCATTATAGTTGCTGAGCCAGTCCTGAAGATCGATATGCTTTGTCCCGAAACGGTACCTTCCGGCAAACTTGTCCTTGAAATGCCTTTTTGCAGAAATGCCGTAACGATAGGCCATCAGTTCCAGGAGAGGCACATCGAACCCTCTGCCATTAAACGTAACAATGGAGGCATGATCGTAGAGTTCTTCTATGCCCTTCCAGAAGAGACGTGTCATTTCAGATGCCCTGAATTCGGGATCATCGAGAATAACAACATCCTGAAAGCTGAAATCATCCCGTATCTTGGCAATGCATATTGATACGGGATACTGAAAAGTGACGGGAATAAAATCCGAATTCCCTCCTGTCTGCTCAAGTATCTCAGCCTGGAACCTCTCTATAGCCTCCCTCTCCTGGAGTTCCTCTCCGGGGTAGCGTACGTCCCTGATAAGTTTTCCGTCGGGAACGGATTCGACATCAAAAACAAGATAACGTGTTTCTTTATGGTCAATCATTGTGTATCCTTATAAACTGTTTAGTCCCGGAGAAGAAGGCATTAACTTCCCCCTTTTTCGAAATAGAATCTCTGCAATCCCGGTAGGCCGGTACCGATACTCGCACATTGGGGGTATCCCAAAAATAAATTATTCTTCTATCATTCGAGCAACATGCTTTTTATGATCCCCCTGAATTTTTCCAGGGACTGATCGTTTCGCTCAAGCGCCCTCAAGGGGACTTTTTAAATTCAAAAATAATGCCCCCTCCGGGGGTCAGGGGGCTTTTGTGACGACACCAGAATATATTTCTCGAAAATTATGCCTTACACTAAAAAAAGCATGTTGCGGCAACACAACATGCTTCTGTTTTCGATTATAGAGTATCTTTACTTGCCTTTTGCTTTGGCCTCAAGCTTTTTCAAAAAATCCTGGATAAAGGGATCCTGCTCTGTCTCAAGGGCTTTTTGCCATGCCTTGAGAGATTTCTTTGAACCGATACGGACCGTGGCAAGAACAGCGGCATAGCGGACTTCTGCACTGTCATCTTCAAGCATACGCTTGTTGAGAGCATCCACCGCACCTTCTTTGCCAATATAGCCCAGGGCCATAACAACATGAAGTCGAACCTTTACGCGGCTGTCTTCAATAAGTTTAACAAGTGGCGTGATGGCGTCTTTTTCTTCTTCTTTACCCAGCCAGTCTGCAGCGGCAACAATAGTTTTTTCATCTTTCTTAGCGTCGAGGTCAGCCATGTAAGCCTTTGCCGATTTTTCAGCAGCGGTAAGGGCGCCGGCAGCGTAGAACAAGGATATAAGTGCAAAGATCAGTGCCTTCTTCATTTTTTGCTCCATTGTATTATAGCGTTTTTCAATACCTTTAATGCAGCAACTATAGTAACATTATCACATTCTGTCAAACATTTAATTTACACAAACCTTTCCGAAAAACCCAGAGACAGTACAATCGCAACAGTTCTTCTCTCCTGCCTCATATAAAAACAGACAACCTGCACTATTATTTAATTTTTCACGCATTTTCAATAAATTTTAAAAAAACAGTTTGCAAAGATGCTACTCTCCCAAAAAATGACCAGTCAATCACATGTATTAATTAAAAATCAAAAATCCATTATA
The DNA here is from genome assembly GCA_964534225.1 of uncultured Leptospirales bacterium. Classification (GTDB taxonomy): domain Bacteria; phylum Spirochaetota; class UBA4802; order UBA4802; family UBA5550; genus CAZHNW01. Next base: position 1,307 of record CAZHNW010000138.1, on the reverse strand, counting down.
AAAGGGCTATAATAGATGTCAGACGATAAACTAACCATTGATGATTCCTATGCAGATATGGACAATGAAGATTTTGCAGAAATGCTGGAACAATCACTCAACCGAAATGATGACTTCACCCCCGGAGACCGCGTCAAGGGCACCATTGTCGGTTTTTCCGATGAAAACGCATTTGTCGATATATCAGGAAAAAGCGAGGCGATTCTTGCGGTCAATGAACTGAAAAATGAAGAAGGAGAATTAGCCTGGGAAAAAGGTGACAACATCGAAACTTACGTTGTTTCCACAGAGGGGGGAGAGATAAAACTGACATCCGTAATTGGCAGGGGCTCTGTTACCCCGCAAATCATTAAAATGGCGCATGACCATGGCATTCCCGTCGAAGGTCGTGTCGCCGAAGCGATAAAAGGTGGTTTTTCTGTATATATTTCAGATAAGCGCTGTTTCTGTCCCTTCTCCCACATGGGCACCCGTAAAAACAGTAATGAGTCTGAATTTATCGACAAAAAATTCATGTTCAAGGTTATTCAGTACGGGGAGAGGGGCCGCAATATCATTGTCTCCCGCAGGGCCCTTATGGATGAGCTGAGAAAATCAAGAGAAGAAGAACTGAAGAAAACCCTCAACGAGGGAGACATTATTACCGGAACTGTCCAGTCAAGACAGAACTTTGGCATATTCGTTGACATCGGCGGCCTGGAGGCGCTTGTACCAAAATCAGAAATATCCCGCAGCCGCTATAAATCTATTAAATCTTTTGAAATCGGCGGGGAAGTTACCGCCCGCGTCCTTTCTATCGACTGGGAAAATTCGAAAATTTCTCTCAGCATGAAATCCATGGAAGAAGACCCCTGGGACAGCATCGAGACTTTTTCCAGGGACGAGGTCCACAATGGTATTGTCGTTAACATCATCAAAAACGGTGTTTTCGTTGAACTGAAACCAGGCCTTGAAGGTTTTATCCACATCAGCCGCCTGAGCCTGATAAAAAAGGTGAACCGCCCCGAAGATGTCCTCTCCAGGGGTGATTCTGTTTCTGTGAGAATACTGGATATCAATACTAAAGACAGAAAAATGTCCCTTGAACTTATCACTGACGAACCTGATCCCTGGAGCCAGCCTGTTGAGGCATTGACAGGATCGAATCAAACTGGTATAATCGAATCCTCTCGTTCTTCAGGTGTGAATATACGCCTTGAAAACGGCATGCTCGGTTTCGTACCCCGGGAGGAACTTACCCGCAACAGGGGTAGAGGGCTTCATAAAGTTCATCAAGACCAACGAAAAGGCTAAATTTGAGGAGGACT
>CAZHNW010000137.1:0-10831 GCA_964534225.1 uncultured Leptospirales bacterium | reverse complement strand
AATTTAGTCAATTAATCTCTTGACTTTCTCTTAGAAAATCCCCACCCTCAATTAAATTTTAAACACAAACTGTTAAAAGGATCTTTTCAGTATGAAAAGATCCTTTTACTGCGCATTGGCCCTGAATGTAAAGAGCTCTCACTTGACGATTCTGCTTTAAGAGAACTGGCCCAGAGTGATCCTGAATTGTTTCTGCCAGAATAATATTAGCGGCAGTATGGACATCTTTCTATCACAGACCAGGCCTCCCTGGGACAACGTGATCATTCTGGATGAACATAAATGCCTTAAAAATTTAAAAAAGTCTTGCCAATTCCGCACTTTTTGTCAATATATTAGCAATTTCAGGACATGTATCAGCTTCCATAAAATTAATTCTGTTGTATGAACTGGTAGATAGCCAACGTATTTTATATATCAAAACAGGTAATGCGGATCATAATTAATGAAATTTACTGAATACTTTTTATATACTCGTAAACGACCAGACAGGGCTCGAATAAAGGACGAATGGATTGAACAGGTAATATACCATCCTGAAAAAGAGGAGATTCAAGCCGACGATAGAATCAGACGGTGGGCATACATCAAAGATGAAGACAGATATTTACGGGTGATACTGTTACCTGACGGTGAAACCGTTCATAACGCATTTTTTGACAGAGACTATCGGAGGTAACTAATATGAAAATTAAATATTTCTCAGACACGGACACAGCTTTCATTGAATTTTCTGACAGGCAGGTATATGAAACAAAAGAAATAAATCAAAATATTTATATAGACCTTGATGAAAAGGGGAACCTTGTCAATATGACGATAGAACACGCAAAGGAAAATTCTATTTTACCAGAATTTTCATATCAGGAAATTATTAACAGGTCTGCATAACCTTTTTGTGTAGAGAGAACCCCCTTCAAAAAAATAAATTTAAAAAAGCCCTGCCAATCCCGGCGGCCACTCTTTTCCATCCATGGAGCCGCGGCATTCGTGCAGCAGAGCTCTTATTCAGTATAAAAATACGTCGTCATTTTCCCCTTTCCCTTGACTTCGATCTCTCCCCGTTTTTCAAAGTTATATTTATCTTTCAACAGTCGGCATGTGTCTTCTGAAACATGTATTTTTCCGGCGGCGCCGTGGGATTCCATGCGCGAGGCAATGTTGACCGCGTCGCCCCAGAGGTCATAGATGAATTTTTTCTTGCCAATAACACCGGCCACCACGGGGCCGCTGTTTATACCGATACGGATTTTAAGGCTGGTATTGAACTCCCTGTTGAAATCCTCTACGCTGGAGATCATTTCACGGGCGCAGAGAAGGGTCAGTTCCGCATGGTTTTTCTGCGGTTCAGGGATCCCCGCGGCAATCATGTAGGCGTCGCCAATGGTCTTGATTTTTTCAAGGCCATGACGGTCTACGATGTCATCGAAACGGGAAAAGATATCGTTGAGAAGTTCTACCAGGCGTTCAGGCCCTGTTTTGCCGGAGAGTTCTGTAAAGCCGACGATATCGGCAAAGAGAATGCTCACGTATTCGAACCCGTCGGCGATGGCGTGAGATCCATCCTTGAGCCTGTCAGCAATCTTATCAGGAAGTATATTGCGCAGGAGATTTTCAGCCTTTTCATGTTCAACCGCGAGTTTTTTCTCTGCCTGTGAAATGATATAATGGGCATATATGGAAATCATGATGAGGAGAAAGACAAGGCCTCCGAAAATAGACCATTGGACGAATCTCAACACGTCAGGATCAGTTATTGTACGAAGTGGTTCATGGTACATGTACCAGTAATTCAGCATCAGGAAGGTGGCACCAAGCAGTGTGACCATGATGTACTTGTACTTTTTTTCGCCTTCCGGATAGATAAAAAAGGGTACTATGGGGGCGATCAGAAAAAAGAAGTGCATGTACGTCTCCGGCCCCGTCAGGAGTGATTCAATGGCCATCAAAATAATCGATGAAATGCCGTAGTAGAGACGTGAAGCAAGGTATTTTTCGAAATAGTTTAAAAGTGGTACCAGGAGAAAGAGGAGGCCATGTATGGTAAGGATACCCGTGAGGAGTGTATTGTCAGGCAGGAATATTACGGAAAGGGGAACATAGCCCCAGATAATCATGACCATTAAAAGAGAAATGGCATTGATCAGTATAATATATCGTTTTTCAGTGTCAGGAATTTTTTCGGTAATACCAATGGTAAAGAGTTTTCGCAGTAGTTTTCTCAATATGGCACTCCAGGTCAGGTTTTCATGAAAGTCAATTTTATCAGGGGGACTGGTTTTTTGCATTAAAAAAAGATAGAAAGAAGTATTTAAGCCTGATGACAGGGAGGGGATAATGATTTCGGTTCATTTTGACAAATATTTTTTATGCGCAGCTGTAACCAACACCCCTTCGTGAGCCACTAAAGAGAATACCCGACCGGGTACCGCTTTAAAAAGCGCATGAATCAAAAAAGCAGGCGGCCTCTGCCGCGTCGTGATATTCAAACCGGGGAGTCATTCATGGATTATGCAGAAATCGAAAAACTCACCAGCCAGGTGAAGGCTGAAAACGGCTTTATCGAGGAGCTGAAAACTGAACTGGGCCGTGTCATTATCGGTCAGGAAAAGCTTGTTGAAAGGGTATTGATAACCTTTATCTCAGGGGGGCATATCCTCCTTGAAGGTCTGCCGGGCCTGGCAAAAACACTTACCGTCCGGGCCTTTTCTCGTGTCATCGATACGGAATTTACCCGGGTACAGTTTACCCCTGACCTTCTTCCCGCTGACCTGATCGGTACACGCATCTATAACCCGAAGGACCTGAACTTTTTTACCAGGAAGGGACCTATTTTTACCAGTATTCTTCTGGCGGATGAGATTAACCGGGCTCCCGCCAAGGTGCAGTCCGCCCTCCTGCAGGCAATGGAGGAAAAACAGGTTACCATCGGCGATGAGACCTTTGAGTTGAACAGACCCTTCATGGTTCTTGCCACGGAAAACCCCATCGAGCAGGAGGGGACCTATCCCCTCCCTGAAGCACAGCTTGACCGTTTCTTTATGAAGGTCCTTATCGATTATCCCGACTTCGACGAGGAGAGGGAGATATTGACCCGTTTCGAAGAGATCGATGTCGCCAACCTTAACGCGGTTATCCCCGCTGGAAAGATTGAGGATGTGCGGGAACTGATTGATTCCATATATATTGATGAGAAACTTATCGATTACATTGTTTCCCTTGTGGGAGAAACACGGCGCCCCTCACGGCGTGAGCTCAAAAAATATATCGATTTCGGTGCCAGCCCCCGTGCCTCCATCGCCTTGATGAAGGCGTCACGCTGTATTGCCTTTATGCGGGGGCGCGGTTTTGTCAATCCCGATGATGTCAAGGAGATCGGCGCTGATGTGCTGCGGCACCGTATTATTCTTTCCTATGAGGCCGAAGCTGACGGGAAGAGCGCTGATGATGTGGTGCAGATGATTTTTGATTCTGTTGAAGTTCCCTGAGGTGTAAGGTTTGGTGAAGAAAGAAGACCAGGAAATGCGTCCGGAACTTTCCCTGCTGCGAAAGATCAAACTCTCCGCCAGCAGGAAACTCAATACCATGTTCGTGGGGGAGTACCATTCCGCCTTTAAGGGATTCGGTCTCGCCTTTGACGCGGTACGTGAGTACCAGTACGGTGACGATGTGCGTTCCATCGACTGGAACGTGTCGGCGCGCATGAACCATCTCTACGTGAAAGAGTACATCGAAGAACGTGAACTCTCCGTTGTCCTCATGGTTGATCTTTCCGGTTCCACGGAATTCGGTACCAGGCGATCAAAGCGCGACCTTCTCCTGGAGATGACCACCCTTCTTCTTTATCTGGCGCAGATGAACAATGATCGCATCTCGATACTTCTTTTTACTGACAGGGTAGAGCGCTTTATCCGTCCCCGCAAGGGAAGAAAGTTTATTCTCCAGGTCCTCGATGAGATCATTACCTGTAAGCCCGAGGGGCGCGGCACTGATATCGGTGTAGCCGTTGACTTCGTCAGCCGTGTCATGAAAAAGAGAAGCGTCATTTTTCTTCTTTCTGATTTTATTCAGCCTGACAGCAATTATTTTTTAAAGCTGCGTCTTTTGGGGCGCAAGCACGATATTATCCCGGTACAGATCAGTGATCCCATGGAAAGGGAGATGAAACTCTTCGGACTTACCGAGTTCGTTGACCTCGAAACGGGGCGCACCTTTCTCTCTGACACGGTGCCTGAAAAGGGGCGCCTGCCGCAGCTCCAGGAGTTCGACTCAATCCACCTGACCACGGACCAGCCTGTTGAAACGCCACTTCTTCAGTTTTTCGAAAGAAGAAACCGTACCCGGCTGACGAGAAGGTAAAATGAAGAGAGTAACGATGAAAAAATATCTTCCTGTCATGGCGGCACTTTCACTGCTGCTTCTGCCTTTAACTTCCGTCGCGAAAGAGAAGGGCCTGAAAATCAGCGCCGGGGTCAAGCCGAAAGAGACAACCGTGGGGAGCAGCCTCGAGTACCGTGTCAGTATCGCCGGTGATGACCTCTCAAAGGTGGAGATACTGCTCCCTGAGAAACGTGAATTCTTCCCCCCTGAAAAAAAAGAAAAGAAAAAGTCAGCGGGGAAGTCGAAGGCGGCCGAAACCGCCGACGATGAAGTTGATGAACCGAAACCTGCATCATTCGTGCCTCTTTACGTAATCCACAGCGCCCGCAAGGAGGACAGCTCTGAAAAGGATCTTTCTTACGTGACGGTCATCATGCGCCTTTCATATTTTCGGCCCGGGACATATCAACTTCCCCTTATCGAAATAAAAGGGCCTGATAAGGTAAACGTGGGGTATAAGATACCAACCATAAAGGTCACTCCCGTGAACAAAAAGGGGCAGATGAACGAGATCGAACCGCCCCTTGATCTCGGGGGCAACTACACCCGTCTGATACTGATTATTGTCGGTACTATCCTGTTGACACTTCTCGGGGTGTTTATTTATCGTTATGTGAAACGACGCCGCGAGGAAGCCGCGGCGGCGGAAGTCATCATTCCCCCCATCGAGACATTCAGAAGCGAAATGGAAAAGCTGAAAGGGGAAAAGCTCATCGAAAAGGAAAAAACCGAGGAATACATCGTGGGCGTGTCAACAGTCTTTCGCCGTTACATTTCGGGCCTCCTTGACTTTGACGCCATGGAGATGACTACCGACGAGGTGAACCGTGCCCTGAAAAAAATCGCCCGGCACCGCCCCGTGGCCTCCTTCCATGATGATATAATGGCGGCATTCAACCTCTGGGACCTCTCCAAGTTCGCGGAGTTTACCCCCTCGAAAGAGGTCCTCATGGAAAACCTGAAAAAAACGAAAGACCTGGCTGAAAGCCTTAACAGGGAAGCGGGCAATGACACAGCTTGAATTCAAGAACGCATATTTTTTATACCTGCTCATTCCCTACGGCCTGGTGCTGGGATGGTATCTCTACCGGCGTCTCTTTCGCGCCTCTTCAGCCGTGGCAGTTTCATCAGAGGCCCTTTTCAATGTGCATAAATCATTTCGTACGCGCACCTACCGCCTCATGCCGGTTCTTCGTTTTATTGCCATCTTCTGTTTGATTATTGCCCTGGCCCGTCCCGGCAAGGGGGTGCATTACAGCAGCATCAAGAACCTGGGTATCGATATCATGGTTGCCCTTGACGTGTCAGGCTCCATGCGTGGTGAAGACTTCAAGCCGAACAACAGGCTTGCCGTGGCAAAGCAGGTGGTCAAGGATTTTGTCGATAAGAGAAAGTCTGACCGTATCGGCATGGTGGTCTTTGCCGGCGAGGCCTACCTGCAGTGCCCCCTTACGGTGGAGCATAACATGATAAAGGACATTGTTGACGAGGTCGATTTCGGTACTGTGTCGGTTGATGGTACCGCCATTGGTGATGCCGTTGCCCTTGCCGCCTCGCGCATGATGGAAAGCAAGGCAAAGAGTAAAATTATTCTTCTTATCACTGACGGTATGAACAACCGCGGCACCATTGACCCTGAAACAGCAGCTAAAACATGCCGCGACCTTGATATTAAAATCTACAGTGTTGGCATCGGGCGTGAAGGCCGGGTGCCGGTTTCAGATCCCCGGGCCTTTTTCGGCAAGAGTTACATCATGAGCCACTTTGATCCCGAAGTACTGAAAAAGGCATCAGAGGTGACAGGGGGGAAGTTTTTTCGCGCCACCTCCAGCGGTGTCTTCTGGGAAAAGGTCAGGGAAATCGACATGCTTGAAAAAAGCGAGGTTGACCTGAACATCTACCACGAGTTTTATGACCGGTTCCAGGTATTTTTGATTATCAGCATGGCCCTCTTCTTTCTGGAGGTCATTCTCCGGTCCGTCTATTACAGGAAGATACCATGATCACATTCGGTAATTTTACCTACATAGTATACATCGGTCTTGCCGTTTTTCTCGCCGCGGGCCTTTTTATTTTCTATCTCGTCTGGAAGGGGCGTATCATGAAACACCTTTCCGGGCGCGATGATGATTACGCCTCCCTGGTCCTGGGCTCCCGGCGACGCCAGCGCTTTCGGGAAATTTTGATACTGGTCTCCATTTTGTTATTCGGGCTCCTCATTCTGCGTCCCCAGTGGGGTGAAAACATGCGGGAGGTTAACAGTGAGGGCTCAGATGTTCTCATTGCCCTGGATGTTTCACGCAGTATGCTGGCACGGGATGTTGCCCCCAGCCGTCTCGACCGGGCAAAGGACGCCATCAGGTGGATTGCCGGTTCCCTCAAGGGTGACCGTATCGGCCTGGTACTCTTTGCGGGTGACGCCTTTCTCCAGTGCCCCCTTACCAATGATATCGGTGCCTTTATGATGTTTCTCGATGCCGCGGGGCCCGACTCGATTAGTCTCCAGGGAACCGATATCGGCCGCATGTTCACCCAGGCCTACCGGGTCTTTGAAAAGAAACGCATCACCTCAAAGGTGCTGGTGCTCATTACCGACGGCGAAGACCATGAAGGGACCGCCATCGAGGCTGTCCAGAGGTTCAAAGAGCTTGGTGTCTCCGTCTACACCGTGGGCGTGGGCCGCGCAAAGGGTGACTTTATCCCCGCCGGTGACGATAAAGAAGGTTCAGGGGGGGAAGTTTATAAACGCGACAGCGGGGGGAAACTCATTCGCACTGAAAAGAACCCGCGTCTCCTGAAACAGCTTGCGGGACGCACCGGCGGAGCCTATCTCGATATCTCAGAGAGCTTTTCCGGGCTCCGTTTTATCCTTGAAATCATAGAAGACCAGCAGCGCAATAAGTACGGGTCCCGTGTCATAAAGGAAAGAAAAGAACGCTTCGCCCCTGTGGCGATTCTGCTGATACTTCTTCTTACCCTTGAACTGCTGGTGCCGGAACGGTCACCGATGGTAAAAAGGGAGAGTTTCTGGAAACGTATAACTGGGAGGTTCCGCCGGTCATGATGTTACATGCCAATACTAAAGGGGCAAAGCATGAGAGGGAAGTTAAAACTTCCCCCCTGGGCCGCTCTCTTTTGATTGTTCTACTGGTGGCGGTCAATGCCGCGTGGCTCGATCCCTTTCGGGACCGGGTCTCTGAGGGAAACAGCCGCTTTCAGAAGAAAAAATATATCGAGGCAAAGAAGAAATATAACCAGGCTGAAGAATACGCCCCCGGAGAAAAGGCGAAACAGAAACTCGCCTTCAACCGCGGTGATGCTGACTACATGGCGGGAGATTATGACGCCGCCATCGCCGGGTACAAAAAGGCCATTCAGTCAGGAGACGCGGATGTTCAAAAGAAGGCTTTTTTCAACCTGGGCAATACCTATTTTCGCAAAAAGAAATATAAAGAGGCCTTTAATGCCTACATGAACGCCCTGAAGATCGATCCTGACTATGCCCCGGCAAAGCAAAATATCGAGTACATGCTTTTGAACCAGAAGAAAAAACAGAAAGATAAAAACAATAAAGATGGCAAAAAGGGCAACAAGAACGATAAGAATAAACAGCAGAACAAAGACGACAAGAACAAGCAGAAGAACCAGAACCGTGATAAACAGAAACAAAACCAGCAGCGTCAGAAAAAACAGCAGCGGAGAATGAGCCGCCAGCAGTTGAAGAACCTTCTTAAATCCATGAAAAAGAAACCGGTACGACGCCAGAAAGGACAAAGCAATGATCGAAGAAATCTTGAAAAGGACTGGTAGAGCATTACTTATCCTTATGATGGCCGCTTCAGCGGCTCACGCCGGGGAAAAAATTATTGAGACGACCCTTCGTCCCGCACGCATCGCCACGGGGGAGACAGCGGTTCTTTCCCTTAAAGTACCCAGCGGCGAGGGGGACATCAGGCCGGTAAAGGTACCTGCCGTAAAGGGCCTGCGCATCGATTATTCAGGAATGCAGCACAGCTTTCAGTTTATCAATGGCCGTACATGGCGGGGCATTACCCTGAATTTTACCATTGCCGGCGAAAAAAAGGGGACTTACCGGATTCCTTCTTTTACTTTCAGGCGGGGCTCTGAGCGCCTTCGTTCACAGCCTGTCTCCCTGACGGTCACGCGGGGGGTTATCAGTCGAAGGCGGGGGCGGCGGTCTTCTTCTGCGGTGATTCGTCCCCGTATCGAAACAAATGTTGCCGAGGCATGGGCGGGAGAGGCGGTTATCATGCGCTACTATCTTCTTTCCGCCGGGGGAAGTGATATTCGCGTCAGGGGCATGTCACAGCATCCTGTCTCTAAGGGCTGTGTCATCAATAAAATTGAAGAACACCGTGAAGATGAAATTGTCAATACCCCTGACGGCGAGATGGTAAAATCTCATCTTTTTACTTTTGCTGTTGTGCCCGCTGCTCCCGGGAAGGTAACCATCGGGGGAGGGCAGGTGGCGGTTGCCATTGAAAACCCCGGTTCTTTTTTTGATTTTATGCGCCAGGGCCGTGTCGATTTCGACACGGTGACGTTGAAGGTGAAGGAACTTCCCCGCAGGGGGCGTCCTTCTGATTTCAGTGGTAACGTGGGTTCCTATACACTGGAGGTGGATTACGACAGGTCCCCTGTCAGGGTCTTTGACGAGAGGCGTATCCGGGTAAAGGTGGCGGGGCGCGGTAATATTGCCGCCATGGCGCGACCTTCTCTCGCGGAGAAGGTCGAAGGAGTGCGTATCCTTGCCGAAGAGGGGAACTCTTCGGTGCGCCTGGGCAAAGACGGTCTTGAAGGTGAAAAGGAGTTCTTCTACACGGTGATTCCTGAAAAATCAGGAAAAATTGACCTTGGGCAGCTGAGCCTTGATTTTTTTGAAACCAGGGCCGGTGCTTACCGGCAGGTGAGGTCTGATAAGATTGTTTTTACCGTCACCGGTGACGCGGGGAATGGAAACCGTATCGCCTTTGATGAGGATGAAAAAGAAGATGTCTCCGTGAACAGTCTCTTTGTCGCCCTTATTATTCTTCTTGTGGCGGGGGCCATTGTTCTTCTTGTTATCTGGGAGAGGCGGCGCTATAACATTATCAGCGGTGCCGATGAAAAGGATGAAGAAGAAAAGGTCGACGAGAATGAAAACAATGATGATGCCGCCGCTGCCCTGACAGCTGCCCTTGATAATCGTGACAGCGATGCCTTTTTCCGGGCTGCCGACCGTATTTTTAAACAGTCACAGGGGAGAGAAGGTGTCGATGAAACAATTCTCGCGGAAGAGAGGGAAAAACTCTACGCCCTTCGCTTTGGAGGGGGCACCATGGACGGGGAGACCATGGAGGATGTCTACGCACGTCTTAAAGAGGCAGGGGCTTTTAAAAAGAAGTGACCTTCTTTCTTTGTCTGCAGAATGTTAGAGTGATTCAGCAATGGTTCTGAATAGCCTGACTACCGGTTCAACCTGTTTCCTGTTTTTCTGCCAGACCAGGTAGAAGTCTCTTTTGATGGGAAGTCCCCTGACCTTTATTTTTTTCAGGAGATCAAGGGACATCTCCTTCTCAGTGGCACGTCCCGACATAAAGGCATATCCCAGGCCCGCGATGACCGCCTCCTTGATACTTTCCGGTGTTGTTGCCTCATAGACGATAGACAGGTCCGAGGGGAGTATGCCGCGGCTGTGGAGAAAATTTTCATAGCTGTTGCGTGTCCCCGATCCGTTTTCGCGGGTGATAAGGGGTATCTCTGTCAGTTTTTTTTCAGGGAGAGAGTCAGGTGCGCTGGCAGGGCCGATAAGGATGATTTCATCGCTGCAGAGACTCTCAAAAGCGAGTGAAGGGTGCTTCAGTTCCCTGCCTGCAATGCCGATGTCTGCCCTTCCTTCTTTGACCTGTTCGATGGCTTCCCGGCTGTCAAAGGTCTCCATGATGAAGTGCATCTCTTTTGTCTCGTTCATTATCCTGCCGATTATTTTCGGTGCCACGTAAGCAGCGGGGATGGTGCTTGCCACGATACGTATGGTGCCCCTGAAGGTGTCCCTGTTCATTTCTTCCTGCAGTTTTTCCAGGTCACGAAACTGTTTCTCCGCGTATTTTTTAAAAAGAGTCCCCTCCGGGGTTATGCTAAAAGACTTGCTGGTCCTTTCGATCAGTGAAACGCCGAGCATCTCTTCGAGCTGCTGTATGTGGTGGCTGATGGTTGCCTGTCCAACCTTCAGCTTTCGCGAGGCGCGGGTGAAACTGTTTTCCTCGAGGACCGTGAGAAAGGAACGGAGTTGTTTCAGGTCGAAGTTGATATCTCTTTTTTTGCTCATTCTTTATTCTTTGCCTCTTCCCAGAGAAGGTCGAGTTCTTCGAGGGACATTTTTTCCATATTGTTCCCTTTCTTTAGACATTCTTTTTCGACATGGCCAAAGCGGCGAATGAATTTTTTTACT
>CAZHNW010000136.1:0-10848 GCA_964534225.1 uncultured Leptospirales bacterium | reverse complement strand
CAGGTTATTGGCGGCACAAATGTCCAGTACGCTCATAATCCTGAAACGGGCAGAGTTGTGGTCATCGAAATCAACCCCCGCACATCACGTTCTTCCGCCCTTGCTTCAAAGGCAACGGGGTTTCCCATTGCCCTTATATCTTCACTCCTTGCCTGCGGGCTGACCCTTGATGAAATCCCCTACTGGCGTGACGGTACCCTTGAGAAGTACACCCCTTCAGGAGAATATGTTGTAGTCAAGTTCCCACGGTGGGGATTTGAAAAGTTTCGCGGTGTTGAAGACAAACTGGGAACACAAATGCGTGCCGTGGGCGAGGCAATGAGTATCGGCAAAAACTACAAGGAGGCCTTTCAAAAGGCGATACGTTCAATGGAAACCAACCGGTACGGCCTTGGTTTTGCCGTGAATTATAATTCAATGAGCGCTGAAGAGCTCGTTAAACTTGTCAGTACCGCCACCAGTGAACGGCAGTTTATCATGTACGAGGCCCTCCGTAAGGGTGTGGATGTAGAAACCCTTCATGAAAGGACACATATTAAGGCATGGTTTATCGAACAGATGAAAGAACTGGTTGACCTCGAAAATGAGATACTCAGGCACAGGGGGAAACCTCTTCCCGATGACCTGCTGGTGGCAGCCAAGAAAAACGGTTTCTCTGATAAGTACCTCGCGCAGATACTTGAATCAAAAGAAGATGATATTCGCAGCCAGAGGCTGAAAAATGATTTACCCGAAAGCTGGGAGGCGGTTCCCGTCAGCGGTGTTAAAGATGCTGCCTATTACTATTCAACCTACAATGCCGCTGACAGCGTAGCGGTATCGAACAATAAAAAAATTATGGTTCTCGGTGGCGGTCCGAACCGTATCGGACAGGGCATCGAGTTCGACTACTGCTGTGTTCACGCCGCCTTTACCCTTCGTGATGAAGGATATGAATCGATAATGGTGAACTGTAACCCTGAAACAGTATCAACCGATTACGATACAGCTAATAAACTCTATTTCGAGCCCCTTACCACTGAAGATGTGCTGAGCATCTATGAAAAGGAAAAGCCCGAAGGTGTCATTGTTCAGTTCGGCGGCCAGACGCCCCTGAACATTGCCGCTGAGCTGAAAGCAAATGGTGTGCCCATCCTCGGTACCACGCCCGAATCGATCGACCTGGCTGAAGACAGGGAACGTTTCAATGAGATCATGGCAAAGCTTGGTATCCCCCAGCCAGAATCCGGTATGGCCAGCACTGTTGATGAGGCAATAGTCATTGCTGAAAAAATTGGGTTTCCCGTCATGGTGCGCCCCTCCTATGTTCTGGGGGGCCGTGCCATGGAAATTATTCATGACAGGGATATGCTGATGCAGTATGTACAGGCCGCTGTTGATGTTTCGCCTGAACGGCCACTTCTCATTGACAAGTTTCTCGAAGACGCCACAGAAGTCGAAGCAGACGCCATATGTGACGGCGTGGATGCCTTTGTCCCGGCGGTGATGGAGCATATTGAGCTCGCCGGGGTTCATTCAGGTGATTCTGCCTGCGTCATCCCCTCTGTTTCGATTACTCCTGAACTGATAAAGAAAATCGAAGAGTATACCAGGCTCATTGCCATTGAACTGAAGGTAAAGGGCCTGATGAATATCCAGTACGCCATTGCCGGCAATGAGGTCTACATCCTCGAGGCGAACCCCCGGGCCTCCCGTACTGTTCCCCTTGTGTCAAAGGTTTGTAACATCAGCATGGCAAAGATTGCCACCAGCATCATGGTGGGAAAAACCCTGAAAGACCTTGGCCTCACAAAAAAAGAAATCAAATACTTCGGCGTTAAAGAATCAGTCTTTCCCTTTAACATGTTCCCCGAGGTCGACCCCCTTCTCGGGCCGGAAATGCGGTCAACCGGTGAGGTCCTTGGGCTTGCGGATTCCTTCGGCCTGGCCTTCGCGAAATCACAGGAGGCGGCAAAGCAGAATCTTCCCGATTCAGGGAACGTGCTTCTTACTGTGAATAAAAACGACAGGCCCCAGGCCCTGAAGGTGGCACAGGAACTGAAACGTCTCGGCTTTAACCTTTTGTGTACTGACGGCGTGGGAAAGTTTCTCTCCGAAAACGGCATCGAGTCTGAGATTGTTCTCAAGGTACACCAGGGACGTCCCAATATTGTCGACCGTATTAAGAACGAGGACATCCAGCTTGTCATCAACACCCCTGCAGGGGCTCAGAGCGAACATGATGATTCCTATATACGAAAGACTTCCATTAAGTTCAGTATTCCCTACATAACCACCATGGCGGCGGCCATGGCTGCCACACGGGGCATCGAGGCGAAAAGGGATTCTGACTGGGAGATCAAGTCACTTCAGGAATACCACCGGTAGCCGGGAAAGTATCGCGGGGAGGATGACTTCTCCGCGCTGCCCATATGGCGGAGAGGAGGGGTTAAACTTCCCCCCACCATTAAAAAAATGTGTATTGCTCCAGAAAGACTCCCGGCAGGGCGGTCGGATACGGAGGAGTAACCAGGAGTGACCGCCCCGCCGGGTAAGGAGAGAATTGGATGAAAACAATCAGGGGCTTTTAAACGGCCAGGGCCTCCTCTTCGTCAGGTGTACCGCCCCCTGCCTTTCTGCGCTGTGCCTCGATTTCTCCCGCTGCGGCAACAATGAGATTGTTGGCGGGGAAGAAGGACTGCCATGGCTGAGATGAGTAGCTCAGGTCAGCCAGGTCAGCGGCGGTAAGCTCCTGCTGTATCGCCAGTGTTATGGTATCGATCCTGTCCGTGACGGGTTCGCCGCTGAGTACCTGTCCCCCAAGGATACGCCCCGTTTCAGCAGAGGCTGTCAGTTTCAGTTTGATTTTTTTTGTGCCCGGCATGTTGGGAAACATGGTGGTAAGCTCCGAGGTGCCGGTTACGGTGTTATAATTTTTTCCCGCCGCCTTTTCTGTCAGGCCCGTGCCGCCGATAAAATAACTTCCCACCTTTGTGGCGGCGCCATTGTAAAAACCATTGTATTTTGCTTCACCGCCCTTAAGAACAGAAGCAAGTACCTTTGCCATGGGAACAGCATTGGTGGCGAGTTTCCCGGAAATCACTTCGCCGGTAATTCCGCTGTGAAACTGCACACAGTCTCCCGCGGCGTAGACACCGGGTATGGATGTTTCCATGGATGAATTGACAATGATGCCGTCAGGGCCTGTTTCGAGTTCAGATTCTTCGAAGAGGGATGTGTCAACTTTCATGCCCACGGCAAAGACAACAAGGCCGGGTGACCTTTCACAGTTATCCTCAGGGGCAAGGGAGATCATTTTTCCATTATCGAGATGAACCTCTTCGGCGCCGTTTTTCCCCTGTATCTCAGTGACACGTGATCCCAGGTGGAGGGTGATTCCGGAGCTGATCAGTTCCGCTTCTGTTTTGACCGCCATCTCTTTATCCACCATGGCGGGAAGAATATGGTCTGCCATGTCAACGAGGTGCGTGTTGATGCCGATAGTGTTGAGGGCCTGGGCGAGTTCTACACCGATGGCACCGGCCCCGACAATTACGGCATCCTTGACTGGAGAATCTTCTGTTTTAGATATAATGGCGCGCAGGTCTTTTTCTGTTTTGAAGGTCATCACTCCCGGGAGGTCATGACCGGGTATGGGGGGAAGTACAGGCGTTGCCCCCGTGGCAATGACCAGTTTTTCCCAGGCGTATTGTTCACCTGAACCGGTGGTAACGATTCGTTCCGGGAAATCGATTTCTGTGACATGGTCGCGTATCAGCTCCGCTCCTGATTCGGTGACGAGACTGTCCTGCTTGAAGGTCTTTTCAATGGGAAGGAGTTTTTCAATGGCATAGGGCATGGCACAGTAAATCATTGAATAATCTTCGGGACGTATCATTGCGATTTTTTTTTCATTTCCCAGTTTTTTACAGATGGTGATACCGGCGGGACCGCCGCCGATGATAAGAATGTCGTAGGTTTTCATGTTTCTCTCCTGTTACAGTTTTATAACTTTATGATCCGCTTCCTCCCCGCGGGAGGTATCAAGGGCGGTATAGTTTTGCACCAGCTTTAATACTCCCCGGGCAAGGTTCTTTTCCCGGGTGATAACGGGGGTAAAGCGTGTTTTCATTCGTGCGATGTTTGGGCCAAAATTAAGGTTCATGAGGGCTTCTACTCCCAGGGCCTTCAGTTCCCTTTTCATGTGTTTTGCCTTCAGTGAACTTCCGTGATCGGTTTGGTCTTCGTCTTCTTCCTTGAGACTGTTTTCAATCGTCTTGATGAGCCGGTAGGTTTTATCCGTTACCTGGTAGATATTGTAAAACGAGGCGTCACCGAAATGGTTATCGCTGAAATGAATTTTGTCATCTGTTGCACATGCAATTGTAATCATGGTCTTATCCTTAGTATGTTTACTAAAAATTTCAGAAGGTCTTCTATGGAAAGAAGTCTTTCTGATATTTTTTATCCCTTTACTTCAGAGAGTTCGACGATTGCCTCTGCGGGGCAGGCAGAGACACAGGCGCCGCATTCCATGCAGAGATCCTGGTTGATACTGTAGGGGCTCCCTTCACTTATGGCATCGGCGGGACAGGCATCAAGACAGCGTCCACATTCACGGCATGATTCAGTAATCTGGTATTTCATAGTAACCTCTCATATTAGACTTGTTGCGAAACCGGAAAAAGAGAATGTCCGCCCTTCCGCTGGCGGGGCGGGTTCGTCTTTCCCTGCCAGTTATGCAACAGGTCTATTTATATAATTGCTTAACTTCTTAACTTATAAATAAAGCAGGTATCATGCCAAACATTTCAGTATTTTAGAAAAAAATAAAATTTAGGAGAAAATTGTGGCGAAATACGGGATTGCGGGAGATATTTGTATTACAAGGTGTAATAAGTGTCGTTCTAAAAGCCCCCTGACCCGCTTCGACAGGCTCAGCACAACGCCTGGAGGGAAGGGGATTCACTGCTTTTGCTGCCGGGTGCCGGGAAAAGAATTGCATAATGCAACATTCAGTATTAAATAAAATGGCAAAATGCAATATGTGAAAAAAAATTTTTAAGAATACATCGGCTTTGCCGGTAGTACATGACAGAAAGACCTTGATTCGATAGAAACAGCTGCTGCTATTCTTCTTCTTCTTCGCGGTAGGTCTGTTTATCTTTTACCAGGTGGGGGTAAATCTGCAGAGACAGCCATGAGTCCGTGGCGGCATATATCTTCTGTTTTTCTGTAAGGTTGGTCCGTGCCCAGTTCGATGTCTGTGCCGCCTTGGAAATACGGTATCCCAGGTAGCGGGCTGAAAGGGCGCGTAGCCCCGTCTGAACAATGCCTTTTTTACTTGCAAGATCAGAAAGATCAATGAACCCTCCTGGTTCGAAATCCCTGACTTCACGGAGTTTTATAATATCATCTTTTACGGCGACACCGACTTTTTTAACAGATTTACTGGCAAGAAGGGCAATAAGTGGATCCGGCAGACCTGCTTTCTGGACCTGGATGATATAGGAGGTAGAATCAGAAGAAAGCTGCAGGAGCGACACAGGGTAACTGACGCCACTCCTGAAGGAAGGGCGGGTCTCAGTATCAAAACCGATGACTTTTTTCTTCTTGAGGTCTTTTACCGCTTTCTTTATATCTTTTTCGCTATCAATAATAAGTATTTTGCCCATAAATTTGATGATGGGCATGGAGTGTATATATTCCTTGGGAAGACGTGCCTCGCCGGGGAGTGTATGATCGGGAAATTGTATCATTTACGAGTATTTACCTGAATTTTTTTGACATTATTGCATATGGCCCCAAAAGTTCAAGTCATGTTTTATATATCTGCAGTGTCAGGAGAATTTTAATATTTTTTCTTTTAATCTATCATTGTGATCTCCTGCAACAATATTACCTGCAAAAAAATATGAGATTGCACTAATATATAGTTTTACTGTATGAGAATTTATTAAAAGGATATGCTCATGGTAATTATCACAGAGGTTAACCGCAACGGCATTGACTCCTTAACACGATACACGGGGTATTCAAAGAAAATCAAAAGAGGAAATGTGCAGGATCGGTTCAGGGCATTGCTCTGCCAGAAAACTGAAAGATGTATGATGAAGGCATTTTTGTCAGGGCATTTTTTTTGATGCGTATGATGAAGGAAGTTGACTTTTCCGGTGAAAGAATTTTTTTACGGGCAAAACCCCGTGCGCTGCCGAGAAATTTTTTTTCTTTGTCAAGAAACGATGCGATAAGGGCGGGGAAGTAGATGCTTTTCTTACTTTTATTCTGAATCCTGCCGTGAATTTCTATATACCTTCCTGTTTTTTTTATGGTTTTTTCAAGGAGAAAAAGACCGCGCCTGTAACTGGTTGACACCTGTTTAACAGTGGTGCAGCGGACTTTTTTCTTTATAACAGGAAGTGAAACACCGCGGACAATACCCCTGACGGGCAGGGTCTCACCGGGGAAGAGGTCCCTGTCCGCAACGGCGCGTGCCGTAAATTTTTTACCCCCGCGGGACAGGACCAGGACCGTTACCGCAGGCCTTTTCAGAATGGAGCCGCTTTCGTTTTTGACACGCCCGGAAATATAAAAAGTATTTTTTTTCGCCCCTTTAACAGGATGAATCACCAGGTCACTGATGCTGCAGAGGAGGGAAGTTTCTTTATTATTTCCGGTATTGTCCGGATCATCTGCAGCCTTTTCCCCGTGCCGGGGGCCTGCGGCCCAGACCGCGGCGGTCATGATATTTTTTTTGCCTGCCGGGTCAAAGGCGGTAAGGGAAAGAACGTTTTTACCTTCGGTACGGGAAAGCCCGCAGAAGAGCAACAGGTCAGGAGCAGGGCCTTTGTCTCTTTTCAGGGGAATTTCCCTGTTAACAGGAAAGGAAGAAGACCTTTTCATCAGCGCCTCAATGCCCGGAAGGGGAGAGGGGCTTACCATTATGTGAAGATGGCCGGCGGTTTTACATGCCCGGGCAAGGTTTTTTGCCGCGGTACGATTTTTTTCTGTTTCACTTTCTTTTTTCCCGGAAAATGGGACAATGAGGGGGCGTGTGAAACGCTTATTCTTAATAAGAGAATCAATACGGCGCGCCATGTCGGTGTAGAGAAAATCCCCGGTAGTTTCAGAAAACCCTGCCGCAAGAGATAAAAGAATAATGATCGATGCCACGGAGAATCTTTTCATGTTATTATCCTGTATGTAAATTATGCCGCCGTCAATATTTTTTCATTATATGAAGGCGAGGTTGGCGAACCTCGCCTTCATATAATGAAAACCATCGCCTTCATATAATGAAAACCATCGCCTTCATATAATGAAAACCATCGCCATCACATAATCAATATTTAATGTTGACTCTTCATCAATGATGATTCATGGTAGCAACGCAGAAAATGAAACGGAGCCGATAAGGAGACTCCATGGACGGGAAACTTCCCTTTGAAGAAAATATAAATCATGAAGAAATAAATCCCCGCACCGGGGCCGATGACCAGAAGGAGCGCCTGCCGGGCATCTTTTCACTTCCCCCCGAAAAGAGACTGCTCCATGGCCTTATCCAGGTATTTCTGCTCATGCTGGTGGCTTCACTCGTTTACTGGAGCTATCCCCAGGGGAAATATCTGCCCGCCAGCGGAAAAACTGTTTTCGGGGACCACCAGTACTGGCGCCTGGTAACATCCCTTTTCGTTCATGGAGACATGGCGCATCTTCTTGCCAATGGCTGGATATTCATACTTTTCGGATGGATGCTGCGTTCGTATTTCGGTCTTCTTGCCTTTCCACTTCTTTCATTTGCCGGGGGGATCATCTCCAGCGGTGTGACCATTTTTTTCTACCCGCCGGAGGTGCGCCTCATCGGGGCATCGGGGATGGTGCATGTCATGGTGGCCCTCTGGGTTACATGGTACATGATATTTGACCGTGAAAGAAGTATCGGGCAGAGGCTTCTGCGCGGCACGGGTTTTTCCCTTGCCATGCTGGTACCTGCGGTGGTAAAACCGGAGGTCAGTTACCTCGCCCATGGGACGGGTTTCATCGCAGGACTGGTTCTGGCCCTTCTCTTTTTGCCCGTTGCATGGAGACGGGTAGAGCGCATCGAAGATGAAATAAAACGCATTCATGACCAGGGAACTGAAGGCCACGGGGGAGAGCAGGCAGCAACAAAAAATGATAAGGAACAGGAACCACGGGGGGATTGAAAGCGATGAAGAGTTATAGAATCGAGGGAGTAATCTTTGATTTTGACGGGACCCTGACAGGGGCCCATCTCATTGATTTTGCCGCCATCAAGGAGAAGGTGGGCTGCCCCCCTGAACTTCCCGTGCTGGAATATATCCAATCCATCCCTGACGAAGAAAAGCGCCGCCGTGCTGAAAGTCTACTTGAAGATGCAGAAGAGGCCGCTGCTGCCGGGGCACTTCCCAATGAAGGGGCAACAGAACTGATTCTCCGGTTGAAAGAGAATAAACTTCCCCTCGCCATTTTGACCCGTAACCGGCATGATAATGTGCTCCTCTCCCTTGAAAATTTTCCCGGCATCGACGCGCCGCATTTCAGGGCCATTATCAGTCGCGATGATGCCATTGAACCGAAACCCCATGAAGCGGGAGTGATCCTTGCCGCGGAAAGGCTTGGCTGCGCACCTGAAAACTGTCTTGTTGTTGGTGATTACCACTATGACATCGAGGCGGGACGGCGCGCCGGGGCACTGACCTGTTATATTACCAATAAAAGCCCTCACGGCCCTGATTCGGGGGGCGCGGATTTTGTCATTGATTTTCTTGAAGAACTTATTCCCCTCATCGAGGCGGGGCTCCCTGTGGGGGGCGGTAAACTTCCCAACCATATACTTGAAAAATATCTCGGCGAAATAATTGCCCCCGCCCCGGAGGTGCTGGTTGCCCCCGGCGTGGGCGAGGACACCGCCGCTATCCGCTGGGGTGGCGAAGAAGTGCTGCTACTCAAATCAGACCCCATCACCTTTATCGCCGACAACGCGGGCAGATACGCCGTCATGGTCAACGCCAACGACATTGCCACCACCGGGGGGCAGCCGCGCTGGTTTCTCAGTACCTTTCTTTTTCCGCCGGGATCAACGCCGGCAGGGATGGTTGCAATGATGGGGGAAGTCAACGCCGCCTGCGCCGAAATGGGTGTGCGCCTCTGCGGGGGGCACACTGAGGTGACCGACGCGGTGACACGTCCCGTTGTCTGCGGCATGATGGCGGGAACGGTAACCCTTGATAAACTGAAAAAGAAAAGCGACATGCAGGAAGACGATCTCATCGTTATGACCAAAAGGATTGCCGTTGAGGGGAGCGCCATTCTCGCTGTTGAATGTGCTCAACGCTTAAGGGCCGCAGGCATTACCGATGATGACCTGAACCGCGCCAGGGACCGTGAGGCCCTGATCTCTATCCTTCCCGAGGCGGCGATTGCGGCAGAAATTGCCGGTGTCCGGGCCATGCATGATGTCACCGAAGGGGGCATTGCCACGGCCCTCGAGGAATTTTCCCGTGCCGGGGGAAGGCACATTTCCGTAGACATGAACGCGGTGGCCATCTATTCTGAGACAGAACGTTTCTGTCAGGCCCTGGGCATCGATCCCATGGGACTCATCGGTTCAGGGACACTTCTCATTGTCATCGATCCCGCGGCAGAGCATGAACTGGCCCGGGAATTTTTAGATTCTGGCATTCAGTTTTCCGTAATCGGCAGGGCGGGTAAAACCGGTTTCGGTATCACGGCGTTTTCAGGAGGTGAGACGGTGCATTGGCCGCAGTTTGATGCCGATGAACTGACGAAGGTTTTGGGATGAACAATTATTTCGTGATAGAAAAGGAATTACATTTGCGGAAAAGAAGAGAATGTAGACAAAAAAGAGTTGACTTTGTTAAGTTTATAGCATTGTTTTTGAACAAATTTGTGTTTTTAAAAAATTCAAAATCGGGGAGATCATATGAAAAGTATTAAAACAAGACTTAATGGAATTTTACTTATTCTGGCCGCTGTTCTTTTATCTGTATCAGGATGTTTTATCGATCCCGGTGGAGACTCTGATGATGATTTGGACCTGGGATTGGACTGTAGAACTTATAGCCTGTGTGGAGATACATATAAATCTTGCTGTGGTGACTATGATGAAGATTGCTGGTACGAATGGAATGGGAAAAAATACTATTGGAATGTTGATAATTGTGGTGCAGTTTTAGATGGCCTCGCTTATGAGATTTGCGGTTATTGATGAGAACCAGGGAATAAAAGCACATCCAGCGCATACCGTTATAAGTGGTTATGCTGGATGTGCCTGATAAACAGATAATAAAAGATTTTACCTTAATAATTATTGTTTAATAATTTTATGGTTGATACCATTCATCCTGATCGACAGACCATGTATATTCATTACCTGCTTCGACTGTCTTGTCCCACAATGTAGCTTGTACTTGTCCCGTAGCAGCAGCAGGATTTCCTTTTACGCAAAAGTCATATGTTCCTGGATCTACTGTTCCACTAAAAGGATTTGCCCCATAAACTAAAACATATGTTAATTGATTGCTTCCCCAACTTGTTGAATCCGAATGAGAAATGTAGTACTCATAAACAGGGTAGCTGGAATTATTAACCAGATGAATTATAGCTTTATCTGAATAATTATCAGTATAGTTCGTATCGGGAATGGTAGGAACATCATCAGAATCATCTCCGGCATCATAACAGCCAAACAAAGTTAGCACTGTTAAGCAAATTAACATTAATTTTAAAATCTTTTTAATCATAAAACTCCTCCGTTTTAAAAAATTATACTAAGTCCCAGTCTAAAGCCGTATTCAGAGAATGAATCAATTATTGTTTCAATACCAA
>CAZHNW010000135.1:9737-10866 GCA_964534225.1 uncultured Leptospirales bacterium | reverse complement strand
AATTCTTCAAAACGGGAAATTGCTTTTCCCTTACTTGTTTCATGAATCACAGCAGTACCCCACAGACGATCCAAATGTTGTAAATTTGGATTCAAATAACGGTCAAAATTGATCTTATACTCTTTCATTTTCATCGCTTTACCTCCAGCAGATCAAACTCAACAACCCATACATAAGGATTAATGTCCCACCCGAGACCTTTCTTTTTATTAATAGAATCCCACAGATCATGAAAAAGGGAAATGACATCATAATCCAAAAACATTACGCTTTTGCTTTCAGTCCCCGCTTCTCGCGAGAAGTCTCTATCAATAACTTCTCCGGAAATAATTCCCTCAGCCATTGCATCTTCTTCTGTGATATTTTGGAGCCTTTGCACCTTGATATCTGTAATTCCAAGCTGAAGACGTGAGACCCACCGAGGCATATAGATAGACGGCCTCCATCCTTTTTCAGAACCGGTTAATAAATCATTTGCACATATATCAAACAGCCAGTTTTCAGGAACAGGATCTAAAAAATTAAAATAAATATCTTTGGGCAGATCATACAAATAATGATCCGCTCTATAAGCTATTGCCTCGAGTCCATTATGATTCACCGGTGCCCAGGTCTCTCTTACCCATAGTTGATGCCCTGGAAAACCATAAGGACATCCGACATTTTTAACTACACCATCACGTTCAAATGCAGCATAACCAGCACCAGTTCCAATCTCCCACCCTTTGAAAATCCACTCATCAGGGTTTTTATTGATTTCTTTAAGTCCAGCAGTTCTTCTGGTTCGCGTTTTTCGAAAATCCTGTATGCCCTCAATCATATCAGCCTGAAACAATATAGGCTTTTCAGATACCAGATTCATACCTCTTCCTCCCTACATCAAAGAGAGCACAGCAGCTCTCTGGTATTTACAAATCCCATGGACTTCCACCTGCTGATAATTTCATCAGCAGAGAGGTCACTGGTCTCACTGACAGCCTGTGCCATGAGTTTTGCCTGGACAAAAGAAATCTCAATCACCCCTTCAAGTTCCGTTTCACTCAATTGGTGACCGCAAATTTCACACTCAACAATTGATCTGGCTTTTCTCGCCTCACACATTTTTAAACTTCCCCCTGGCTATGGCCTT
>CAZHNW010000135.1:0-9668 GCA_964534225.1 uncultured Leptospirales bacterium | reverse complement strand
GCAATACCCGTGACAATGGCTCCCACCATACCGATATTACAGACAACAGTAACGATAACGATGTGCATAAAATCGATATACCCGAATTCATGAATCATGCCGTACCCCCTTGAGCTATCTGTTTCGGTGCCATTTTTTCATGGAACCGGTATTTCACTCGACATTGCCGTTGAACATCGATCTCAATCATCTGGAAAATATTTTTGATGTAATCATCCTGAGTATCAGGCTGGAGCTGGTAGTGAACTTCTTTTGATTCGTGGAAAATATTGTAATGATCAACGTAGCAATCATGCGAACGCATCCGGGCCTTAACCACGTTTTCCACCTGGAGCCACAGAGGCTCAGAAACATCCGGGTAACGCTTTGCCCCGATATTCGCCAGGATACCACCGACGTATTTATCACTGCCGGCATGACCCCGCTTTACGCATTCCCTGACAGCATAGATCAGCTGATCTGTGGACAGCTGGTATTTCTCGCAGATTTCATTCAGGAGCCGCAACGACGACTCGCGGCGGTGAATATCATCAGGCAGGCCTTCGCAGTATTTGCGCCACCAGTAGGTGAATCGTTCATCGGTAATGGCGAGATCAACTATACTGCAAATCTCTGGAGAGTTCTCTGCAAACGAAGTCTCTGGTAAAGCTGAGGGCATTTTGCACTTTTGCCCCTGATTCTCGGGTGCATTTTGCCCTTTTGGTTGGGGCATTTTGCCCTTAAGGGCATTTTGCACTTTTGGTCGCAAAATATTAGACAGGTAATCCTTGAAAAAATCAGAATCGTCTTTGAACATCTTCTCGTACTCTTCGAGCTTCACAAAATCTATCGAGTACCAGAGAGTACGATCTCCCGGTCGCTTGTTATAATTTCCGGTAATGAGCAGACCGCAGGCCCGCAGGTTATTCAAGGTTCGCTTTACTGTATCCTTAGACCAGAAACTGAATTCACTGTGCCAGTCCGAGAGGGTGTTATATGTCCACGTTCGCCCATCGCATTCATTGATCCCCTTCTTCCTGTTGATCTCCAGCCAGTAATTAACTTGCTGCAGCACAAGCGCTTCATTCAGCCCGATCATTTCAGCAAGCAGTGGATCCACAACAAGGGGTTTTGTATTTCTCAATAAACTCATTCTTATGTCTCATCTCTCTCCCAGGTTCGGGGCCGCCGAAGCGGCCCCTTTCCCTGTTAGGTTACAGCCAGAGGCTGTTGATGTTGTTATGCGCGATGGTCCCGGTTTCCAGGGGGCACTTTACTGGCCGCGCCGTAGTTCGCGGCGGCCCGCGCATCTGGCAGGGACAGGATTCGAACCTGTGTAATTCCCGGGTCCCGCCGCAGCCAGCTGGTCTACACGGGCCGGGATGCGCAACCACTACGCCACCCTGCCGAGGCTCCCCCGGATCAACGATTCGTACAGGCAACAAACCTCACCGGGGGAGATAATCGGAGGTTTTCATGCGGCCAGGTTTCCCTGGTGCCCGGGAGAGCACGGAGACTCCCCCGGGACTTTATCGACTTTTGCCTCTTTCGGCCTTGTCGTTTTGCCTCGCCAGGATTTGAACCCGAAATACACTCTACCACCTGAGCTACGAGACTTTATGGTGCCCTGGGAGACCTCACGATCCCCCAGGGACTTAATGACAACAACAGCTTTGGGGAGGAGAGAGAAAACTGCCATTGTCCTGCATGATGGTCCCTGATTTATCATCAGGGGGCATTTATAATGCCCATGCGAATCCTGAAATTATCGGGAACTCAATCCCTGACTATTTCAGATGTGCCCCGCCGGGATTCGAACCCGGACTTCCTGAACTCTCTTGAGTGGGCGGAGCGTCTGGCGCATCGATGATATCCTCAATTCACCAGCCTTGATTCCACCACGGGGCTTTCCCTAAAAGTACAACTCTACTACACTACTTGGCTCCCACCCGTGCCAAAGGTCATTGATGGGATGTGCTCCACCCGGAATCGAACCGGAGTTTCGACGGCCTTCCCCGCCGCAGAGCTTTATTTCCATATTCTTCCCTGCTAAAATATCAGGCCATTACAACTATGTTTGTAACGTCCCCCAGCTGCTCAAGGAGATAATCTCTTATTCGATGAACAGCTTCCAGTTTCCACGCCGCGCCGCCGCTTTGAAAAAGCGCGAAGTAGATGCCTCCTGTGTCAGTCTTCTTCATTCTGAGTATAAAATCTGATTCGATCTGCTCAATTTCCGGGAAAGTGCGATAGGGCGCAAGGGAAACTGGATTTTTCAGAGTGGCATTTTCAAGCCGACCGATTCCAGTTTTCAAAGACACTTCCTGGGAGATTCCATCATCGACCTGCTTCAGCCTGGATTCATCCGCAACATTACTCACCTGTTTTAAAACTTCAGAGAGCTCTTCAGTCATGACAAACTGAGCCTGCAGATTGATTACCATTTGTTCCTGGTCCATCCAGCTCTCGAATTCAAACCCCTTTTCCTCATAGATCGCTTCACAATATTTTTTCCGCCGTCCGAAGTCTGTCTCAAGCTCGCCATATAGACAGACTTCTTCCTGGTTCAAAACGTGGATAACATATTTTTTAGCATCATCGAGATCGCCCCTGATATAATCAATAAGACCTGTGAGGGTATGAATAGAGATCACTTTAGGCAATGGCGCCGGGTCAGGTTTAACCTCAACAAGACTTTCATTAGAGAAGGATTTACCTTCGACCTCAATTACCTTTGGCCCGGCAAGACCTGCTATTTTATCTACTACCGCTCCTTCCATCAGCTTCCTCCATTTTTATTACTTCAGCCGATTTACTGCTTTCATCGAAAGGAAGTGGCGACTGTTCCACATCCTGTTCATATGCGACGTATTCACCATCTTTTGTACCGCCATAAATGATCGTTTCAGATGGAATAGGATAAGCCAGTTTCGTTTTGACCTTTACCTGGACTCCGATTTTCCCAGAATCCGTTTTATGGGGAGTCAATTTAATTGTCGCCTGAACTTCCCGCGTTTTATCCTTTTCGACATTGGGATCAAATATATTTGCGATACATTCCTGTATTGCGTCATTCACGCGCTCAGCAAACAGCCCGCCGTTTATCGTTTCTGCCTTTACCAGATTATAATCAGATTCTTTCACTCTCTTCCCCCTTACGCTACTGCCGCCGGTCGGCTGATCAGGTAATTTTCAATTGCCTTTAAAAGGTGCTCAATATCTGATCGTTTTTTACACTGCGTCAACCTGGCAAAAAGAACCTGGTTACCTTTTCTTCTTGTAATGCCAGAGAAAGACCCTCGTCTGACACCGAAAATGTCCGGCTGCCTTGAGACCTCCTCACTCTCAAGAAGACCATGAACCACGCCGTTATTTTCTTCGAGCTTGAGATTGACTGCAAACTCCCGGCCAACATAACAGTCACAGCTGTTCTCGATATGATCATGCAGCTGGTTTTCAATTTCGTTGACCGTCTGTCTCAAGTCTGTACTCACCGGTATAACAAATTCGTTTCTCATGCCTCTCCTCCCTGTTTAATTTATTCCAACATAGGAAATAACTTTCGTATCCTTCTGGATGCGGCCCATGGCCTTTCGGTACTGGCTATGGCTGTGGATATCATAGCAATAAACCCGATTGAACCAGCCGCGGCGGATCACTCGCGTCGGCTCTACGCCCCGGATCTTTCGATTAAGAACCAGTCGCCGCAAAAAATTCATTTTTTCCATGATGGCAAACCTCCCGAAATATTGACTCTGCAATCTCAAGCGCCATGGGGAGGAGTCCTAATCGAGCGACGATCTCAAGCTGCTTTACTCCTTCAGCCTGGGCCCTTGCCTTTAGATCGAGGTACCTTTCTCCCCGTGACTGGCGATAAATATTATCTTCCACGGCGCTGTACAATATCTTGTAAACGTGCCGCCGCTCATTGCCAGAATGAATGGCGTACTCATTGACAATCTCTCTGATCCTGTCTCTTTGAGTAGAGCTGTTCATTTCTCACCGTAATTTTATGTTTTTTCAGGGCCAGAGCCCTGTCAGTTCTTTCAATCTCTCCCCGCGCCTCTAGGCGGGTGATAACTTCCCTCACTCCCCAGAGAGACATATCAAAGAAATCTGCGATTTCCGGCTCTCCCGGCATGGTCCCTTCTGACTCGAGGTAGTCACGGATGAAAAACAAAACCGCGATATCACGATCAGTTAACACGTGTTTCCTTCCGCTTTGCATTTTTCACACTGAACTTCGCTGGAAGAAAAAATGAATTCATTACATGTTGCACAGAGAGCGACATACTCATACTGAGGATTGCGCGCCTTGAATTCATCGACAACGCGCCGTTCGCATCTCAGTACAATGTCACAAACAGCCAGAACACGCTGCTGTTGTTGTCGTCGCTCCCAGGGTGTCATTACCCGGCATCCTTCATGCGCTGTACCGCATCAGCATAGTTGTGTATAATATCCCCAAGGGCCAGCAGGCACTGAGGGCAGATAGTATCAATTTTTATCAAAGGAAGGGTTTTACCAATTCTCACTGCTCGAGAAAAAGCACCAGGATCAAGTCGATAATCAGGAACCTGCAACCCGCAGTCGGTATACAAGTTTTCATGGGGACAGTGACAAATATCACACTGCATATTAAACCTCCTGGTCAGTTTTCATTTCCGATTCGCTTCAAGAGAAACCGTATTTCGTATTCCCTTTCGGGATTCCGCTTCATCTGCAAAAGCAGCGACCTTCTTATCGACCGTACAGCTTTTTCCATGTCAGTCAGGATGCAGCCTTTTCTAATTCCGCCTTTTTATGCTCAATCCACATCCGAAAAGCCTCACGACATGCACGATTAGGATTAGACCCTGTCACATCAGCGATATCTTCGATATCTGACAACATCGATAAAGGCAGGCTGAATGATCTGGTGATACTTGGCTCTTTTCGTATTTTTTTCATATCTACCTATAAATGTTTAACTAATATTGATTAAACGACATAACATTAATAAGTAACTTTGTCAACGAAAATTCGTTAAAAGGTAAAAAAATTATTGATTTTACTGTTAAACTGTTGCGATATTATATCTATGATTCACTACGGAGAAAAAATAAAGACCATGCGGCGGGATATGAATATCACTCAAGCCCTCTTGGCGGAGCTCACAAATATTCCTCAAACGAGTATTTCTACGTGGGAAAAAAATCCGGACCCACCCCTCAATTTCATAAGGAAAAGCCTTGAGGTCATGGATGATGATGTAAGTTTATGGCAATTTTTTTATGAAGAAGAAGAAAAGGAAAATACAGGCGTTGCATTTCTCCCGCCCTATATTAAACCAGAACAGGCTGAGACATTACTGACCATCAATACCAAATTTGATATTGAGACCCGCATCGCCATCTGGAAAGCTTTTCTCTCATCTCTGGAGGCTGTCGCCATTGCGGCGGGAGTGGAGATTGATTAAGAATTTACAATTTTTTTAAAGTCCCTATCCAGAACTTGCTGGCTGACTGGTAAAATACCACCTTATCTTTTTCTATTCGCCCCCTTATAATATTAAACCTATCCCGGATGACCAGTTCATTACCATCTCTCGAAAAATTAAAAACCTTCTGTTTTTCCACAGATTCTTCCGGCTTTTTAGGCATTGGTCCCGGATCCGCGCCAGCCTGAATCATGTGTTTTCTCAAACTAATTTTAAGCTTGTACCCCATTTTTGCCTTTTCAAGCCACCTTGAAAGATACTTTTCACCATATTCTATTTTTACTTGGTTATACTTATCACTGAAAACTACCCTGGTATCAGGCCCATACTCTTTCAAGAAACCGCCGTCTACAGGCTGATAAGTTCCTGGCAAATCGGGGCCAAAACACCCGATACCCCAAAAAACGACAGACAACAAAAGAATCATTCTATTCATAATATGAGTCTCCTTTTAGCGTAATTTATTGTCATGCTGATTTATGTTACAACTGATGTGTATCAAGATTAAATCTTCTGTTTATCCTTTAAAATAAAGGTAAACTCTTTATCAATGAAATTCTTTTTCTTTTCTTCTTTGACAATTGCCTTTTTGATATAATCATTTGTGATATATTTTTTAAAATGCTCAGCGCCTGTTTTAAAAAGATAGATATCCCTTGGAGAATAGTCCAAATACCTATTATGAGCCGCATGAACCTCTCCAAAAGACAGCATCAGTTGATGAGTCTTTACGTTTTGTGAGAAAAAAGTAAGAGTTACTGCCGCTTTTCTGTCAATATTCTCATAATAAGGCTTACTTTTCAATTTCCAGCTGATTTCTGCTGGTACTTTCATAATTACCTTTTCAAACTTTACTTTTTTAAGGACAGCTTTTTTCTCCCATTTAAAATACTTATCAACACCTCGCCGTAATTGCGACAAATTAGTCTCATCAAAAGAAACCAATACACGAGTGACGTTATCCGTAAAAATAAGCTCAACTCTATTATCTTTCGAATCACACAGCAATTGAACTTTTTTCCGTTTAAAACGTCTCAAAATATCGACATATACATTACCATAAAATTTTGCATAAAAAAACCGACCGACATTGCCCCAGGGCTCACTGCGGTGAACACTTTTTTGAAAAACAAATGAACTTGAGAAAGGCTGAGCAACAATACTTTTTTTTGTTGTCTCACCCTTTAGAAAAGATATATATTTTTGAGTATTTGCCTTCA
The DNA here is from genome assembly GCA_964534225.1 of uncultured Leptospirales bacterium. Taxonomy (GTDB): domain Bacteria; phylum Spirochaetota; class UBA4802; order UBA4802; family UBA5550; genus CAZHNW01. Next base: position 2,990 of record CAZHNW010000135.1, on the reverse strand, counting down.
ATGAATTCTGAGCCCAGGTTAGTTCCGGCCAACCGTAAAAATTTTCACGGTTTCCGTTTCTAATGATTTCAAGAGGAATGTATGATATCTCGACTGCTTTTTGTTTCGCATGAACTATCATTATCGATTCAACATATTCAACAGAATTAATAGTTTGATAAGACACAATAATTCTTGCCCTAATACACCCTTTATTCTTATCTCTTAGATAAATTCTGCTTTTTTTGGCCTCAAGCCAATCAATTGTTTTAGTATAAATCTTATTTGCACTTAACTCAGGTAAAGGAATGCTTGATTGAGTTTTTCTCTCCTGCAATGATATAGGTTGACAGGCAACACAAACGAACAAAATAAACCCATAAAATATCGATACCAGCTTTTTCATAACCTGCCCCTCCATTTTTTACCATTTTTGCACCATAAAGAGCAATCAATCAATGATTTTTTCATTTTTTGGTGCCTTTTCCATTTTTTTAACTACTTTTAAAATCTTTGTTATTATTATTTTTTCTGTTTTTTTTAACTTCTGGTACTGGTCATGCTCTTTTCTGTCTCTGTCCATATCACCAGCCTCGCCTGTAAAATGCCCTCCCGTTATGTGATATCTTGGTAAAGTGGAGATTTTTGGCAATAATTTTACCAAAAATGCACTAAAAAAAAGGTATACAGATTTGTACCCCCCCCCGCACTACTGAAAAAAATCTCTCATCTGAATATATTCAATAAGAGCCTTAAGGCCCGGGCCATCGAGACCAAGTTTATTTTTTATCCGGGCGGGATATGTTTTTACTACCTCCGGATCACTCCCCATTGCCCGGGCAATTTCCGCCCGGGAAAGGCCCCTCACACACCCCTGCAGGAACTGCCCCTCCCTCTCACTGAGATACCTCATCAACACATCAATCAGAACTCCCTCTGTCTGTCTCATCCCGGTTACATCCCTCCCTGTCACTATGATATAATTCTCCCCGGCGTAGTTGATTTTACGAGATACCGTCGACAGGTACACTGGCCCACCAGCCACTGTCATATATTTAACCTCAATTTCCCTGGGAGATTCTCCCGCCATGGTGCGACTGATCCGCAACCGTGCCAGTTCTCGGAATTGAGGATCTATATATTCATAGGCATTTTCACCCACCATACACCGCCCAAACAGCTCATTGACGTAGTCGTTGCACCAGACCACCTCCTCATCTCGTATGACAACCACCACCGCCCTGGTATTGATGACGTAATCAACAATTATCTCGTATATTCCCTGCATGATTTCATCGTAACAATATTTCTGTTTATTTTCAACTTTTCAACAAATATTCCGTTGAATCCCTATACAAAAATTAATATGAGATTTACACATCAGGACTATATCTGCAATCTATTTGCATGCTGCACATAGGACAGAAATTAAGAGACCTCAGAGAATATTATGGCCTGAGCCAGGCAGAGGTGGCCCGGAAGATCGGTGTTGCCGCCAGTACCGTCAGTACCTGGGAGCTGTCAGAATATGCGACAGTAGAGGCTATACTGCATTACTGTGAACTTTTCGGCGAAAATCCCGCCGCGATTTTTGATCAGAATTATCAATACAGTAAAATTGAACGAGAAATTATTGAGGAAGTCCGGGCGCGCCCGGGATCCGCGCGGGCCCTGCTGGAGTTTCTGAAGGCTGTGAAAAAATAGTTGTTTTCAAAAAAAATAATTATAATGTTACTTGTTTACATTTAGAAGATGGTAATTATATTATATCTATTGACACATATACCTCAAAACCGATGATAGCAATAGATAAAGCTTTTGAAGGCAACCATGAAAGAAGCATACCGAAAAGAAAGAATCAATAATATCATCAGCTTTTTCGTTATTGAGCACAAACGTAAAACCCGTAAAAATCTCACGCAAACTCAACTCTGGAAATATCTCGCCTTTTTTGACACCCGGATGATCGGGAAAACCGGCGTTCCGCCGCTCCACCTTGACTATGCCGCATGGGAACACGGCCCGGTACCCTATAAACTGAGAGAAGCTTTATTATCTAAAAAATATACAGTACCAGGCATAAAAATTGACATTCAGGAAAAGGGTGACGAAAAGAAATATATGACCCTTATCCCTGACAAAGATGCTGATTTTGACCTTGATTATTTTTCAGATAATGAAATCGAAGAAATGTTCTGCCTGATTGAAATATTCGCCGACAGGTTCGTTAAAGCATCAGACATGAGCGAAGCTTCTCACCAGGACATAATCTCCTGGAGACGTGCATGGCGGAGACGAGACGGAAAACAGTCAGTTCCCATGAATCTCGCTGAAGAGTTCCCGGGAGATATTCATAAAAAAGAAACCCCCTCACTTGAAGAAGAAAACTACCTCGCCTTTGAGGCCCTTCAACAGGCATGACTCATCCAGTCGGCACAATTCTGGTATATGATAATTACCCCTATGGCGAAGATAAAAAAATCAAGCCGTACTGGTTCATAGTAATGGGCAGGACCCCTTTTTTAGACAAACCTCAGCACTACCACCTTTTCAAAACGACCACGCAAAATCATCATTACCAGTCAGGAGGATCCAGAAGCGACCATATCTCGAAAAGACTCGACTGCTCAACATACCCCTGTTTTGACAAGGACTGCTATATCGACTTTAATTACCCGCCCACATCTCAACATACAATAGAAAAAATTAAAGAACTCGAAGACAAGGGAACAGTTTCCATAAAAGGAAGATTAGACGAGAGCCTTTTAAAAGAACTTTATCACCTCGCCATCAAAGGCTCTGGCTCTCCATACATAGTAAAACAGGATTTTCATACATCATTTAACAATGACGGGATCACCGGTCTCAAGGCTCCCCAAAAAAGAGACAAGAACTATCACCGGAAAAAATATACTCATTGCTATTGAGACAGGCAGGGCGCCCGTAAAAACCGCTTGCCAGATAAAACAGTAAATGTTAAATTAAAACTTGACGAATTATACCATATCAGA
>CAZHNW010000134.1:0-11266 GCA_964534225.1 uncultured Leptospirales bacterium | reverse complement strand
TACAGGGCCGATATCGACAAGTTCATGAAAAAGAAAAAACTCCTGGATGATTATCTCAAGGCGGAACAGTATGATTTCATCTTTGAAATATTCATGGTCTACCGCAAAAGGTTTACCGAACAGATGGACCTTTTCGATTCTCTCTTGAAAAGGAAGTATAACTTCAACCTCGATGAAAAAATAACCATCGACCGAGACAAGGTCACCTACGCCACAACCCCGGCTGAGATGAAAGAACGCTGGCGAAAAAATATCAAGCTTCAGCTCCTCAACTACATCTCCGCGGGAAAAGACATAACCTATGCAAAGAAAAAACTGAGAAAAAAGTATGAATTGATAAAAAAACGCAACGCGGAACTGAACAACGGGGACGTCCTGGCACGTTTTGTCAATGCCTGTTCCACCGCCCTTGATCCCCATTCAAATTACCTCACCCAGGACCAGCACGAAGATTTCAAAATATCCATGGAACTAAAACTCGAGGGCATCGGTGTACGCCTGAGAAGTGAAGACGGTTTCGTCATTGTTGAGTCCATCATTCCAGGCGGTGCCACTGATAAACTCCCTGCAAGTATCCGTCTCAAGCCGAATGATAAAATCGTTGCCGTTGCCCAGAAAGATGGTGAGCCAATTGATGTCATCGACATGAACCTCAGGGACGTTGTTAAAAGAATCCGCGGCAAAAAGGGTACCGAGGTACGCCTTACCATTTTACGTGAAAGCGAAACTGCCGGAAAACCTGACCGCATGATTGTCCCCATAATAAGAGAAGAAATAAAACTTCAGGACAGTGATGCCGAGTCTGATACCTACCTTCTCAAATCCAATGGTTCCCGCATCCTCATCGGCTACATCAATCTGCCCTCCTTCTACCAGGACAATGCCGGGGGCAAGAGTTCCGCGGGAGATATACGCGATCACCTTATTATGCTGAAAAAGAAAAAAATCAAGGGACTTGTCCTTGACCTGAGGGGGAATCCCGGCGGCCTTCTCAACGAAGCCATTGAAATCGCGGGCCTTTTCATTGACCATGGCCCGGTGGTACAGATCAAGGACGGCAAACATCCGCCTCACGTCATATCAGACCGCAGATATGGCGCCCTCTACCGGGGGCCCCTGGTGGTGCTGGTGGACAAGTTCAGCGCCAGCGCATCGGAAATTCTCGCCGGGGCTTTCAAAGACTACAACAGGGGACTGATTATCGGCCCCAGCAGTACCTTTGGTAAAGGCACGGTACAATCATACAATGTTCTCACCGGTATCGGTGGTGCCATGAAAGTAACGACACACATTTTCTACCAGCCCGGGGGAACATCAAACCAGCTTTATGGCATAAAGCCTGATATACTTGTCCCCGCCATGACTTCTATCTGGGACATTGGAGAACATAAAACAAAATACCCCCTCAAATGGAAAAAAATCAGCCGCGCCCCCTTCAGGCCCGGCGGGCAGGTAACACCCGCCATTACCACCCGCCTGAAACGGAGATCAGAAAGACGCCTGGCCGGTGACGCTGAATTCAAAAAACTCATCGCGAAAATCAAAAAATACAGAAACAAAATGAACAATCGCACCATCAGCCTGAAAGAAGAATCCCAGCTGGAAAAGCAGAAGAAAAAAGAAATAGAGAAAAAAACGCTTAAAGAAAAAAACAGAAAAACCATCAACCTGAAAAGCGATCTCTTTCTCAGGGAGGCCTTCAACATTACCGGAGACTATATCAGGATAAAGCCATAGGCATCATCCTGTCCCGGCACCGGCGAGGGTGCAGTAATCTTTTACACCGGCAAGGTCATTGCCGGTCATAACTGGATCGATCCCGTCCCTCATAAGGCGTACCCTTAAAAATTCCATCTCCCTGCGGCGCGCAGGGCAGAGGGAGTCGACACAGAAAAAAACCGTTCCGATGCCATGATTTCGCAAAAGCCGGTAGAGCAGATCATACCTTTCCCGGGGGGGCCGCATGAGGGGACAGAGGGGCCGGTACGTCAGGGCGTCCAGAAGCTCGTAAAAAACATATTCTGAAGAAGAATTAATGCTGAGATCAAACTGGCGCCTTCCGATGCAGTAGTCGTCCTCGGCTACGAGAAGTCCCAGCTCCTCGATACCTTCGATTAGATTCGAACCAATTCCGGGACATCCATAGACCATGCAGTGAATTTTCTTTTCCGGTTCACCTTTTGACGAAGCAGTGGCGGCGGTTTTCTGCGCCTCCTGGAGCCATAAAAAAAGGTGCTGAAGTTTTTCATTGACCAGTGCAGGGGGCAATGCCATGGCGGCATCGAAAACCAGCTGAAGGTCCGCAGGGGTAAAAAGTGACGGCGACTCCCGCCTCAATGAAGCGATCCCCCGCACCAGGCGACGCATGGTATTGTGTGCCCCTGACACAGCCTGGAGTTTTTGAATATCGATATTTTTTAAACTTCCCCGCACCAGCTCTCCGATAAGATTGTCCAGTGAGGCATGCAGTATCACCGCCGCATCTTCACCATAACCGGGAAACCCCTTAAAAAAAACGGCCCGCTTTGCCATACCACTTCCCGGGTCATGATCCGTCTCTGCGGGAAAAACAAAAAAATCAAAAAGGTCCGGGGGGAAGTCAGACTCTTCAGGTTGAGAACACCCGCCCCGTATGCCTGATACAGGATACCGTACAACGTCGATGCCGAAACATTCAAGTATCTCCCGGGGGAGAAAGTCAGCTCCCTGCCAGGCAAGAAGGCTGCCCCTTTCATTGCGGTGCTGGTCAAGAATCGAGGGGAGATGCTCGAGCATCTCCCGCAGGTCGTCAAGAAAGGGGGAAGACATTCTCATCAGTCCTTGAAAAGAAATTTTACAGGATGTTTTTTCAATTCCCGGGAAATCTCGTTCATAGTTGCTGCTGTCTTGCGGAAAGAACGGAGGATCGCCAGGATATCCTTCTGCGAGTCTTCGAGAATCTTGTTGATATTGGCAACACTGTTTGAAAGGTTCGCCGTCAGGTTACGAAGATTCGTACGACTCTCCATGACAATCTGGTTGACCCCTCCTACAGTCGAGGTGAGGCGCGTCAGAAGCTTGTGCACATCCTGCATCAATGCGTTGAGGCCCGCGTACTCGATACCCTCAATAACATCGCGGTCCCTCAGGCGCGCCCCGCGCGTTTCAGGGTTGCGAATCTCGATGGCGGGATCACCCAGCACGTTCTGGTTCGCGATGATGGCGGCGCTGTCCTCGTAGAGTTCAATATCTGCATTTATCCTCATGGTGGCGAGAAAATGAAGAGCGGGTTTGTAAACAGGGCGAATTTCAACAACACGGCCGATATTGTACCCCTTTATCAGCACAGGGGTACCGTTTTTTACCGAGGTGAGACTGTCAACCTTCAGGTAGACATCAATAGTTGAACTGGCAACAGAATACCCCAGCTTCAGCATCACCAGGAGCAGAAGAATCAGCGCCGGCACCAGAATAAAAAGACCGACCCTGTACTCATTTTTATCTCGTTTCACCATGATATTTTATCCCGCAATCTTCAGGGAACCTCTAAAAATTTAATTTTTAAAATTTCCCTGTTTTATAACTACTGGCAAACTCAGCAGTTATGTTTTCCGCCCGCCGCTGCCGGGCGGAAAACAATAATTAATAGAGGTTGCCTTCAGTAATCAGAGTATCACCATGGGCCCCGCAAAGGACCGTTCACGGTACTGCCTGAGGTAGGCGTTATCAGAATTTTTCAACGCCTCCGCGTTCCCCTCGAAAACAATCTTTCCATTAAACAGCATAATGAAATGGTCCGCCATATCAAGAAAATTTTCCGGATCATAGCTGATAAAAACAGTTGATCTATCCGGATTTACCGCCCGTTTTTTTAAAACATCCCTGAAGGAGTGTACATTCATGGGAGACTGACTTTCAAAGGCATATTCCACCAGGAGGATATCAGGATCGAGGCAGATGGCCCTGGCATAGGCGGTACGCAGGGCCTCAGAATTGCTCAGGTCAACGGGACGAAATTTTTTACAGTAATCAAGGTTCAGGTCATAGATGAGACTGTCCACGAATTCCTTAATCTCTTTGCTGTCCATTTCAGAATGGTATTCAAGGGGAAGTGAAATATTCTTTTCCGCGGACATGTTGCTGATAAGGCCAAGATCACTGTGCAGGTACCCTATCTCTTTTTTGTAATTATGCTGCTCGATGTAATCGAAATCACTTACATTTTTTCCCTTATAGGCGACAGTGCCGGTAAAGGGCTGAAGCCCCAGGATCACGGGAAAAAGTATATTCAGGCCCGAATTTTCCGGGCCGAAAAAAACAATATTCCTGCCGCGGTAGAGCCTGAAAGAAACATCCTGCAGATGTTCAACCCCTTCCTGGATGGAGCTTAAATTTTTAACATCGAGAAGTAATGATGACTCATTCATTGTGCTGTCTCTACAGGTAAAATAAGACCGAAACGGTCATATTAATAAAAAGAATATAGGCAAGTGTCCGTATAACTGCCTTTGATACATATATGGGAATCTCGAATTTCGATTTTGGCATAAAACCGTAATAGCAGCAGATGAGGGGAATCATGATACCGTATATGATACTCTTAAGAACCGTTGCCACAAGGTCTTTCAGGCTGAAGGCATCGAGAAGGGCCTGGTAAAAAACCTCTACCGGGATGTAAACAGTGAGGCGGGAAATCATGAACCCTCCCGCAAAGGCGATGAGATCGAAGGTAATAATCAGTGAAAAAATAGAAATAGTTGAGGCGACGATACGGGGAAAAACAATGTAGAGTTTCGTATCAATCCCCATTATCTCCATTGATTTTATCTCACCATTCTGTGTCTGCGTGGCAATTTCAGCGGTGATGGCGGAACCTGAACGGCTGATAACAATAAGAGCAGTAATCAACGGCCCCAGTTCACGGGCGACTATAATGACCATAAGGTTGCCGAGAAAACCTTCGATGCCGAATTTCGGCAATGATGTCATGGCCTGAATGATAACAGTACCCCCGATAAGCAGGGCAATAAAGACAACAAAGGGAAGTGCGTCAATACCGGTAAAACGTGTCTGGTTGATGATTATAGCATAGAGAGACCTGAACCTCAGGTATTTCAGGGAACGAAAAGAGATAAAAATAGACACAAGGTAGTTCCTGAAGCGGAGAAACCCTCCCCACAGGTTGAGAACCTTTCTGCCGGTTTTTACTGCGATCGCCTCGATCATACTTTCAGCGTCCCGTGCCTCTTTCTAAAAATAATTGCAGAATAATACCGGTGACATTTCACCATTACGGCAGGCCTGTCAAGTAAGAAGACTGCCCCATCAGAAATCAATAGTACAGCCCCGGCAGAATAATCGCAAGCAGTAATTTGGTCTCACCATCACAGGTCTGAATCAACGTCTAAAAAAAAATCATCACACAAAAAATTCTAATTGCACATTTTTGACCAAACTGAGAAGAGACATATAAAAGATGTCATCAACAAACCTGTTACCCATGAACAACTGGAAAAAAAACCTCTCCCTGGCGGCACTGGCATTACTGATTATTGCAGTGCTGGTAAGCATGAATTACTACCGCATACGCTATACCGTAGACTGGGGCCGCTCACGCATCAATGACATTATGTGGCGCGTTAACCGTACAAAAACGCCTGCCACAACAACAGGCTCCCTGCGCTACAGTGCATCTTTCGCATCCATTACCGGCAAAAGGGGCATGCAGGAAGTTTTTCTTCACTGCGGAGGCGTCCTCCTCTACTGCGGGAAAAACACAAAAAGCATCAGTAAAAATATCATACCTGAAATCATCCCCTATACACGCTATTATCGAAGGTCTCATCTCTCCCGAGACATAGCAAAACTCAACGGCAGAGGACAATCCCGCAGCAGCCACGAGACAGTGGTAATACCCGGTGCTGTCGATACCTTTTCACTCTCCCTGCGTCACCGGAAGAAACCGGAAATGCCCTATGTTCGCGGCCTCTATTACACCGGTTACACCGCCGGGAGTATGAAAACATTCAGGGGCCTCTCCACCCTGCAGCAGAAGGGAATCAACGCCGTTGTCTTTGACGTTAAGGATATTCCCGGAATACTCAGCTACCGCAGCAGTGTCCCCCTGGCGAGAAAGTACCGCCTCCACGACGGCAGCAGCATCGACAATATACGGCTCTTTATAACCGAAGCCCGCCGCAGCGGCATCTATACCATTGCGCGTATTGCTGTTTTCAGGGACCACCGCCTCGTGAAAAGGATTCCCCGCCTCTCCATTCGCTCAAAAAAAACCGGCGGTACCTGGAACCGGGGAAGAAAAGAACTCTGGTGCGACCCCACCCGCAGGGAGGTACAGGATTACGCCATCGCCCTGGCGGTAGAGGCCGCAGCAATGGGTGTTGATGAAATCCAGTTCGACTACATCAGGTTTCCCACCGTGGGCAACCTGCGTGACGCGGATTTCGCCTGGGATTTCGGCCGCATGAAAAAAGAAGAAGTCATCGCCCATTTTCTCAAGCGTGCCTGGACTGCCCTGCAGCCCCTGAAGGTTCGCCTCTCCATTGACATCTTCGGTGTTGTTGCATGGGGTAAGGAAGTTGATATACGTAAAACCGGGCAGAGAATCGAGTTGCTCAGCCGTTACTGTGACTGCATCTCTCCCATGCTCTACCCGTCTCACTTCAATGATAACTTTGATGGTCACAGCAGCCCCGCGGACAATCCCTACTACTTTATTTTTAACGGCAACAAAAAGGTGATGGAGCGGATCAAAAAATCAGGGGTCATTGTGCGCCCCTGGCTCCAGGCTTTTGCATGGAAGGTATCACATTACAACCCGCCATATATTATCAGCCAGATGAAGGCATCACATGATTCAGGTGCACGGGGCTTTCTTTTCTGGAACGCCTCGAACACCTACGAGAAGGTCTACCAGGCCCTTGCTGCAAAGAAATTCGACCGCAGCGGAAAGATGGCCAAACTTCCTTGACTCACCCCGAAAGTATATGTTATTATTGAAATGACGGATTCTGCAGGAGTGCCGTGCCTGCCGGTAAAAAGGAGGAAGGGATGGACACTATCAACATTCGTGAAGTGACCGCAGAAGATCTTTCATCGTTAGAAGAGCTTCTCAGCTATACATGGGCAGACACCTATGCGAGCTTTCTCAGTGACAAAATCATTCACAAGGTCACTGAACTCTGGCACAATCCTGAACTCCTGAAAAAGCAGATTGCCAATCCCCATGTCCACTTTCTCATAGCCGTTTCCCCTTCTGACGAACCCCTTGGACTGGCCACCGCTGTTGAAAATGACAGCGGCAACATCGTTCTTGGCCGTCTCTATGTGCACCCTCGGAGCCAGAGACAGGGGATCGGGTCTTTACTCCTTGAAAAATCCATACAGAAATACCCTGCTGCAAAAAAAATACACCTCGAGGTAGAGGAGAATGATATAAAGGGTGTAAACTTCTATCTCAAAAACGGTTTTAAAAAAATCGAAACCAGGAAAGAAAATATTGAAGGAACAATCCTCAATGTGTTTGTGATGGAAAAAAAACTATAAGGGGACATTTTTCTTCCTGCCAGTATATTTACAAAAAATTCTTGACTTTATCTGGCAGCCATACTGATTGGACGTCCGACCAAAAAAAATACTTGATTTTTTATATGCCTGTGATTTGATTGAACAGCCATCCAATAAATTATCTATACAGGGTTTAGAATATGAAAAATAAAATCACTCCAAGAGAAGAAATCAGGCCTCTTTTGAAAAACGGCATGTCTGTCATGATAGGCGGATTTCTTGGTGTCGGCACCCCTGAAGGCATCATCGATATGATGATAGAAATGGACTTGAAAGACTTAACAGTTATCGGCAATGACTCGGCATTTATTGACCGGGGGGTAGGCCGACTCATAGCCCGTGGAATGATAAAAAAATATATTACCACGCACCTCGGGACCAATCCTGAGGCGATAAAAAGGTATAATGATAAATCGATGGAAGTCGAATTCAACCCCCAGGGAACCCTCATCGAAAGGATACGTGCCGGGGGATCAGGACTGGGAGGCATCCTTACTCAGACCGGCCTGGGAACCATGGTCGAAGAAGGGAAACAGGTTTTAACAGTCAACGGAAAAGACTATATCCTCGAAACCCCGCTCCGCGCCGAGGTGGCATTGATCAGGGGTAGCGAAGCAGACCCCTTTGGCAACTTAAGATATGACGGCACCTCGAGAAATTATAACCCATCCATGGCCCTTGCGGCTGATACCGTCATTGCTGAGACCGAGAGAATTGTCGATTTTGGCGCCATGAAACCGGAGGAAGTCGTTACCCCCGGCGTGGTAGTTGATTATCTTGTAGAAGAAAATTAAAAGGTGGGAACATCATGAACATGAGTATCAAGGAAAAAGCCCAGGAAACTATTGCCCGCAGAGTTGCACAGGAATTTAAAGATGGACAGACCGTAAATCTCGGCATTGGACTTCCCTCCCTTGTTTCAAATTACACACCTCCAGGGGTCGAGGTTACCATCTTTTCTGAAAATGGCCTTACCGGTATGGGAGAAATCGTCAGTGGAGACAGGATAGATCCCAATGTTACCAATGCCGGCGGTGCCCCGGTCGCTGTTTTACCCCATGCGGCCATTTTTGATACTGCTCTTTCCTTTTCCCTTATCAGGGGAGGTCATATAGACATAACCGTATTAGGAGCCCTTGAAGTTGACCAGGAGGGGGACCTGGCGAACTGGATCATACCCGGCAAAAAAACACCGGGTATTGGCGGTGCCATGGACCTTGCTGCAGGTTCCAAAAAGGTCATCGTTGCAACGACTCATACCGCCGGCGGCAGGCCCAAAATTTTGAAAAAATGCAACCTTCCCATAACCGCACGAAAGAAGGTAAGCATGATCGTGACAGAATTTGCGGTGATGGAAGTAGAAAACGAAAAACTGGTACTTAAAGAGATAAGCCGGTCTATCACCGTGGATGAGCTTAAAAAAATAACCGATGCTGAGCTTGTCATTCCCGATAACCTGGAAACCATGGAACATATATAATCATCAAGGGACAGGATGGGGAAAAATTTTCTGCAGCTATAAAAAGGGGCCGTCTAAAACTTAGTTTTGAGACGGCCCCTTTTTGTTATTATATTTCATCCGTTAATTAAACAGTCTCTGAATCGCCGGCAGCATGGATATATCATTGATGATAACAAAAACACCGAGAAGAATAAGAATCATCACGCCCACGGCCTGAATCCGTTCCATGATCTTCTGGTCAATGGGGCGGCCGCGAATTGCTTCAATGGTAAAAAAGACGAGATGACTTCCATCAACCGCGGGAATGGGGAGAAGGTTCATAACCATCAGTATGATTGAAATTTTTGCCATAAGAAGAATAAAAGCAGAAATCCCTTTATAGTAGGCAACATCACCGGCTATCTTGGCGATACGAATGGGACCGGAGACATTTTCACGCACATTCATCTCCCCTGAAAAAAGCATTCCCAGCCCGCGAATATTCATGACAATAAAATCCCATGGTTCGATAAAGGCCTGCACCAGCCCCTCTCCCACACCGTATTCAACTGTCACCATCTCGGGATAAATTGCCGGGTTTACACCGATAAAGCCCCTTTCCTCAAGGGCGATTTTACCCTTAACGGTAGAATCTTTAACAGTAAGGGTCACCTTTTTACCGCCTGATTTTCTCACCTTTTCAAGAAAATTCTCTGTTGAATAAACAGTGGCCCCGTTGAGTTTCAGGCTCATATCCCGCACCAGTTTTCCCAGCATCTCCATATCGAGAACTGCATCGCCGTTAATGGTTATCATACGGTTGACCCTGGGTGTTATGACAATTTTCCTTTCCTCTTCAGAACGGAGCACGCTCATGACAACCTTTTTATTGGCCCTTTCTTTTATATGAGAAATAAACCCCGAAGGACTTTTCAGGGGAACGCCGTCGAGGGAGACAACAACATCCATTTCTTTCACGCCTGCCCCTTCTGCCACATCCCCGGGCAGAACACCGGCGATGACAACCTTTTCACCAAAGGGCTGAACACCCATGGCATATCGCCCCGTCTGAGGGATCATTGACGGGGTCACATCAAAAGTCAGCGCCTTTCCCCCGCGGTCAATACCGACCTTGAGAGTGCGCCCTTCACAGAAAAGGACCTTTGCCTGGATATCGTCAAAACCGGTTATCTTTTCTCCATCGATAGATACTATGCGGTCACCACTGCGAAGCCCCGCGTGAAAGGCTGCGGAGACATATTTCCCTTTCTGGTATGCTTCGGGTATGTAAATACGATTCGTCTCCTTTTCATAGCCGATCATGTTCATGGCAAAGAAAATCAGTATCCCGAAAAAGAGATTAAACAGGGGGCCCATGACAACAGTAACGATACGCCGCCAGGGTGCGGCGGAAAGGAACTCGTAGGATTTTCCTTCACGGCTTTCCTGGGGATTTTCTCCATAGAACTGGCAGTAGCCGCCAAAGGGTATCAGGGTGACCTGGTAGGTGGTATCGCCAAATTTCTTTTTGATAAAGCCTTTGCCGTAACCAAGGGAAAACACCCGGGCCTTTATACCCACCATTTTCCCGCCCAGGAGGTGCCCCAGTTCATGAATAAAGATGCAGAGCCCAAGGAGCACTACCGCCGCAAGAATATATGTCAGTGTCATCATTTCTTTTTACCTCTAATTATTTCTTCCGCCGCCCTGCGCGCGCCGGCGTCGGCATCGAATATTTCTTCAATATCGGGACATTCAACTGTTTCAAAATGCTGGAGTGTCTCTTCAACAACCCCGGTTATTTCAGTAAAACGGATCATTCCGTTTAAAAAGGCCTCAACTGCCGCCTCGTTTGCCGCGTTGAGAACGGCAGGTGCCGTTCCCCCTTTCCTGCCGGCATCATAACATATCGGCAGGGCCGGATAACGCCGCTGGAAATCGAAGCGGTCGTAGATTTGAGCCCGCTTGTCTTCGAACTGGTAGCTGTATTCGATAATATCGCCGGGCTGCAGGCCGGGGAAATTGATCTCCCTGATCCTCCATGCTTTTTCATGCTGCTTGTGAAAACCATCGGTGGTGGTCAGCTTGAGCAGGTCGGTGCTGGTGCGGCTGTGAGCGACTTCGATTGGACGCAGGAAAAACACGTTGCTGCCCATGGCCAGCGGATAGATAAAATCCGGGTCCGCGCTTGCCCGGTCAAGGTCGCGGTCGACGATATTATCGACCTTGATCACCTGGGAGCCCCGGATGATCTGGGCCTTG
>CAZHNW010000133.1:7873-11329 GCA_964534225.1 uncultured Leptospirales bacterium | reverse complement strand
CCTCCTTTTTTCTCATCTGAAGAGCTCCCTTTACTGCCTGATCAAGAGCTGAAAAAATATCCCTGCGGGAACGTTCAGAAAGGAGAGAACGTTCCCTGTTGGTGATTCCCTCCAGTCCAAGAATGGCTTCAAAACCAAGAGGCTCTTTTACTCCAAGTTTCTTATGAACCGCCTGCAATTCACGGTAATATTTTTCAATTAAAGGAATATTCAAAGATACGGGCTTTGTGTCCTGCCAGTCAAATATCTCAATATTCAATTCGATTTTGCCCCGCGAAATCCGTTCTTTTAAAAAATTTAAAATATCATTTTCCTCGTTTCTCATAAACCGGGGAAGATTGACAAAAGTTTCAAGATAGCGGGAATTTAATGATTTCAGTTCTATTGAAAAAGAAAACTGGTCGCTGTTCTTTTCGATAAAGGCATATCCGGTCATACTTTCCATGAAAATATCCTATATAGTTAAATCATCTTTTCCGAGAGATTTTATTTTTACTTCACCATTTTCAACATAAAAATCAATGGTCCTTCCGTAATCGCCGCCGATATCCTCAGCTACAATTGAAATATTATTTTCCTGAAGTATCTCCCGTACTTTTTTAATATTATTTTTTCCGATCTCTGACATCATGCTGTTTTCGGAAAGATTGAACATGGTTGCACCGCCAATTATTTTAGCGAAAATACCTGCACGGGAAGCTCCTTTTTCTTCCATCTCTTTCATAAGAAGAGGTATTGCAGTATCAGCATATTTCTTTTCCGAGGAGGATTCAGACTTCCTGACTGGAAGCATTATGTGGGCAAGTCCACCAATACGATTCTCAGAATCATAAAGGCATATGCCGACACATGATCCAAGAATTGTTCGCAGTATATCATTCCTGTCCGCCGTCTTTAAATCAGCAATTCCAACATTTATCAGGTTGAATTCCAAGATCAGTTCCCCTGCTTCGGCACATACACCGGTGATTCCAGCACCTTCTTGTATGCGAAATCATCAGAAATAGAATGAAGTGTTTCAGAGTGACCGATAAAAAGGAACCCTCCCCTGTTAATAATCCTGCTGAAATCCGCAACAAGACGCTGCTGATGTTCCTTGTCAAAATATATCATTACATTACGGCAAAAAATGATATCGATTTTATCCGGAAAGGGATCCTTGAAAAAATTAAGATAATAAAAATTGGTCATTTTTTTCAATTCGCTTTTAACAGTATAGACACCTTCACTCCCTTTTTTCGGAGTAAAATATTTTTTCATAAATTCCGGGGGCACCTTTTCAATTCTACGCCCTGAGTAATCACCAACACGGGCAAAATCAAGAACCGAAAGAGCGATATCAGTGGCGATAATTTCAATATTCCAGCCCTGAAAAAAATTCATGTTTTCAAGAACACAGATGGCAATCGTATAGGGCTCCTCACCGGTTGAACAGGCCGCACTCCATATACGAAGAGTCTTTTCCTTTTTGTTCTTAGCAATTTCAGGAAGACAATGCTTCATCAGGGCATCAAAATGGCGTTCATTTCTAAAAAAATATGTTTCATTCGTCGAAACAACATCGAGAAGAAGTTCATATTCACGCTTTTTCTGATCTCCCTTAAGCTGTTGAAGATAATCATAGTATGAGGAAAACTCATTGATATTCAGGGCCTGAAGCCTTTTCCTCAGTCGATTGGAAAGAAGGGTGATTTTAGATTCTTTAAGAAATATACCGCTTTCCTCATATATTAATTTAGCAAATTTTTTAAACTCTTCTTCACTGAGTCGCTTAATATTTATTTCCATTTTCTTTCCTTTCTAAAAACGGGAAACCGATACTGTTCACTGACATTACTTCTGTAAATTCAGTATCAATTTTACTTCCCCTGCTGGAATATTACAGTACCGGGATATCATCTCAACACTGCACCCCATACTCTCGAGTTCAAGGACAGAGCCAAATCTATCACTGCTTTCACTGATCACTTTCAATATGTCACTTTCCGACACTTCATTTGAACATTCTGAAACAGTGGTATTTGAAGCTTCTGATTCAACATCTGACATCTTATCACTTATATCACGAACGTCGAGACTGCTCAAGTCCTTTTCAATCAATTTTTCATAGGGATCAGACTCTTGGATGACTTCATTTACGGAGGATACATTCCTGTCAACCCTCAATTGGGTTTTTGCCCTGCTTTTTGCCAGTTTCTCAACCCTGCTGCGAAGACTATCAATAGCATTAAGAAGATAATCGGGCAAGCCTTTTTTCCCGCTACCCGTCACGGGCGAAATCGCTTCAGGCTCAGACTTGGGATAATGCCCGTTTCCTTCATCAGAAACGGCAGGCTCTTCACCTGCATTATCGGCAGGCCCATCCCCTACAGTAATGTCGACAGATGGGATATCTCCCGTTTCCTTCAACAGGTACTTTAACTGGTTCAACCTGTTTTCAAGAATCGAAATATTTCTATCCGCTGTTACATTGAATTCCCTTATAATACTATCCATTTCTCTCTTGAAACGCTGTTCCCTGTATTCCGATGACGACCGGGCAATTTTAAGACTGAGAAGAAGATAAATAACTGCTCCCATGAAAATATTTACCAGAAGTATTGTCAAAAACTGCATTATGTCTCCTCACAGAACAGTATTTTTACTTGAGAATATCAATGATGCGCCCGAGGTTCGCGTCCTTTGAGAGTTCCTGCTGCTTCTTTTTTTCTCTCTCCCTGGACTCTTCATCCTGTTTTTTCTTCTGCTTTTCCTTTTCTTTATCGTCCGCCAGGGCGTCCCTTACTTCAGTCTTTTCTGACTTTTTAGTCTCATCAAGTTTAGTATTAATAAGCCTGGACTGCTTCGCCGCCTCTTCATCAAGAAGCTGCTGTTGTTCCGCAACAGCTCCGGAACGCGCATGCTCACCGCGTCCTACTTCGTGCATTTGTCCCATATTTGACAACAGATCAATCGGTTTAATGCTCATACCTTCCCTCCCCGGGCAGACATGAAAAACAGGCTCAACCAGAACAGGAGCGGCAACAGAGAAACTCAGCGCCTTCTCTGAACAAGAGTCGTCAACTTTGACTGGCCTTCACTTATCTCCGGCTGTTCATACTCCGAGAGTCGTATCTCGTCACCCTCGAGAGAAAACTTAATATAGTTATACTCATCCTTTACAGGAAATTTTTCATTCTTAATATATATATCAACACCGGGATAGACTGTCTTCTCTGCACAAATTTTACCCTTATGCTCAAGCATACCAATGTAGGCATTCAGCTCTTCGAGTTCAAGGTTGATCTCTTCTACCCGCGCAGAAAGTTTTTCATTTTTAGCCGTCAGATCATCGAGCATTTTATGTTTTTCCGCCGTCAGTTTCCCCGTCTTTTTCTGGTTTTCAAGGGTATTGAGGTTCTTTTTCAGCTCCTCGAGTTCAGCCTGGTGTGAGGTTTTCATAGTTTCCAGCTCAGT
>CAZHNW010000133.1:0-7805 GCA_964534225.1 uncultured Leptospirales bacterium | reverse complement strand
CACGGATTTCAGTTTTTGTCGCAACATCAGCACCGAGAAAACGAGCATTTACTTCCGAACCTGCCCTGATAAGCCCTCCAACTATCCGTGCACGGCGGCCCAGGGAAAGTATCCTTTCTCCGGCATCGACATGGGAATGAACGATACCTTCGGGGACAAGGACATCATTTTCTGAAACGATATTGGCTCCCTGGGCAAACTTGGCAAATATTGTCCCTCCCGTTGATTCGATCTTTGCCTCTTCCCTTCCCTGGATACCCTGATGAATAATAATATCTCCTTCAGCCTCAAGAAACGCCTTTTGAACCGCTCCCTTTACCTCGATATTACCGGCAGCCTTGACGACAAAATTATCCAGAACATTCCCTGAAACAATAACAGAACCGAGAAAAATAATATTACCTGTCTCGAGAGAGACATCACCATTGACAACATAGACAGGCTCAACACTGAGTCTACCGCGTTTAAAGACAACCTGCCCGTTGATCTCAGCGGTAAGCTCCATACCGTTTTCAGAAAGTATTGTTCCCTTCCCGTACTGAAGCTGCATATCCTTGCCTGATTTAGCAGGGAGAATACGATTCGTAACAGTACGTCCCGGAATTCCTTCTTCGGCAGGTACCTTAACAGCAAGAATCTGGCCGACAACAACATTCTCAAGAAGCTCAAGATTTCTAAAATCGACTTTCCCCTGTTCATCCTCCTCGAAATTGACGCCCGACGTGTCAACACGGACTTTGTAATCTATCCATGCATCCTTACCATTGCGTGCCCTCTGCCCTTCCGCGGCCAGCAGGGGCCGAGAATAATCCATTTCGTACAGATAGTTATTAATTTCTTCTTCTTTGATGCCCACCGCTACCCCGGCACCTCGCAGGGCCTCAATAATCTCGTCATAATCCATGTGTCGTCCGAAATAGCGGGGGGGAGTAAAATGAACATATGCTTTCATTTCATCTTCGGTGACTTCCACATGCATGGTGCCGTCATATTCAGCGTTTGGTGTCCAGTCACCAATTTTTACCTGCTTGTCATCACCTTTGGCTATGGCCTTTTCAATCTTTGCCATGTCTGCATTGCTGATACGCATTGAATAAAGCTTGTTATTTACATCATTGATATCAACTGGTTTCCCCTTACCTTTCGGGGGCTCATGGAGAAACCAGATACCGCTTTTGGTAACTCTGATTTTAAAGCTCCCATCGGTATTTTTCGCCGCTTCAACCTCAAACTCGGGCATATGGCCTGAAAATTTCTTTTCAAGTTCATCAAGATCATCATGTTCGTCGGAAGTTTTAAGGGGATGTACGAGGACACGATAGGGCTGACGGCCCAAACCGAAGATACCTGAGGTTCCTTTTTCAAGAATCGTATAATCGAGCATAGATATATCAATTCCGAAATCATCTGCGGCAAGCTCAAGGGCCTGTTTTATAGAATCCGCATAGACCTCTACCGCTTCATCATCAGCTGAATTCCCGGCATCATCAATTTCCATAAAGAGGTCTTTAAGTTTTGACATATCAGCCAACAATATTTGATTTTATGCGGCCAAGCCTGCCGCGCAGCCGCATTATTGCCTTTGTGTGCAGCTGGGAGACACGGCTTTCCGTCACATCAAGAACCTCGCCAATTTCCTTCAGGGTCAAATCTTCGTAGTAATAGAGAACGATGACCTTTTTCTCCTTATCAGGAAGTTTCTTGATGGCATCTATAATATAGTCTCTTATTTCTTCTTTTTCAATGAGAACATCGGGATTCATGTTCTCTGGTGCCTCGAGAGTTTCCAGGATCGAAAGCTCGTCATTATCATCACCCAGGTACCATATATCATTAAGAGAAAGCATGGATGTACCTGAAAGTTTATTGAGAAGAGACTGGAACTCCTCGTTAGGAATACCCATTTCTTTTGCGATTTCCTCGTCTTCTACGGTACGCCCCAGCTTGTTTTCGAGCTCTGAAATAACCTGTTCTATCTGCTTCGCCTTTTGACGGATCGAACGGGGAATCCAGTCAATAGAACGCAGTTCATCAAAAATTGCCCCCCTGATACGGGTCATGGCATAGGTCTTAAATTTAATACCCCGTGCCGGATCAAACTTCCCTATAGCATCAATGAGACCAAAGACACCGTAGGAGACAAGGTCATCAAATTCGATATTCTGCGGCATACCCATGGAAACCTTACCTGCAACATACTTTACCAGGGGTGCGTATTTAACGACAAAATAGTCACGAATTGTCTGCTCTTTCGACTTGATAAACTTTTCCCAGAGTTTCTCCTCGCCCATCGCATCGAGTTCTTGAAATTTTTTGCTGTTCATAGTCCTTTTCCCGGAACCTTATTCTTCATCTTTGCTCATCATCGTTCTAACTGCTTCTGCCATCAATTTCGGTTCATATTTAAACAGGTCTTCATTGGCTATTATATGCTTCCCAAGCTTCCCCGCGGAAGGATTTACAGCATTCCCTGTTTCTGTGCCACCCAATACGTCAGGTGCAGGTTCAATTCCACCTCCATCAGGCTGTACTCTTGGAATTTCATCCGTATTCAGCTCAGAAAACTGTTCACCTGCCGGTTCGGGAGCAGGTTCTGCGTCAGCTTCCGCATCCGCATCAATCTCATCTAATTGAATTTCAGATTCTGCAACCTTTATTTCTTCGCCCTGAATTTCACCAATTTCAGGGACAAGCTTTTTTAAAACTGTAACAGCCCCGTATCCCAGGCCGGTAAACAGTATCAAGGCAACAAAGGCCCTGATTATTACAACACCAACTTCAATTCCAGCTATTACTCCCGCCAAAATCGACAAAACGAGAGCAGTGATACCAAGGATGGCACCTATTTTTAATTCAATTTGCAGATTTTTTACATCAATCATGATATTTTAACTGCTTCAGATGCCGGATTATGTCAATTTAAATAAACAGCCTATAACAGACATAATACAAATCAAGAAATTTTTGTCATCTCCCTTATTTAATAGGTATCCTGAAAGCTTTACAGGTTACCTCATTGTACTACTCTTCTTCCTCTTCCCCTTCTTTACCGGAGAAAGTAAGGAGGTTCTTAAAAAATGATGCCAGCCCGGTTCCCCTGCCATCACCGATCTGCCTGTTACTGAGCCTGTCAGCGATTATGGAAACGCACCCTGCCGCCTTTGATTTCGGGTAGCTGACGATAAAAGGTTTCTGGTTTCGCACTGATTTCGGCACGTACATATCATCAAAGACGAAACCAAGGTTTTCTATCTTTATGTTTAGAAACTGTCCCGCAATATTAATCACCCTCTGCGCCACCCTTTTCCCCTCGGAAACAGACTCTACCCTGTTTACGATCAGCTTTATGACCTTGTCAGGAGACTGCGCCGCAATAGACTTGATGATACCATAGGCATCAGTAATAGCGGTGGGTTCAGGTGTGGTGACAACAATCACCTCATCCGCCGCCATAACAAAACTGAGAACATTCTGTGAAACACCGGCACCGGTATCAATTATCATGTAATCATCAGAATCGAGCTCGGCAACTGCCCCGATAAACTCGTTTCTCTGTTTCGCCTCAAGGTTGGCAAGCTGATGAAAACCTGAGGCACCGGCAATGATTTTAATTCCTTCGGGCACTTCGATGACAATGTCTTTCAGTTTTTTCTTGCCCTTGATGACATGATAAAGATTATACTTTGGAATAATCCCCAGTATGACATTGATATTCGCAAGACCGAGGTCAGCATCAAGTAATGTCACGGATGATCCGTCCTGGGCCAGGGCAATAGAAAGGCTGACGGAAAGAGATGTCTTCCCAACACCGCCCTTGCCGCTGGTAATGGCAATTGTCTTTGTCTTGACCGGCGTGTTTCCCTTTTCGAGAACCAGTCGTCTTAAATTAGCAGCTTGATCCAACACGGACCTCCTTGCATTTACCTGTTAACATTTCCCATCATCATGTCGACAATCTTATCAGAATCAGCGACCTCGATATCGTTGGGAACTTCCTGCCCGTTGGTAAAATATGATATGGGCTTATTATATTTATCGGCAACATCAACGACATTCCCAATAGTAGAAGTTTCATCAACCTTCGTAATTACCACACTATCATAACTTACCACATCGAAAGACTGAAAAATATCCTCAAGATCACGTTTTTTTGTGTTCGCACTGACACAGAGAATCTTTTCGAAATCATATTCGATCAAGTCGGCAAAACTCTTGATCTCAGATATTTTCATCTCATTTCTATGACTCCGCCCTGATGTGTCAATAAGGATAATATCAGCCTTTTCCCTGGCAATGACAGTTTTGAACTCCTTCTGGTCATTGATGGCATAGGTGGGAATCTGCATAATTTCAGCGTATTTTTTCAACTGCTCGGTAGCGGCAATACGATAATTATCAATGGTGATAAAAACAACCCTTTGCCCTTCTCTCAGGGAGTGGATAGCGCCGAGCTTTGCCATGGTTGTTGTTTTGCCCACCCCGGTAGGCCCTACGAACATGACAATCTTCTTCTTGTTGCCATTTTTCAGAGGCCCCGTGGTAACAATGCGGCTCTTGAGAAGTTCCTTGAGGCTTTTCTCGATTTTTACCTCGTCCTTCAGGTCAACACTGCTGACACTGTTCTTCAATTCACGCATGACATTTTCACAGGTATCATTATCGAAGTCATTCTCCCGTAATATTTCATTACACCTCTCAAGGACCGGGTTCTCTTCAGAACACCTGCCCTCTTTCAGTTTTTCTTTTTCGCTTATAAGCCTGGTAATAGTTGATTTCAGTTCAGCAAATTCCTTTTCAAAATCTGCCGGTGCAGGATTGGCCGCAGCCTGGGGCTTTTGTTTATCTTCAGAATTTTTCTCCTGAACCGGCACTTCCACCTTTGCAGAAACCTGATGTTCTTTTTCAGGGACAGGTTTTGCAATGCCTGTAAGGCTGTCGTTCATGGCATCGATTGATTTATTCAGAGAATCAAGGGCGTTCTCCTTTTCAGGCTTTCCCGTTCCGTGGCGCTCAAGGGCGGTTCTCAACCTGTTTACCGCATCCTTTCCCGATACAGCAGTATCACCGACTCTTATGTCGATCTTACTTCCCCCGGTGGCATTGCGCAATTCAGGCTTTCTGTCCTGTACTCCGGCCGTCAGCTCAACCAGCTCTTTGGCAAAAAGCTTTGAATTAAAAAGCCCCCCCTCCTTGATATATTTATGGCTGATAGGTATGGCATCGTCACCATAATCAGTGCGAAGCTTCTGCATGGCCTCGTTGTAATCTTTTCCCCTGATCTTGACATATCTCATAGTTTTACTCCTTCATTAGGCTGCCGATGACAGCAGGGCCGAAACAACAACATTGACCCTCACGGCGCTGGATATTTCGTTGTATGAAAGAACCACCGGAGAGGGAACTTCCCTTTCCAGCAGTGAGAAGAGAACCGATCTAATCTGCGGTGAAACAAGATATACGGGGCTGTACCCCATCTCGCTTGACCGCCTGTAGGCATCAATAAGTGCTGATGCGACATTATTGTGACTGTCCGGGTCGAGGGCCAGGATTCTTCCCTCAACGGGATCCTCGTGAATGGCACCGCGGATAATTGCCTCTATCTCGGGATCAATGGTGATAACAAAAAGATTATTTTCACCATCCACGTGACTGCTTGTTATCTGGCGCGCCAGGGCACCGCGAACATACTCGGTGAGGAGCCCCGGATCACGGGTATGGTCAACAAAGCTGGCAATAGACTCCATGATGGTCAGCATGTTCCTGATGGAAACCCCTTCACGCAGAAGGTTCTGCAGTATATGCTGAATATCACCCAGTGAAAGTTTCTTTTCTTCCACTTCATCAACAACTGCCGGGTAATCATTCTTGAGATTGTCAATAAGCTGCTTGACTTCCTGCCGCCCGAGAATTTCATCAGCATGTTTCTTGATCACTTCTGTCAGGTGTGTTGCAATAATAGTTGGACAGTCAACCACGGTATATCCCCTGCTCTCCGCCATGTCCCGGCTGTCAGCATCTATCCATATGGCCTTGAGGCCGAAAACCGGTTCTATGAATTCATCCCCCCCGATCCTGTCGGCAATATCACCCGGGTCCATGGCCATGAGCCTTCCCACCTGGAGAACCCCCCGGCCCACCTCAACGCCCTTTATCAGTATCGAGTATATCTCAGGCTCGAGTTCCATGTTGTCCCGTATTCGGATAGGGGGCACCACAAGTCCCATATCAAGGGCGCTCCGCCGCCTGATATTGGTAATTCTGTCAAGAAGTGTCCCCCCCTGGTCAGGATCCACAAGGGGGATCAGGTTATATCCAATTTCAACCTCAAGAGGATCCACCTGGATAAGGGGGAGTACCGATTCAGGTTTATGCTCTTTCATGGCAGCTTCTTCTTCTTCACGGGCGGTGAGAATTTCCTCTTCCTGCTGGTTCTGCATGAGTATATATCCCATGGCTCCCATACCACCTGCAAGGAACAGGAGAGGAAGTTTAGGAAATCCCGGGATCAGGATAGACGCTGCCAGAGCCCCGGCAGTGATAAAAAGTGCCCGGGGCTGTGACCCGAGTTGTTCAGCCATCTGGTCGCCCATGTTGTTATCGGATACGGCGCGTGTCACAATAATACCTGTTGCCGTGGTAATCAGGAGTGAAGGAATCTGGCTCACAAGGCCGTCACCGATACTGAGCAGCGTATAGGTCTTCAGAGCCACATCAAAGGTTTCCCCGCGCATGACCATGCCCACGACGAATCCGCCTATGATATTTATCAGGGTAATGACAATACCCACCTTTACATCCCCCTGCACAAACTTCGAAGCACCATCCATGGCCCCGTAAAAATCAGCCTCCTGACGAATTTCTTCTCTCTTTTTCTTTGCTATCTCTTCAGTAAGGAGCCCGTTTGCCAGGTCGGAATCGATACTCATCTGCTTGCCTGGCATGGCATCCAGGGTAAACCGGGCGGCTACTTCCGCGGTACGCGTGGCGCCCTTGGTAATAACGATAAACTGAACAGCAACCAGGATGATAAAGATGATGAAACCGACAACATAGTTACCCCCCACGACAAATGAGCCGAAAGTCCTGACAATCTTTCCATCAAAAGATGCACCGTTCAGAAGAATCAGCCGTGTTGAGGAGACATTCAGTGCCAGGCGAAAAACAGTCGTCACCAGCAGCAGGGAGGGAAAGATGGAAAAATCAAAGGACCTGTTAACAAACATGACAATCATCAGTACAAGGAGCCCCAGCATGATACTGACAGCCATGAGAAGGTCCAGAAGAACCGTGGGCAAAGGAATGACGAGCATTACCACGATGGCAATAATTCCAATGCCTACCAGTATATCGGTCTTTTGCATCCACACCAGGTCGTTAAAGATTGAGGAAAATCCCCTGTTTTCTTCTGCCATTTTTTCCTTTCCCGAAGTTTATTAAATTGCTTCCTGGTAATCCTTTTTCTTATAAAGTTCAGCATAAACCAGAGATACAGCGTAAAAAAGGTCCTCTGGTATTATGTCTCCTATCTCCACATCACGGTAGAGCTGCTGCGCCAGGGGGCGGTTTTCAATGATTGCGACATTGTTATCCCCTGCAACCTGCCGAATTTTCAGGGCGATGCTGTCAACCCCTTTGGCAACGACAGTGGGGGCTTCCATAAGACTGCTGTCATACTGAAGCGCCACAGCAAAATGTGTCGGGTTCGTTACGACCACGTCAGCCTTTGGTACTTCGCTAACCATGTTCTTCATAACGATTTCCCGCTGCATCTCCTTAAGACGCGCCTTGAGATGCGGGTCACCCTG
>CAZHNW010000132.1:5057-11552 GCA_964534225.1 uncultured Leptospirales bacterium | reverse complement strand
ATCATTATATGATGTGAGCCGTTTATCCTGTCCAGCTCCCAGCCTTCCTTTTTTAGAAGTTTAATGAGTTCCTTTCCGGTCCTGATTCGGTATACCGCCTATAGGCTGTAATGTCAAGTTTTTATGCTGCTTTTGCCAGTAATTTTCAGTGACCTGGTATATTCTTTTCAGGCCTTTCGTTTAGAAGTCTGTCATGTGTTTCTATCCGTAGAACCGGCGCTGGCAGGTCGCCTGAATTTAACGTAGTAAAGGGGCTTTCACTTCTCTTACACGTAAAGTGAAAATAAAAAAAGGATATCCCGTGCAGGATATCCTTTGTTCGCAAGATGCGGGGTGTACGAGACTCGAACTCGCGACCCCCTGCGTGACAGGCAGGTACTCTAACCAAACTGAGCTAACACCCCTTGCGTGATCGCGAGATACATAAAACAATATGGTCAATATCTGTCAATTAAATTAAAAATAAAAATTTAAAATTTCAATTATTTTTGCCGGTGTCTTCTAAAATAAGAGTGCGGGCCCCTGTGTGGTTCCACTGCCGGCAAAAGTAAAGGCCCTCTATAAGGCTTTTTCTCCGCGTCAGGGCATCCCGTTTTCCTGTAAAATGAATTGACAAAAACTGGCTATGATGAAATGTATTATACAGGATAAACTATACGGATAGTTCTGGTCTATATATAAAAAATTGAGATCAGCCGGGATTTACACAATCACAATCTGAGCTCTCTCCTTCTACTGGAACGAGACAGATATATTTTATGTGCAGAGGAGGCTTACCATGCAGACCGGCAATCTGGCGAAAATGATACATGAGCAGGTATCAAAGTACGGTGAAGAAAAGAAAGCCCTCTATAACAAGGAAGGAGACGAATGGGTTGGTATTTCCTGGAAGGAGTTCGGCGATTGTATTGATAATGCTGCAAAGGGACTCATCGAACTTGGCGTGAAAGAGGATGAGCTTGTTGCCATTTATTCAGGGAACAGGCCGGAATGGGCGATTGTTGATTATGCTATCATGAGCATTAAGGCATCTACTGTCGCTATTTATGGAACGAATACCAGTGAACAGGCAGAGTATATTGTTAATGACGCCAGTATCAGGGTACTGTTTGTTGACGGGCAGTTTCAATATGACAGTGCCATGAAGTTTTTTAAGAGCAACAAGACTCTGGCAAAGATTGTCGTCTTTGATAAGTCAGTAGTTATTGAGAAAAGTGACGATATCATGTATATTGATGATCTTTATGCCCTCGGTGGGAAGTCGAATCACGATACGGAATTACAGAAAAGGATCGATTCAGGAACGCCCGATGATATATCGACTATAATATACACCTCAGGTACGACAGGTGATCCCAAGGGTGCCATGCTCGCCCATAAATCCTTTTTTGTTGAAATCAATGCCCTGAATCTTGCTTTTCCCATGGGTGAAGATGATATCGAAATGGTATTTCTGCCCCTGAGTCATGTATATGGCAAGGCCTCTCTTTACTGGATACATTCAAAGGGGGCCACACAGTATTTTTGTCATGATACTAATAAAATCGTGGAATACTTCCAGGAAGTAAAACCCACCTACATGGTAGGTGTTCCCAGGCTTTACGAAAAGATGTATGCGGCCATTTATGCAAATCTTGAAAAGGGACCGGCGTTGAAACAAAAGCTTTTTGCATGGGGACTTAACGTGGGTAAGCAGTATCGATTTGCCTCAATTACACCTGGAGCCTCAATACCTGTTTTTTTGAGGATAAAGCATGCCATGGCGTATAAACTGGTTTTGACAAAGATCCGGGATCTTCTGGGGGGAAGATTAAACTTTTTCTCCGCCGGTGGCGCACCGCTGGCCAGGGAGATTGAAGAGTTCTTTTTTGCCGCTAATATTTTTATTGCCCAGGGATACGGTTTAACAGAAACGGCTCCCTGCGGATCATTTAATACGCCGGCAAATTTCAAGTTCGGTACCGTGGGGCAGCCCATTCCGGGAAATGAAATAAAGATAGCCGATGACGGTGAAATCCTGATCAAGGGTGACAATGTTATGAAGGGCTATTACAATAAACCTGAAGAGACAAAAAAGGCCTTTACCGAAGATGGATTTTTTCAGACCGGGGATATCGGTATGATTGATTCAGACGGGTTCCTGGTTATTACTGACAGGAAAAAAGATATTATTGTTACCGCCAATGGCAAAAATGTAGCACCTCAGTTGACTGAATCTAAAATTGGTAAAGATTATTACATCGAACAGATTGTTGTCATAGGGGATAAGAGAAAATATCTTACAGCCCTTGTTGTGCCGAATTTTCCGGTCGTGGTTGAATATGCACAGGAAAAGGGAATAGAATTTACTTCGAACGAGGACCTTGTCTCGAAACCTGAGATAATAGAATTCTACAGGCAGAGAATTGCTGAACAGTCAGAGGGCCTTGCTCACTTTGAACAAATTCAGAAGTTTACCCTTATGACAAAGGAGTTTTCAATTGAAGAGGGGGAAGTGACCCCATCGATGAAGATCAAACGGAGAGTTGTAGAAAGGAATTATAAGGATCTTATCGAAAAAATGTATTGATCCGCATCGGTTACACTGCCACCTGCAGAGATATGCAATCGGTGGTAACTGATTAATCAAAAAAAGGCGGGGAATATGTCCCCGCCTTTTTTTGATAAGATGTAAGTGTGATTAAAAATCCATATCTTTCAGCGATGCGACAACGTCAACAAAATGGTCCGGTGCGTCAAAACCGGGTGTGATGCCCCAGAGCATGTCAACGGCACCGAGGTGATTGACACCGATCCATGAAGTGCCTTTGATGACGCCCCTGAACGTGCCCCATCTGGCGGAAGTAACTGAAACAAGGCCGTCATTGTCTCCCTCGAAATATTTCATGATGGGCCAGGTGGCGGCAAAGAGCCCCGCCCCTGCCAGGGAAGCGATTTTATATGCATAGCTCTGGTAGTAGATGCCATCCATGTTCGGTACATTTGGATTAAAGTCGTTAATCATAAAGTCGCGGGTCAGGTCAGCAAGGTTTGCCGCGGTATCGGCGTTGTTATTGCTCATGATGAGTTTAATGGCGGCATCGATGAGGTCGCCGATGAATGTATCGTCTACCAGTCCAAGAACCACTTCTGCCATGGCGCTGCCGCCATGGGGGCCGGCGATACTGGTATGAGAGGCAATCATTGCGTCACAGCCTTTGAAGTTGCTGATGGCATAGCGTGTATAAACAGAGCCATGTGAATGGCCGATGACATTGAATTTTTCTGCCCCCGTGGCGGCCTTGATTTCAAGGAGCTGCCTGTACCATTGCGCTGCCTTTTCGGCGGTAGTACCCATGGCATCAACAGAGGTGATATAGACTTCAGCTCCTTCGTCTTGAAGGGCATCGGGAATATTATGCCAGTACTTTTCGATACCCCAGGCAATTTCATAACTCGCTCCCATGCCGTGGGAGAGAATAACGGGATATTTTGTATCACACTTTGAACTCTCATCTGTCCCGGCAGCGAAAAGTGCTGCGGGAAAAAAGATTATAGCAAGAAACATCACACACAGAAATTTTTTCATCAGGTAAGCCCCCTGTTTCAAATATTTGTATTTTAATTCATATATATGCATTACGTTAATAATGAATGTAATATTTGTCAATTAAAAACCGGCTGGATGGACTATGAGTTCAGAGATGTGGATGCCGGGAGTTCTTTTATTGTATCCTGTTCCCTTCTGGCAGGAAAAACTCTCTTGACAGGTTTAGCCTGAATTCTTCTATAATGATTGTCTCTTTTGGTAAATAGTATTATATTATTTTAGAAGACATTTTAGTACTTGAATAATGGACAGAACTATGACATCACATATTGTTTATTATGGCAATGAAACCCTTAAGCAGGTCGCTGAAGAAGTGACAAATATTGATGGTAAACTGATACGCCTTATCGAATCGATGCATAAAATCATGTATAAGAACCGCGGTATCGGTCTTGCCGCCCCCCAGGTGGATATCGGCAAGCGCCTGATTATTGTTGATACCCAGGATGAAGGAGGCCATTCAATAACCCTTATCAACCCGGTTATCAAGGAACGTTCCGAGGAGACCGAACCCTACGAAGAAGGGTGCCTCTCAGTGCCGGGAATCGCCGCTGATATTATCCGCCCTTCGCAGATACTGGTGTCAGGGATCAGCCCCGACGGAGACGAGATCGAATTCGAAACTGACGGCCTCTTTGCCCGTGTTTTACAGCATGAAATAGACCATCTCGAGGGAAGGCTCTTTATTGATCACCTTGAACCGTACGAAAGAAACGAGCTGCGCTCGCAGCTTAAAAAAATAAAAAAGATGAATAAGAAATAATGAAAGTCGGTTTTTTCGGTACCCCGGATATTGCGGCACACTGTCTCGATGAACTGGCAATGAATCATGAAATTGTCTTTGTCGTTACACCCTGCGACAAGCCCGCGGGGCGTCATCAGCACATGCAGTGCTGCCCCGCCAAGGATGCCGCCACCTGTCTCGATGTTCCCATACTTCAGCCTGACAGGCTTCGCTGTGAAGAGTTCGTGCAGGAAGTTCAGGCAATCCCCGCAGACATTTACGTGGTCGTCGCCTATGGTAAACTGATACCGAAAGAAATCTTTGACTTCCCCCCCCTGAAAACCATCAACCTGCACCCGTCACTTCTGCCGAAGTACCGCGGCGCCGCCCCCATTCCCTGGGCCATTATCAATGGCGAAAAGAAAACCGGGGTAACGGTACAGCTCATCAATGAACGCATGGACGCCGGTGACATCGTTGTGCAGGAAGAAATCCCCCTCGATGAGAATATCACCACCGGGGAGCTCTATGACCTGGTACTTCCCATGGGGGGGCGCCTTCTCCATGAGGCCATCCAGGGCCTTGCATCAGGGAGTATAACCCCTGTCGCCCAGAACGAAGAAGAGGCAACCTGGTGCGGCAAGATAACCCGGGAAACGGCACAGATCGACTGGGAACGTTCCGCCGGGGAGATCCACAACCTGGTGCGGGGCCTCAATCCCCGTCCTGCAGCGTGGTCGACTTTTCGTGAAAAAAATATTCGTATTTTTAAAACCGCCCGTCTCTCCGCAGAATTCAGTGATGTACCGCCCCTCGGGGCCGGTGAACTTGCCCGTTACCGGAAAAAGCACCTCCTTGTTGGAACAGGCTCTGAGCCCCTTGAGGTTCTTGAACTGCAGATGGAAAACAAGAAGAAGATGGACGGTCCCTCCTTTATTAATGGCGCACGTCTCGAAAGGGGCGAGCATTGTTATTGACAGAATAACATAAATAGTAGCATAATCGTTATAGAAAAGGCTCTTACATGTCGAACAAAAACAAGAGGGGAAGGAACCAGCGCCGCAAGGCCCGGCCCGCTGACGGATACTCATATCTCGACGACCATATTTCACAGGAAAAACAGAAGGCCCGTGAATTGAGAAAAACCCCATGGTGGAAGAAAAAGCTGGCCGAAGGGATCTGCTACTATTGTGGAAAGACCGTTCCTCCCGATGAACTGACCATGGACCATAAGATCCCCCTCTCCCGGGGGGGCATGTCTGAAAAGATCAATATTGTTGCCTGCTGCAAGGAATGCAACAATAAGAAAAAATACCTTCTTCCCACGGAATGGGAAGAATACATGAACCAGATCAAAAAGGATGGTCACCAGGACTGATGGCTGAAGAGAGAAGGGAAGTAATCAGAAGTGGAGAAATGATACTGGTGCAGGGGCAGGTTCCTGCTGAATTCATTATACTGCAGAAGGGCGCTGTAGAAGTCCTTTCTACATCTGATGAGTATGCAGGTCTTGATGCCGGCATTATTGTCGCTAAAAGCAGGCGTGTCGGCGTTATCAGAACAGGCGGTATCCTGGCGGGTTTCAGCCCCACACCGGGGCAGCCCGCTGAAAAATCTCTCAGGGCCATGACAGACTGCTCTGTTACGTGTCTGCCCATCAGCGGGGGGTCCTTTGAATCCATGGCGGCGGCTGAACCCGTACAGGTTATAAATGTCCTCAGGCAGCTTTACAGCCGTTCCACTTCCTCTGTTTCTGAGGTTGCGAAACTGGCCCGTCTTTTTCATAATGTCAGCATGGTCAGTGATAATCTTTCACTGGTTTATAAAGAGCTTTCCCAGTCCAACGCGGCAGATGACCTGCATACAAAGGCGGAGATGCTTCATGGTAATTTTCTTTCAAGCGGGGGAAGTTTTCCCGACCAGTTCGGGGCGCAGTTCCTTATTACTGATAACAGCCGCTACTTAAGCCGGCGCTACGAGATTCCCGGTGAGCCCCTTGCAACCCTCGGTCAGGGAGAAACAACTGAGTTCATCAAGAAAATCCTTAAACTTCCCCCCAAACTGAGCGGAACAATGGTACGGACAGACCCGGGCATTGCCGTTGATATCTATCGCATGTCCGCAGAGGTCTACCTGAAGGTTCTTGCAAGAATATCAAGACTTATAAGAAATGAAGAATTTA
>CAZHNW010000132.1:0-4974 GCA_964534225.1 uncultured Leptospirales bacterium | reverse complement strand
TAGAAAACTGATGATTTTATCAAGAATTTTCTCTCTCTTCTCGTAAAGATGAATGCCGTTTACGAAGAGGTGAGCGGCGTAAAGATGACGGCAAACTGTCCCGGCATTAAGCAGATCCACCAGTACTTTACCGCGAAAAAGAATGCCCCTGACACTTCAGCGGCTGCTTCGTCTGCCGACGAGGGAACTTCTGTTGAGGCACCGGCAGCGGCCAGGAGCGCCACAGTGCCGGGCTATAATCATTCACTGCAGCAGATTTTCGAGTTTGCCGTAATTGAAAAAGAAGTTCAAAACCAGTTTCTCAAGCTTCTCAATGATTTCAAGAACCAGAAGAATCCCTTTAATACTGAAAGTGACGGGCGCAAGCTGCGGCGTAATATTGCAAAGATGTACTGGGGAATTTACAAGCAGGCTTTCATTCGCGGCAAGTCTGAATCAACTCTTCCGAAACCGGTTCAGCTCATGCTTCGTTACGGCTACCTCGATGAAGACCTTGTGGAGCCTGAACAACTCCAGGAGTTGAATGATCTTCACCGTAGAACCGAAGAAAGCGAAGAATTTTCTGTTCTTTACGAGGAGGAGTTTCTTTCACTGATTTATAACGAAGCAGAGATGCCCAGTATTACCGAGATGGGCCTTACCTACGAGGCGCACCTGCGCGAAGAGGAAAAACATAAAAGCCGCAAGGATCGTCAGCACCAGGAGGTGGCAGACGAAAACCTGAAGAGAACAATATACGAGATCGAACAGCGCCTGACCAGTACCTCCGCGGTCTGTTCCGGTTCTACTGCCACGGCATTTCCCATTCTTACCTCTATGGCCGTAAAGGGAAGCTTGACACCGATCTATTCATCAAAAGAGAAAGTTGACAATATCCTCAGCGGTATTCGCGGCATTGATTTTTCCGCCTTTTACCGCGAAACGGTTCTCAAGATGGGTGACGCCCGCGAGATCGTCAAAGAAGAAGTCTTACCCTATGTGATCCTGCTGCCTATTTTCGGTACACGGACCCTTCTCTGGCAGGAGCTGTCCGGTACCAACAAGCGGACCAGGGGACGCATCGTGGTGCCGATTTTCTTTATGGGTGACCTGGAGAAGAACCTGGCCCATACTGTTGCCTGTTTCAGGTGGGAGCTGAACCGCACCATGAAGGGCGCCATGTGGGCCGACCCCATCGAGGGAGGGGTTACCGGTGAGTACTTTGATTATGTTAATACTTATAAAAAGAATACCAACCTTTCCGCCGAGGCAAAGGAAAAGATAAAAGAAAAGTTCAGGAGCCTGCGCACCAACCGTGACCGCTTTGCCGATGATTACCTTATGTGGGTCATGTTTGAAAAAGACGGTATCATGAAACTGAATTCAGTGGTGCGGGAAATGTTCTTTAAGCATATCCCCTTTCCCCATGACCTTCGTGAGAGGCTTGAGAACATGCCCGCCTTTACCAAGTATGCCACGCGCTACAAGAATATTTCCAAAAAGAACCTCGAGGCCTACGAGAGGCGTTTTAGAAAGTACCAGACCGGCGAAGGTGAATATCCCGACGAAATTGCCCACTACTTTGAATTTATGAAAATGTAGAGAAACGGTAAACTGTTTCGTGCCGGTACTCTTCTCCCTGTTTCAATATTGATGAGGGGAAGTTTTCATGGTTTGGTGAATCGGGATAGTACTGTGTCTCCAGGCAGAAGCCGCTGTGACGGATGCAGGGTCTCCCTCCTTTCCCGGTCAGTGAGCCGTCGAGAAAGTTGCCGGTATAGAACTGCATGCCCGGCTTGGTGGTGATAACTTCCATCCTGATGCCGCTGGTCTCCTCTGTTACCACGGCGGCGCGGGTTTTCTCTCCCCTTTTATTTTTAAGGCAGTAGTTGTGGTCATATCCCCCGGGAACCTCCTTTATGCGTGAACCGATTTTTCGTTTTTCCCTGAAATCAAAGGGTGTCCCTTCAACAGGCATGAGGTTTCCCGTGGGGATGAGTTGTTCGTTTATTTCGGTGATGGCATCGGCATCGATGAGGATTTCATGATCGAGAATGGTGTGACTTCCCCCCGTGAAATTGAAATAGCTGTGGTTGGTGAGGTTGACCGGTGTGGGGGCGTCAGTTGCGGCGCGGTACTCCATGAAGAGTTCCCCCCTGTCAGTAAGCCCGCAGCGGATCGATACCTGCAGGGTGCCGGGGTATCCCTCTTCGCCGTCAGGGCTGGTGTAGCTGAGGGCAACGCCGCGGCGGTCTGCAGAGGTGAATGGTTCAGCTTCCCAGATGACCCTGTCGAAGCCGGTGATTCCCCCGTGGAGGTGGTTGCCGTTATTGTTCGCCGCGAGGCTGTAATTTTTTTCGTCAAGGGTAAAGGCGGCGCCGCCTATGCGGTTGGCATAACGCCCCACCATGGCGCCGAAGAAGGGGTGCCGGGCCAGGTATCCATCGAGTCTGTCGAATCCCAGGACCACGTCAACGGGGGTGCCGTTCCGGGACGGTACCTTCAGGGATGTTATGATGCCGCCGAAGTTTATGATCTGCAGTTCCATTCCTGCCGCCGAGGGAATGGTGTAGCGGATAACGTCTTTACGGTTTGCGGTGTGTCCGAAAAGTTCTTCTTTAATTTTCATTTTTTTCTCATTGTTTGGTACGACCGGCTGAATCCCCTGGAAGGGGATTCAGCTGAATCAATAAAGGGTGTGACGGCGTCGTTTCTTTTCATATTTTTTCAGGTTTCTTTTTATGTATTTTCGGTAGTCCTTCCAGGGGCGTTTGCGGGCTATGAATATCCTGAAGCGGTTTGTTCCGGCAAGGTAGTCGATATCATACCAGCGGCGAAATTTTTCCCACTTTACCTCGGGGTGCTTCGCGAAGAGATAGGCCGTGAGGCGATAGGCCATCTTCGTGGGGCTGAAACCGTCACCGGTATAAAAGACCTGTGCACCGCCGCAGACCTCGTCTTTATACTTGCTGAAAGTGGGTTTGAAGTAGACGGGCCTGAAGTGAAAATTTTTAAAGCCCATGCGGTTAAGGTCACGGCTGAAAGTGACGGGATCGATCCAGGGGGCCCCCAGGTACTCGAAGGGTTTGGTGGTACCCCTGCCGATGGAGATGTTTACTCCCTCGAGAAGGACCATGGCGGTATAGACAATAGCTGACTCGTAGGTGGGAAGGTTCGGGGAGGGGGGCACCCAGGGAAGCATGGTCTCATGAAAGAGCATGCCCCGGTAGTATCCCCGCATGGGGACCACCTTGAGGTTCACCTTTTTGTTGTATTCTTCTTTGTAGTAGCGCGCCGCCTCGGCCATGGTCATGTTGTAGATAAAGGGGGCGGGAAAGGCGCTGATATATTTCGTGGTAAATTTTCTCTCCAGAAAGGCCCCGTCGGTTTCGAGAAAGCCGATGGGGTTGGGACGGTCAAGGACAATGAACTCGGTTTTGAGTCCCTGCATGTTGTCCATGATGAATTTCAGGTTAGAAATATAGGTGTAGCAGCGCATCCCCATGTCCTGGATATCGAAGATGACTGCATACGCCCTGCGGGCCATGGCACGGAATTCTTTCCCTTTTAATTTATGCATGTTGTAGATGGTAAGGCGGCGTTTTTCGTCACGGAAATATTTTTTCTTGTCATACTGGTTCTGGTAGCCGTAGATGCCGTGTTCCGGCGCCAGTACCGTTGTTATCTTCAGGCCTTCACGGCGCAGAAGGGAGATGTTGTCGCGCAGGCGGATATCCACGCCGGAGTGATTTGTTACCAGGAGTAATTTTTTACCGCGGTAGTCATCAGCATAGCTGCTGATGAACCTTTCGAGGCCGGTTACGACCCTGCTGCTCTTTTCGGGAAGATAGTAGCGGGGAATGCCGCTGCACTGTATCAAAAGAAAAATGGTCAAAAGGGGCAAAATTCGTAATTTCATACTACCTTTTTCGGCGGTACTGTAAGAATTGTCCAGAAGATTCTTGCCGGGAGAGATGCTAAATTAAGGGGCAGGGGGGAAGTTACAACACCTCTATACGATCGTATTCAATACCCTTCTCTGAGATAAGTTTTTTTACCTGTTCTCTGTCAGCGGCCTTTATCTGCACGCAGTAACCGCAGTCTGAACTGAGGTGCCGCGGAATGGGGGTCATTTTGCAGGGAAGTTTCGCTTTTTTCAGAACACGCGCCGCATAGAGTGCGTGGTTCGTGGAATGGAAAAGAATGACGGCGCCTTCAGCCATGACGTTCCCCTGTTTCTCTCAATGCCGTTATAGCAAGGTCGATTTCTTCTTCGGTGTTGAAGATGCTGAAACTGAAGCGGACTGTGCCGTCAGGGAATGAACCCATGGTCTGGTGGGCCAGGGGAGCACAGTGGAGGCCGGCGCGGCACATGATGTTATAGTCATCGGAAAGGATACGCGCCGTCTCCGATGATTCCATGGTGCCGATGTTAAAGGATACTGTTCCGGTGGCAATATGCGTCGGATCTACATAGTCTTTGAAACCGGGAACCTCTTTGCGAGCGGCATTGATGAAACGCGTTACCAGTTTTTTCTTGTGGGGGGCTATAACTTCCCCTATGCCTTTCTCCATGACGAATTCAATGCCGGCAGCAAGGCCTGCAAGGCCGGCAACGTTAAGGGTGCCGCTTTCAAAACGGTCTGGCAGAAAATCGGGCTGGTCTGTTTTGTCAGAAAGACTTCCCGTGCCCCCGTAGCGGAGGGGACGCATGCGTGTCATTTCGAAACTCTCTTTCATGACAAGCCCACCCGTTCCGGTGGCGCCGTAGAGTCCCTTGTGGCCTGTAAAGGCGAGAAGATCAATGTTGTCTTCTTCGAGGTCGAGGGGGACAGTACCCCCTGTCTGTGCAGCATCGAGAAGAAAGATAATCTCATGGTCGCGGCAGATTTTGCCAATTTCCCGTGCCGGCTGCAGGGTGCCGAAAACATTGGAACCGTGGTTGACCACCGCCATGACCGTATCCGGGGTGATGTTTTTTTTCAGGTCATCAGG
>CAZHNW010000131.1:8980-11589 GCA_964534225.1 uncultured Leptospirales bacterium | reverse complement strand
AAAGAATATGACCAGAAAATCAAACAACTAAGAATTGCTCAAATCAAAAAGAAAATCCAAGACATTGATGGTAAGATTAAAAACACAAAAAATAAACTTGATACACTATTATTTGAGAAATCAGAATTAATGCAAAAGTAATTATTGGCCAATCCTTATAGCGCTAACTGACGGGCTTTTTGTATCGTCGCCAATTTTAAAGAATATTCCAAATGTTACTTGCTTTGTAACATCTTGTGGTATGGCAGGAGGTGTATCGAAAAATACTGCTTTAGTCCAACTGCCGATATAGAGTTCCGGTTCTGTAACACCTGCACCGCCAGCTGCTTCAGCTGGAGTATAAAAGTTATTGGCCACTGTCATTGTTAATGCATCCAAGACAGCTCTAGCTGCCGCTGTGCCGTAATCACCCAAAGTACTGTCATTATTTCTCGCAATTACCGGTACATCATTAATCATAACAGTAATTGCAGGACCTGCTGCAGCACCAGCATTAGAAGCATCAATTGCCAGAGTTACCTTTATATCGGTATCGATATTGAGTGCTACCATGGCATAACCGTAGATAACGGCTTGTGCACTGGGATCTCCATTCATGAGAAAAACGTTAGGTGCACTTGCTCCATCACCAGTCGTTACAATAACTGACCAGGCATTATTTGCTTCAGGGGTATCATCTCCATCTGCATCATCATTCAGGTAAACATTACCAACAATAATTTGTTGACCATTTGTTGCTGTATCAGACAATTGAACAGTTGCACTCCATAATGTTGACAGGTCATAACTTACAATTGCTTCTCTACCTGCATTGGGGCATGGATATGCAAAAAAAGTTAAAGGTGATGCATTCTCAACATAATCGTTTGCATCTGTATCATCAAGAAAAGTGTTATCTGGATCAGCTAAAATAGTGGTTTGTGACAGAATGCTACCATTTGACACAACATAGTCATTCCCAACCTGATCCGTGTAGGTTGTGTCGGTAAGATCAGAAAAATCTAAAGCGTACAACCCTGTTGCCAGATTTATTTCAGATCCTGTATTGGTTACATTAATAGTTTCATCACCGCAAGAATCTGAGCATCCGGTCATGATGAATGCGGAAACCGCAATGATGGAAAGTAACGTAATTATCTTTTTCATTTATTTCCGCCTCCTTAGAATATATAGTATTTTACGCCGAATTTAAAGTAGCTGCTGCCGAGAACAACCGGGTAGGCAAACTGCTTGAACCAGTTGGTATCATAACCTGCTACATCACCGCCGCTGAGAGCCGCTGTCATTGTCTTTGAAGCATTATCAGTAAAAGCTGCTTTTGAGTAGACGGTCTGTGCTGCGCCGCTGCCCCAGTATTCGAAAGTAACAGCAATACCGTAGGCAACATTGACTTCAGCGCCGAGAACAAAGTTAAAAGAAATCTGGCTGACTTTAAACTCTACCTTTGTCTTGTCAAATGAGGTAACAAGAGCCTGGGCGCCATCGTCAAATACTGTGATATACTGAGCGTAGCTGTCAGACATGTCGACTTCAAGGGCCCATCCGCCGTTGAAATAGCTGATGCCGAGTCCGCCATAGACTTTGCCGTATTTACCAACAGGCAGGCAGATACCCACAGTCAGGGGGATTTCCAGCCAGCTTGATGTAAAGCTGTAGGTCATCCAGGCGCCTGTATATGTGCCGCCTGCTGCAGCTGTGGGTAATGCATATCCAGCTGCCTGGGCGTACTGGTTAATACCAGCACCCAGTGTACGACCGTGCTCACCGCCGCCTACCTGTGCCACGTAGTCGAAACCGAGACGGGCGAAAAAGGGCAGGTCAGCCAGTGATAGAAAGTCATACATGACATAGCCGCCGATTGAAAGACCCATCATGGGGCCCGCTTCAGAAAAATCTGAGAGAAACTGCAGGGGAACTGCATTGGTATTATTAGAGTTAGAAAGAAGAACGGCATCACTTTTGTCTGCCATGATCAGCTTGTCGGTACCAGTTGCGTTGGCAAGTGAACCGCCTGCTGTGTCAAGGGTACCATCATCAATGATGGTTGCGCCGAGACCGGCAAGGTCAGAAACCATACCGAGAGTGATTCCAACTGAGAAACTCTTCTTTTTACCACCTTCCTGTGCGTAGAGGGTGGACGCGAAAAGCAGTATTACAAGAATACTTAAGAGCTTTTTCATCTAAGAAACCTCCGTACTTGATTTAGAAAAAATAAAAGGCATGTCCTTTCTTTGTGTGGATCATACCTTGATACCAAAATAAAGACACATCAAAGGGGCCCTGTCAATACTTTTTACCGCAAATTTATTCAAAATTTTGTAACATTTCTTGACAATACAAATTGAAATGTTCAGGTTTACGATGTTAACATTAAATTTTTTGTAACCTGATACCCCGGTACCGGCCGGGTGGTTTCGGGTTGGGATTATACATGCGATGGGGGGAATGACGGGGACATTCACCTCAACCAACATACTTCAACGCCGCCATCACCGCGGTAAGAATAAAGGGAAGAAACCAGGTAATAAAGGTAAGGCGTTTCTCTATTGAATCAAAACGGCTGTCCATGGCGACGAATTTCGAATCGACAGCATCGAATCTCGAATCGA
>CAZHNW010000131.1:0-8880 GCA_964534225.1 uncultured Leptospirales bacterium | reverse complement strand
AGCATCGAATCTCGAATCGACAGTTTCGAATTTCGAATCGACAGCTTCAAACTTTGAATCGATAGCATCGAATCTCGAATCAATAGCATCGAATTTTGGGGCCAGGTCATTCATAAGTTCTTTTTTGAACTCCTTGAGTCTCCTGGTGAGGATGTTTTCGAAACGCTGTTCGCTGATTTCGATGATTTCATCCTTGATGCTCTTGTATTCATCGAAAGAGACGGGTTTTCGGTTCGATTTTGATTTTGCGCTCATTTCAGTCTCCTTATTAAATCTATTTACCTGGTATACGAATTGTCAAGGCCGGAAAATCGAATTTTTTGCTTTTTTTTACATTTTTTGTTTCCGCATAACATTGCCTCCTGACTGCAGTGAGGGCGTTTTTTGCTTTACAGATATGAAAATTCCCGTATATAGATACTTTGTCGATTGTTTCGGGTGGGGGGAAGTTTAAGCGGTCCCGGCAGGGGCCTTTATGCCTTTTCCCTGCATATTGTTGACAATGAGATATACCCAAAAAACGACATGTGGTAAAAGTGACTGAAAACAATAATACAGAGAATATAACCCCTGCCGCACCGGGGAAGGAAGAAACAGCCCTAATGGAAGAATACTCTACAGACCTTGCCCGCCTGGAAAGGCAGGTGAAAAACCTCAGCAAGCTGGTTGATATAAATACCATAATAAACTCGACCCTTGATATCAGCCGCCTCCTTTCCCTTATTATGGAAATCATCAAGGACATCATGGAGACCGAGGCCTCCACCATGCTTCTCTACGAAGAAGAGACAGATGACCTGGTCTTTAAGGTGGCCCTTGGCGGCGCCGGTGATGAGCTTACTGAAAAATATCGTGTCGCCATGGGGCAGGGTATCGCCGGGTGGGTGGCCCGCAACCGGCGCCCCCTGGTTGTCAACGATGTCTATCAAGATGAGCGTTTTGATCCCAATTTTGATAAAAGCACGGGATTTACCACCCGTGCCATTCTCTGTGCACCCCTTCTTTATAAAGGCAAACTTTTAGGTGTTATCCAGGCCATCAACCCGATAAACCAGCCGCAATTTTTCGAAGAAGACATGAATCTTTTCAGGGTCTTTGGCGACCAGGCGGCCCTGGCGGTACAGAATGCGATTTTTTTCAAGAATGCCCTCGAAGAAGAGCGTATCAAGAGTGAGCTTGATTCTGCCGGTTCCATTAAAAATGCCCTGGTGCCGAACTTCAGCCTGGAGTTAAAGAATATCATGATTACCGCCCATTCCCGTCCCGCACGTGAAGTGGGGGGGGGGATTTCACGGCTATTACAGGCTCAATGACCATCAATCCGGTATCGCCCTGGGGGACATTCATCAAAAGGGTATTCCCGGGGGGCTCCATGCCTCCAGTATAAGCGGCGCACTCAGGGCCATGTCGTCACTGGTGGGTACCAGGCCCGCGGCGCTTATGCGGCAGATGAAAAATGCCGCCATAAAGGATGTTGAATTCTTGAAAAGGATGTCCCTTTTCTACGGCGTCATTGATACCGATACTGATACCCTGACCTTTGTCAACGCCGGTGTCGCCTATCCCATACTGATGCGTAACGGGAAATCGAGTTACCTGCGCCTCGGCACTTCTAGCGTGGGTGATACTGAAACAGGACAGCGCAGGGTTACTGTACCACTCCGTAAGGATGATGTTTTCGTTGTTGTCGCTGACGGTATCCTGAATATACGCAATCATAACGGCCAGGTACTGGGGCTTAAGCGCGTCATGGAATTTCTTGAAAAGGATTTTACTTCATCCGAAGAAATTGCCACGGGCCTTCTTGAATTCAGCCGCGACTTTGCCGGCGGCCTTGAGATCAGGGAGGATATTTCTCTTATCACGATGTTAAAAAAATAAAAGGATATAATGGATAATCATGAGTGAATTTGTTTCTGTCATGTTTTGCCGCGTTTGCAGTTCCCGGTATGTTGATATTTCAGAATGGACCGAAGACGGCCGTGCCGTTGTCCGCTGCCGCAGCTGCGGCAACCATGAAGAACTGGGCCGCTTTACCCTGGGGCGCTGCCGCGTCTCCTCAAAGGAACTTCTCGATGCCCGGGACACCCGCGCCATGAAGGGAAGGTATGAGAAATGAGGTGTCATTTGAAGGCGCGAAAGCGTTTTAGCGCCTTCAAATGAAATGCACGCGCAATATGAACATTATTTTGAGAACAATCCCTTGAAAAAGGCCTGGAGAAAAAAGAACATGGTCCTGAAGAAACGCCCGATCCGCCAGGGGCGTGTGATGATGCGGTAGAACCATTCAAGGCCCCGCTCCATGAAAAAGGGAGGCGCCTTGGTGATCTCTCCCGAGATGACGTCTATACTTCCCCCCACACTTACAAAAACAGTGTTCTGAAACTCTTTCTTTATCTCGTATATCCACCGGTCTTCTTTGGGAAAACCGAGGCCCACGAGAATAATATTAGCCTCTGATTTGCGCATCGCCTCGATGACTGATTTTTCCCTGTTGGCGTCAAAAAAACCGCCGTGTCTTCCTACGATGCGGATTTTCGGGAATGATTTCTTGATATTGAAAAATGCCTTCTCCGTCACTTCGGGCCTGGCGCCCACGATAAAAATTGAATATTCCTTTATCTCGGCGATGCGGATTATATCCATGAGAAAACTGAGGAGATGCACCTGCTGCTTCAGCGGGGTCTTCAGCTTTTTTGCCGCCCAGAGGAGCCCCCCGCCGCTGGCAAGGTGCATGTCAGCCTTGTTGCTGATGAGCTGAAGGTCCGAGCTGGCCCTGATGCGCAGGTGCTTGTAAGGGGTCAGGGGAATGATATGGTGAACGCCCCCTTCCTCGATCATTTTCATGGTTTTTACCACCGCCTGTTCGCGGGTCAGGTTGTCGACGCCGAGGCCAAGTATATTAACGATGCCTGCATCGTCCATGCTGAGCTGGCTGTATTCCAATATCAGGTCGCGGTCGTCTTTATATGAATCATAATACTGTGTGTCTTCAGTCATTATGGTGCTCTCCTTCGAATGAGCCTTGATTGGTGGTACTTTCAGTAGTCCCTTTTAATGGCACAGAACTCGCCGCACATGGAGCACTGGTCCTCTTCGCCGGAAGGTATTTCCGCCCGGTACCTGCGCGCCTTTTCTTCGTCCATTGCCAGGGCATACATTTTTTCCCAGTCGCGCTGCCGCCGCGCCCGGGACATGTCGTCGTCCCATTTGCGGGCCTTTTCTCCCAGCTTTACGATATCAGCGGCATGTGCCGCTATCTTTGAGGCAATGACTCCCTCCCTGACATCTTCGGCATTGGGGAGCCGCAGGTGTTCAGCCGGTGTCACGTAGCAGAGAAAATCCGCCCCGTTTGCCGCGGCAATTGCCCCGCCGATGGCCCCGCTGATATGGTCGTATCCCGGCGCCACGTCTGTGACAAGGGGCCCCAGTACATAGTAGGGTGCGCCGTCACAGAGGCTTTTTTCGAGCTGCATGTTGTTCGCCACCATGTCAAGGGGAACATGCCCCGGCCCCTCGATAATGGCCTGTACCCCCTTTTCGCGGGCCCGGCGCGCCAGGTATCCCAGTACTACCATTTCGTGAATCTGGCCACGGTCGCTTGCGTCGTGGGTCGCCCCGGGCCTGAGGCCGTCACCGAGGCTTATAACAATATTATATTCCCGCAGAATTTCAAGTATTTCATCATAAAATTCATAAAGGGGATTTTCGGCACTGTTATACTTGATCCATTCACCGAGGATCGATCCGCCACGGCTGGTAATGCCGATGATCCTTTCCTGTGAGCGCAGGGAGGCGATTGATTCCCGGGTGACCCCGGAGTGTATGGTCATAAAATCAACGCCCTCTTCGGCCTGGCGGCGTACCACGTTGAGGAAATCCTCGATGGTCATTTCCATGATGGATTTTTTCTGCCCCGTCATCTCCTTGATGCATTCGTAGAGGGGGACCGTCCCCAGTGGAACCGTGCTCTTTTCTATGATTTTCTGCCTGAAATGGGTCACGTTGCCCCCGATGCTCAGGTCCATGACGGCATCGGCGCCGTGCCTGATGGCGGTTTCAAGTTTTACCAGTTCAGTCTCGAGGTCAAAAAGGTCGGGACTGGTGCCGATATTGGCGTTTATCTTGGTAGTGAGCCCCTTTCCCACGCCGACAGGTTCGATGGAACGGGTAGAGTTTTTAAAGATACAGACATGTCCCCGGGCAAAATCTGCAAGCAGGGTGTCAACGGCAACGCCCTCTTTTTCTGCCACGGCCCTGACTTCAGGGGTCATTTCTCCATTTTTTGCTTTTTCGAAAATATTCATTTTTGTGTTCATCCTCTTCTTGTCCGGTATTTAGCCCCTGCGGTGCCGCCGGTGACCGGTCTGCCGGGGCAGGGCAGTGTAGATATCTGTGTGTCTGGTGTGAGGAACATCAAAATTGCCGGTAAAGAGAAAATTGCCTTTTCCGTGCCCTTCATGTCAATAAAAAAATGGAAATAACTTGACAGGTACGCCCGCGGGCCCTCTTCATAAAAGCATAATTCAGTAAATCCAGTCCTTTTCAGGGAAACAGGAAATTTACACAGGCAGAGATGTTCATGGACAGACTACAGCAGATCAAGGCCTATTCCATCGAGAGGTTCAACGCAGATGGAGCACCCGGCGCCGAAGCAGAGACCGCCAGGCTCTTTGACCAGATACATGAAGTAATGGCCACCTACAATCCCGAAACCATCTGCATGGCGGGAATCACCCGGGGGGATTTGATTCTCAGGGTGACAGAAGAGACCGACGCCATGGTCGTCGTGGTGGAACATTCACTGAAGGTCATCGAAGATTTCAGAAAGAAATATGAAAGCGACCCGCGTCTTGAAAAAATCTATTTTGTCCAGGGCGACTTTAATAACTTCCCCATCGATTATTACGCGACGAATCTGCTGCTTTCCATTGATAACATCAACTACCTTGAG
Organism: uncultured Leptospirales bacterium; assembly: GCA_964534225.1. Taxonomy (GTDB): domain Bacteria; phylum Spirochaetota; class UBA4802; order UBA4802; family UBA5550; genus CAZHNW01. Next base: position 3,926 of record CAZHNW010000131.1, on the reverse strand, counting down.
TCGGCCCTTGTCATCGACGAGTTTCGCCGGTCCCTTGATTTTGACGGAATTCTTTTTATCGCCACCTGTCTCACCTGCGACGAGGATACCGAGGGTCTTCTTGACGAGGTGATACGCACCGGTTTCCCCCTGCACAATGAGTATTACATGGAAGATGAACTGAAAACCGTTATGGATCTCAACGAGTTCAAGTTTGTGAAAGGGTACGAGGGTACCGTGAATCTTGACATAACTGAGCGCGCCTCTTTTTTTAACCGCGCTTTTGGCACCGATGCCGCCACGGTTATAGAAGCCCTGAAAAAGAACAGTGATGTTCTCAGCAGCTGCTATGGACTTCAGGGCGAGGTTTTGACTGTTCCCTGTTATTCGGGCATATTCATGCGCATCAAGCCCGAGTACCTGAAGCGAGACATGGCGGGGCAGTTATGATCTACCGCGTCAGTGCCGCGCGGATTGGCGGTGCCATACAGGTTCCGGGATCAAAATCACATACCATACGGGCCCTGACCCTGGGCCTCCTTGCACAGGGTCAGTCGGTAGTCCGTCATCCCCTGGAGTCGTCAGATACCCTTTCATGCCTTGACATGGTAAGGCAGCTGGGGGGGGAAGTTGAAACTTCCCCTGACCTGTGGCGCGTTACCGGGTGCGGCCGCAATCCTGCTCCCCCCGAAGACGTGATAAACGTGGGCAATTCAGGTACCTCTCTCTATATCGGCCTCGGCGTTGCCGGGCTTATACGCGGGGCCACGGTCTTTACCGGGGACCACCAGATCAGGAGCCGACCCGCGGCAGGCCTTTTGAAATCACTCTCAGACCTGGGGGCCGAGGCCTTTTCCACGAGGGGTAATGGCATGCCCCCGGTAGTGGTGCGGGGGCCGATTAAGGGCGGGAAAACTTCCATCGAAGCAGTCACATCACAGTATCTCTCTGCACTGCTCATGGCGGCACCGGGGGGAAGTAAAACTTCCTTTATAGACGTGCCACTTCTCAATGAAAAGCCCTATGTCACCATGACCCTTGACTGGCTCGAAAGGGTGGGGGTAAAACTTGAGAACAACGATTACCGGAGCTTTACCGTTCCGGGAAACCAGGTATATAAGACCTTTGACGCGGCAATAGCGGCTGATTTTTCGTCGGCGACTTTTTTCCTTGTTGCCGCCGCCATAACCGGGAGCGAGATAACCCTGCGGGGCCTTGATTTTACCGATTCACAGGGCGACAAAGAAGTGGTAAATATCCTCAAAGAAATGGGGGCCCGTGTCGAGATCGGCACAGATTATATAACCATCACGGGGGGGCCTCTCAAGGGTGGAAGTTTTGACCTCAATGCCATCCCCGACGCACTGCCCGCCCTTGCCGTGGCGGGATGCTTTGCCGCGGGAGAAACCCGGCTTGTCAACGTGCCCCAGGCGCGCCTGAAAGAGACTGACCGTATCAGCTGCATGGCACGTGAACTGTCAAAGTGCGGCGCACGTATCGAAGAGCTTCCTGACGGGCTGGTCATCAAGGAGAGTGAACTTACCGGAACAGAGGTGTCGGGGCATTATGACCACCGCATCGTCATGTCCCTTGCAGTAGCGGCCCTTGCCTCAAAGGGAGAAATGGTTATTGATACTGCTGAAGCGGTGTCTGTGACCTTCCCCGGTTTTCGTTTACTTGTCGAAGAACTGGGCGGCACAATTATCGAAGAAGAATAAGATTATGAAAGGTCTATGAAAAGGCCTTAATATCTCGATGCCTGTGTCGATTTTTCATAAATTGTGAAAAGATTCTACATAGGCCATGTTGTCAACGGCAGAATAGAGTCTGCGCAACAGGCACGTTTCAAAATACTTCGTTAATGCCGCAGGCAGCGACCAATGTGTGGTCATTGGTCCAGGCTGGCTGAGGCTGTGGGGAATTTTATTTATATTAAAAGGCTGTCATGGATGACAGTTTGAAAAGGATTTAAGTAACAGGGCGGCGCGCAGGATGCGCACTTTCGCCCGTTGAGCCTCTCTGGCGATTGAAGAGCGCCTTTTTGCTTACTTTTGTGGCGAAACAAAAGTAAGCCGCCGGAGGCAGAAAAGATCGGGAGATTTAAAAATGGCAGTACGCGGCGTACGGGGGGCGACAACCGTCCTCTCCAATACAAAAGAAGAAATCGTAAACAAAACCGAAGAGCTTCTCCGGGGGCTCATTGAAAAGAACAATATATCCATCGAAGATGTGGCATCGGTTATTTTTTCCGCCACCGCGGATATCGACGCGGAATTCCCCGCCGTGGCGGCACGTAAAATGGGCTGGATTTACACGCCCCTTTTCTGCACCAGGGAGATTCCCGTAGAAGGGAGCATGCCCGGCTGTATCAGGGTATTGATGCATGTCAATTCAGAGAAACGCCAGGATGAAATGGTGCAGCTCTATCTTCATGAGGCACAGAAACTCCGTCCCGACCTGAAGGATGGTGGAACGAAATACTACCAGAGTTGATTGATGTTTTTCCTGATGAAGGCGCGAAAGCGCTTTCGCATCTTCATCTTCATCATTGCATAACAATTTTAACAGTATCGCTGCAGAGAAAGAAGTTTTCCATGGTCATGTTCTGCCATGAAATGTCACTGGAGCCGATGAGGGTCACCTGCTGGCTTCGGTCTTTCATTTCCGCCAGGTACATGCTGATAAAGCTGATGCCGCTGCTGTTAAGGTATTCCAGGGCGGTGAGGTCAATTTCTACATCGCTTTCAATTTTTTTTGAAAAGTCCATAAAGGCGGGAATAAAATAATTGATATATTCATGCACGGGAAGGCGCATGCTCCCCTTTATCGAGACCCTTTTCTTCTTTTCATTAAATTCAACAGAATAATTTGCCCCTTCCATTACGCGTGAAGTCTTCATTAAAATCTCCCTATGCTACTCTCATGCGGGCTGTGGTGGTAAGGAGATCACCCGCTTCATGGTTGTGGTCCAGGGCAAAGTTGATTTCTATGCGGTAGTCTTTTTTTAGAAGTATAAGGCCAATTCCCGTACCTGACTTTTTTCTGTTCAGGTCACGTATTCTCTGTATGTAGAGTTCTTTCAGGTCTCTGTTCTCCATTTCGTGGTAGACCTTTTCAAGTTCATTCCATGCCTCGGGTGAAATGGTGTTGGTAATCTGAAAAACAAGTTCGGTGGCATTGTGAAAGGTATAGATATCCACCTGGTGTTTTTTGACAGAGGAAAACTTGACGGCGTTTTCAATCAATTCGTTAAGGATAGTGGATATGTTGTTGCGTGTTGCCCTGTCGGGGCTGTCATGGTAGAAGAAGTCCGCGACAAAATTGGCCACCTCGCTTGCCTTTGGCCAGTAACAGATTATATTTTCAGGAATTACCGAGATGTAAAGTTTTTCGTGGAATTCATGATTAATATTAATGGTATCACCCATAGTTTTACTCATGGTTATGGAGTTCATTATTATATAAAAAAATCAGGGTCTTTTCTCTAAAGTCTATCCTGTTTTTCTCCTTAACAATTAATAAAAATTTTCGCTGAGTCTTTGCAATAATTGGCTGTTTTATAAATTACGGATGAGAAAGAAAATCCGGCAAATAATCATTGTCTTCTATTTAATATTTTGACATAATGTATAGAGTAAATGATGTTAATAAAAACACTACTATTGAACATAATATAAAACAGGTGCAGAATTTACAAGAAAATATTTTGCTTTTTTTGTAAATTTATGTTAATAATTCAATATAAAAATAAATCTACCGAAAAAATTTCTTTACTTTTCTCAAGATGAGGAGAGTCTTTCCTTTTTCCGCCCACAACGGCTGAAAAAAGTGATAGAATGATATCGCAGCACTGGCTTACATAGCGCTGTCTTAAAAGAAATAGATATAAGGTAACCTCTATTAATTATTGTTTTCCGCCCGCCAGCGGCGGGCGGAAAACATAACTG
>CAZHNW010000130.1:0-11623 GCA_964534225.1 uncultured Leptospirales bacterium | reverse complement strand
TGTAAACTCAGTCCATCTAACGATGGCCTGAGTTTAAATCTATTGAGTACTCGTCAAACTTTCTTATTCGGTAATTTTCGTTACAACACCCGCACCAACGGTACGTCCACCTTCACGAATTGCAAATCGAAGCTCTTCCTCCATAGCTACCGGAGTAATGAGTTCAACCTTCATATCGATATCATCACCGGGCATTACCATCTCAACTCCCTGGGGAAGCTGAATTGAACCGGTAACGTCAGTAGTTCTGAAATAGAACTGGGGACGATAGTTGTTGAAAAAAGGAGTGTGACGTCCACCTTCTTCTTTCTTAAGAACATAAACACGACCATCAAACTTCAGGTGAGGTGTAATAGATCCCGGCTTTGCCAGAACCTGTCCACGCTGAACATCATCCTTACCTGTACCACGGAGAAGACACCCAACGTTGTCACCAGCCATGCCTTCGTCAAGAATCTTACGGAACATCTCAACACCGGTACAAACAGTTGTCTGGGTTTCTTTAAAACCGATAATTTCTATGTTATCACCGGTGTGAACAACACCACGCTCTATACGACCGGTAACTACTGTTCCACGACCTGTAATTGAAAAAACATCTTCAATAGGCATAAGAAAAGGCTTGTCCTTTTCACGCTCAGGATCGGGTACATAGGTATCAAGTGCCTCACCAAGCTTGATGATTGACTGAAACCACTCATCATCATTGTTTCCTGCGTCAGCAGCCTCAAGGGCCTTGAGTGCAGAACCGGCAATAATAGGCACATCGTCGCCGGGAAAATCATTATTAGACAGAAGCTCACGAATCTCCATTTCTACGAGTTCAACCATCTCATCTCTGTCTGCGGGATCGAGCATATCTACCTTGTTGAGATACACCAGCATATAGGGAACGTTTACCTGGTGAGCAAGCAGAACGTGCTCCCTTGTCTGCGGCATCGCACCATCGGTAGCAGCAACAACGAGTATTGCAGCATCCATCTGAGCAGCACCGGTGATCATGTTCTTTATGTAGTCAGCGTGACCCGGACAGTCAACGTGTGCATAGTGCCGTGCAGGCGTTTCATACTCCTGGTGAGATGTTGCAATCGTTATACCTCTGGCCTTCTCCTCAGGAGCATTGTCAATTTGATCGAAATCAATCGCAGCCCCGGTGCCATAGGCTTTATTCAGACATTTTGTGATAGCAGAAGTCAACGTAGTCTTACCATGGTCTATATGGCCAATGGTTCCCACATTAACGTGCGGCTTCGACCTATCAAATTTTTCTTTTGCCATGTGGATAACTCCTTTGTAAATTTTCCTGATATAAGCAAAATTTTCTTAAAATATGCAAAAATATACGAATAACAGTGGATTACTCGAAAAATCACAAAAACAATGTGAGAGCATACTCCCACCCTGAAAACAGTTCGTCGGGCAGGTTTATGAAATAAAAAAAAATTCGCTTATTCTGTCAAGTAATTAATGGAAAAATATCATTAATCACCATATAATTCAATAATTTTTATTGCAACACGCAAAACCTCAATGTTTATACCATCAATAAGGAGAAAGGCCGCTCATACGGGCTACAATACCGCTGGTAATCGACTCAGGGACAACTGCGTAATGGGAAAACTGCAGAGTGTGGGACGCTCTTCCCTGGCTCATGGACCGTATGCTTGTTGCATAGCCAAACATTTCAGACAGGGGGACTATGGCATCAACAACCTTCAGGTTACCCCTGATGTCTATTCCATCAATTTTGCCTCTCCTGCTGTTCAGGTCATTGATAATATCCCCGGTATACTCATCGGGAGAAACAATTTCAAGTTTCATCATTGGCTCCATCAATGTGGGCCCTGCATTTTTTGCCGCTTCACGAAAGGCCATTCCTGCGGCAATGCGATAAGCGGTACTAACAGACCTGTTTTCATCATAGGAACCATCAATCAGAACCGTTTTTATATCATCCATCCTGTACCCGGCGACAACCCCCGCCTGCATACCGTCAGAAAAACCTCCCTCGATATCAGGGATAAACTCATCAGGTATTTTTCCAGGGGGAAGTTTATTCTCAAATACGAATCCCTCTCCCTGGCCTGCCGGCTCGAGGCGTACCTTTACGTGGCCGAACTGGTCTTTACCGGCTATCTGCTTTTCATAGACCATGTCAGATTCAGCAGAAGCGGTAACCGTTTCTTTGTAGGTAACCTGAGGTTTCCCTACATTGGCCTTTACATTGAATTCCCTGAGAAGACGATCCACGATGATATCAAGATGAAGCTCTCCCATACCCGAAATGATGAGCTGCCCGGTTTCGGCGTTATTGACTGCTCTAAAGGTTGGATCCTCATCCTCAAGGCGTTTCAGGGTCGATTCAAGTTTTTCCTGATCAGCTTTTGTCTTCGGTTCAATGGCAACAGATATAACCGGTTCAGGAAAAACGATTCGCTCCAGCAGTATCGGATTATCCTGAAGGGTAATGGTATCGCCGGTTCTTCCTGTCTTCAAACCAACAACGGCAACAATATCTCCCGTATAAATTTCACTCACATCCTCACGGTCATTAGCGTGCATCCGAAGAAAACGGTTTACCCGTTCCTTTTTATCGGCTGTGACATTATATATAGAATCTCCCGACTTCAGGTGTCCTGAATAGACCCTGATATAGGAAAGCTTTCCCACGTAAGGGTCAGACATTATCTTAAAGACCAGGCCACAGAAAGGCTCCTTGTCATTTGGCTCACGGGTAAGTATTTTTTCATGATCATTCACATCGTGGCCCTTCATTTCAGGCACGTCTTTGGGGGAAGGCAGATAATCAACAATAGCATCAAGAATTGGCTGTACACCCTTGTTCTTCAGGGCGGAACCGCAGAATACAGGAAAAATATCTGTTGAGAGAGTTGCCGTACGAACAGCCCGTTTGATACATTCAACTGATGGCTCTCCCCCCTCGAGATAAACTTCCATTAATTCATCATCATAATCGGCCAGAATCTCAAGCATGGCATGACGATAAAATTCGCAGGAATCAAGAAACTCCCCGGGGACATCCGTCTCTTCAACGGCATTTCCCTCATCACCGACAAAATAGAGAGCCCTGCTGCCAATCAGGTCGATACAACCGGCAAAGCTATCCTCAGCGCCCATTGGTATCTGCAGACAGAGGGGCGTTGCCATGAGCTTGGTCTTTATCATCTTAACACAACGCTCAAAATCAGCACCGATACGGTCCATCTTGTTGATGAAACAGATACGGGGAATGTGATAGCCGTCAGCCTGACGCCAGACTGTTTCAGACTGTGGTTCGACACCGGCAACACCATCAAAAACAGCAATTGCTGAATCGAGGACCCTGAGACTCCTTTCAACTTCCATGGTAAAATCAACATGGCCCGGGGTGTCGATGATGTTAATCCGCGTATTTTTCCAATAACAGGTCGTGGCAGCGGCAGTGATGGTAATACCGCGTTCCTTCTCCTGAACCATCCAGTCCATTTCCGCATTACCGTCATGGACTTCCCCTATCTTGTGCGTCTTGCCGGTATAAAAAAGAACTCTCTCAGTAAGAGTTGTTTTGCCGGCATCAATATGCGCCATGATACCGATATTCCTGGTTCTGGTTAAGGGTAGTTCGCGCCCCATGATGAGACTTCTCCTGTTTAATAATGCTATAAAACACCGAATACCAGGTTACCACCTGGTATTCGATGAAAAAATATTTATATAATACTTACCACTTGTAATGAGCAAAGGCCTTGTTGGCTTCTGCCATTTTGTGAGTATCTTCTTTTTTCTTAATTGATGTTCCTGTATTATTAAAGGCATCCATGAGCTCACCTGCGAGTCTCTGGTACATGGTATTTTCTGACCGGGCACGTGAATAATTGATAATCCACCGAATACCCAGGGCCTGCCTTCTTTCTGGCCTGATTTCAATAGGCACCTGATAGGTGGCTCCGCCGACCCTTCGTGATTTGACTTCTACAACAGGCTTAACATTTTCGAGAGCCTGGACAAAAACCTCGATGGGGTCCTTGTCAGTCTTTTCCTGAAGTATGTCCATTGCCCTGTAGAATATAGATTCAGAAACGCCTTTTTTTCCTCTCAACATCATACAATTGACAAATTTCGAAACAAGCTTGCTGCCATACTTGGGATCGGGCAGAATTTCTCTTTTTGGGGGTCTCCTTCTACGCATATCTATCCTCTCTGATTATTTTCCATCTTATGCTTTTGGTCTCTTGGCACCATATTTAGACCTGCCCTTTCGACGATCTTCTACTCCGAGGGTATCAAGGGTGCCGCGAATAATATGATATCTCACACCAGGAAGGTCCTTAACTCTTCCGCCCCGAATAAGAACAGCAGAGTGCTCCTGCAGATTATGGCCGATACCAGGTATATAGGCAGTTACTTCGATTCCATTAGTGAGCCTGACCCTGGCGACCTTTCTCAAGGCTGAATTCGGCTTTTTAGGGGTAAATGTCATAACACGTGTGCATACACCACGGCGCTGTGGACACTGTTGCAGTGCCGGTGACTTTGACTTCTTATGCTTGGCTTTTCTGCCTTTTCTGATTAATTGATTGATAGTTGGCATTGTTGCTCCCGTTTCTTATCTTATCATTTTATAACATATCAGCGTATTGAATAATAGCGATTCATGATATGCTTATTTTGAACCTTTTTTTGTCAAGTAATTAATAGGCTTTTCCCCGGACTCTTTCCTTTTTCTATTCAGGTTTCTCTTCCGGTCCAATGGCGGGTGTCGTCATTCCCGCATCACCGGTCGCCTCTTCTGCACTTTCCACTGCTTCAGGTTCTGGCGCATATTCAAGATCACCCGGTTCATTCTGAAAAACATCTACCGACTGATATTCACGGACACCGGTTCCTGCAGGGATAAGATGACCGATAATAACATTTTCTTTTAAACCGCGAAGCTGGTCAACCTTGCCCTTAATAGCTGCATCTGTCAACACCCTGGTAGTCTCCTGGAATGATGCAGCAGAAATAAAAGATTCTGTATTCAGGGCAGCCTTGGTAATACCCATCAGTACCGGTATGGCCGTTGCGGCCTTTCCCCCTTCCTCCATGACACGATTGTTCTCTTCGATAAACTCAAATTTATCCACGATTTGTTCAATAACAAAGTTTGAATCTCCTGGATCAGTCAACTTGACCTTTCTCAACATCTGGCGAACAATGGTTTCAATATGCTTATCGTTAATGGCAACACCCTGGAGTCGATAAACTTCCTGAATCTCATTAACGAGAAACTTCTGCAACTCCCTGGGGCCCTTGATGCGGAGAATTTCATGAGGATCCACGGGCCCATCATCAATCTTCTCCCCTTTTACAATATAATCACCATCCTGAACCCGCAGGAACTTGGCAACAGGAATGGAATATTCTTTTTTTACACCATCAGAACTTTCAACAATGATTTTTCGCTTGTTCTTAACTGTATCACCGATGGTAACAGTACCATCAATTGCAGTAAGGGTTGCCGCATCCTTGGGGGTACGTGCTTCAAAAAGTTCCGCTACCCTGGGAAGACCACCGGTAATATCCTTAGTCTTGGCAGCTCCCCGTGGAATTTTCGCCAGAACGGTACCCGCTTCAACAGTTTCATTATCGACCTGCATTATATGCGCACCCTTGGGAAGGAGATAGGTTATAGGGTCGCTGCTGGCACGAATAATATTTATACGCGGTTGAAGTTTTTCCGTTTTGTATTCAACAATAACACGCTTGGTTACATTCGATGTAGGATCGATCTCTTCCCTTAAACTCTTGTTCAGTTCGATGTCGATAAATTCAACCTTACCCTTAACCTCCGTCAAAATTGGTTCAAACCAGGGGTCAAAAGTCGCGAGGACCTCGTTACGGTCATGAAACTTATCCTCTTTAGTGAGCATTTCAGTGCCGACATTAACAGGGATTGAGTGAGGGTCACCCAGAATATAAACTGTTTTCTTCTGGATTTTGACAATGCCTGAACTCTTTGCGACGAATTCTTCCCCGTCATCCTGCTTCACGATAGGAATACCAGAATAGACCTTGCTTTGATCTTCTACAAGAAACTCGATATCACCCTTAAATTGATGCTTGGCAATAATCCTCTGCACGATAAGATAACCCCGCCGAACAGAGATGACCTTTTTATCTTCGGTTTTAATTGTTTTTGAAGTCAATTCCTTGATATATACCGGGTAATTCAGCTTGATATCGGACTCTTCAACCGAACGTGAAGCGATACCTCCGATATGAAAGGTTCTCATTGTCAGCTGCGTTCCCGGCTGACCGATTGACTGGGCAGCAATAATCCCCACAGCCTCTCCAAGTTCAATGGAGCGCGCCGTACCAAGGTTTCTTCCGTAACACTTGGCACATACACCATGACGTGCCTCACATGTCAGGACAGACCTGATTTCGATTGAATCAATATTCAACTGGTCGATTATATCAGCAAGTTCTTCGTCTATGACTTCATCAGCCTGTTTCAGGACTTCACCACTTACAGGATGAATCAGGTCGTAAAGAAGTGTTCTTCCCAGAACACGTGCACCGAGGGATTCAATGATATCATCACCTTCTTTTATAGGATAGATATCAATACCGACTGACGTACCGCAGTCATCCATTGATATTACCACGTCCTGGGCAATATCAACAAGTCGTCTTGTAAGGTACCCTGCATCTGCCGTTTTAAGGGCAGTATCAGCAAGGCCTTTCCGTGCTCCGTTGGTACTGATAAAATATTCAAGAACAGTAAGACCTTCCTTGAAATTGGCACGAATGGGAACCTCGATTATTTCACCATTTGGTTTTGCCATAAGGCCGCGCATACCCGCAAGTTGACGAATCTGCTGCTTGCTTCCACGGGCACCGGACTGAGCCATGGAGAAAATCGGGTTGTTACCGCCGTAGCTGTTGGAAAACTCTTCAAACATTTTGTCGGCGATAACCTCGTTGGCATTGGTCCAGAGATTGATGACCCTGTTATATCGTTCTTCGTCGGTAATGAAACCATTTCGGTATTCATTCTCAATTGCTTCAACTTTCTTATCTTCTTCCGCAATGATGTGAGCCTTTTCATCCGGTACAATAATATCTGACATTGAAATAGTCGGCCCGAAACGGGTAGCATATGAATAGCCGTGTGACTTGATGTCATCAAGCATCTTCACCGTAACATTTGGACCGTATTTTCGCAGGACATCTGCAATAATGGCAGAAAGCCCCTTGTCTCCCACTGTCTCATTGACAAATTCGTAATCATCAGGAAGAAGCTTATTAAAGATAAGCCTTCCCGGAGTTGTTTCGACAAACTCATCTCCAATCAGGAAATTGATTTTTGATCTGAGCCTGACCTGCCCGTAATCAACTGCCCGTTCAATATCATCCATTGAATCGAAATGCTTTCCTTCCCCGGTACTTCCCTCAACAATGTTCGTAAGATAATAGATACCCAGAACAATATCCTGGCTGGGAGATACAACGGGGTGACCGTTGGCAGGAGAAAGAAGATTGTGCGATGACAGCATCAGGGTCCAGCACTCGAGCTGCGCCCGCGGTGAGAGGGGTACGTGTACCGCCATCTGGTCACCATCAAAGTCAGCGTTATAGGCATGGCAGACCAGGGGGTGAAGTTTAATGGCCTTACCCTCGACGAGAACAGGTTCAAAGGCCTGTATACCGAGGCGGTGAAGAGTCGGGGCCCTGTTCAAAAGGACAGGGTGCTCTGAGATTACTTCCTCGAGGACTTCCCACACCTCGGTCTTTTCATTTTCTACCATTTTCTTGGCAGATTTTATATTCTGAACAAAATCCTTGTCCACGAGTCGTTTCATAATAAAGGGCTTGAAAAGTTCAATGGCCATTTTTTTGGGAAGACCACACTGGTAAAGCTTTAGATCCGGGCCGACAACAATTACGGAACGGCCTGAATAGTCAACGCGCTTTCCAAGAAGATTCTGCCTGAAACGCCCCTGTTTTCCCTTGAGCATATCACTCAGAGACTTAAGAGGCCTGTTACCCTTACCCTTGACAGCACGTTTACGACGACTGTTATCAAAAAGGGCATCAACTGCTTCCTGAAGCATTCGTTTTTCATTTCGTACAATAATTTCAGGTGCACGAAGCATCAAAAGGCGCTTCAGACGATTATTTCTATTTATAACTCTTCGGTACAGATCATTCAGGTCTGAAGTCGCGAATCTTCCTCCATCGAGCTGCACCATGGGACGAAGTTCGGGAGGAATAACAGGAACAACATCAAGAATCATCCAGTCAGGCTTGTTGCCGCTCTCCTTGAAAGCCTCAATAATCTCAAGCCTCTTAATAAGCTTTTTATCTATCTTGACTTCCTTTGCGGATTTTTCATGAATTTCAGCACGCAGCAGGCGGGATTCTTCATCAAGATCAATGCTCGCGAGAAGTTCCTTGATCGCTTCGGCCCCCATTCCGGCAACAAAGGTATCGCCATATTTCTCATAATATTCATTGAAGGAATCTTCATCAAGAACATCTCCGCGCTTGACATCTTCCTCTTCATCCGCTTCACCCGGGTCAATGACAATAAATCTTTCATAGTACAATACTGATTTCAGCTGGTTTACCGTCAAATCCAAAAGAAGCCCCATGCGGGAGGGAACAGAACGGTAATACCAGATATGTGCCACTGGCGTTGCCAGTTCTATATGGCCGCTTCTTTCACGCCGCACCTTGTAATGTGTAACTTCCACACCACACCTGTCACAGACAACTCCCTTGTAACGGATGGATTTGAACTTTCCACAGTAGCACTCCCATTCCTTGGTAGTACCAAAAATACGTTCGCAGAAAAGCCCGTCTCTCTCAGGCTTGAGTGTTCTATAATTGATAGTCTCCGGCTTCTTTACCTCACCGTAAGACCATTCTCGAATCAGATCAGGCGAAGCCAGTTTAATCTGCATTGAGCTAAAATCGTTAAAATCCCTCATATTGTACCTTAACCTTGATTAAAGTTATTCCTCCACCAGTAGATGGAAGAGTACATCTGATTACTGGAAACATGCCATCAGGCATTTTCCAGACTGTCGATTTTTATTCTTCTTTTGGACTTACTGAAACCCTCACTCCATTCGGAGAGGCTGATTTCCTGCCCTTTTTCATCAAATATTCTCACATCAAGAGCGAGTCCTCTCAACTCCTGAATCAATACATTAAATGATTCAGGAATACCCGGTGATGTTGTATTGATGCCCTTGACAATGGCCTCGTAAATACGTGCCCGGCCAAGCATATCATCAGACTTAACCGTGAGGAGCTCCTGAAGGGTGTATGCTGCACCATATGCTTCAAGTGCCCAGACCTCCATCTCTCCGAGACGCTGACCGCCAAACTGAGCCTTTCCACCCAGTGGCTGCTGCGTAACGAGAGAGTATGGCCCTGTTGAACGCGCGTGAATCTTGTCATCCACCATATGGGCAAGTTTCAACATGTATACCCGCCCGACCATAACCTCATCCTCAAAAGGGACTCCTGTCCGGCCGTCATAAAGTACTGTCTTAGAATTTACGGGAAGATTTGCATTTTTCAAATATTCCCTTATCTCTTCTTCCTTGGCGCCGTCAAAAATCGGGGTCTCTACGAGTATATCCAGTTCATGGGCGGCCCAGCCAAGTTCGGTTTCAAGAAGCTGACCGAGATTCATTCGTGATGGAACCGAAAGGGGATTCAAAACGATATCTACAGGAGTTCCATCAGGGAGATAGGGCATATCATACTTTGAAACAACACGGGAAATGACCCCCTTGTTTCCATGACGTCCCGCCATTTTATCACCAACAGAAATTCTTCTCTTATCAGCAATATAGACCTTGACCAGTTCTTCGACACCAGGAGAAAGCTCGTCACCGTTTTCACGAGAGAACCGCTTAACATCAACAACAATACCTTCAACACCATTGGGAACACGGAGAGATGTATCCCGCACTTCCCTGGCCTTTTCACCAAAAATTGAATGAAGAAGTTTATATTCAGGTGTCAGATCCTGTTCGCCTTTAGGCGTCACTTTACCAACAAGAATATCGTCAGGTTCCACATAAGCACCGATTCGAACGACACCCTCTGCATCAAGATCGCGAAAAGCCTTTTCACTGAGATTAGGAATATCCCGTGTAATCATTTCACGGCCAAGCTTGGTTTCCCTCGCCTCCACTTCGAACTGCTCAATATGCACAGACGTATAAATGTCTTCTTCAACCAGCCTTTCCGAAATGAGAATCGCATCCTCAAAGTTATACCCCATCCAGGGCATAAAAGCTACAAGAACATTTTTCCCAAGGGCAAGGCGGCCATTGTCTGTTGCGGGGCCGTCAGCAATAACATCACCGTTTTTTATCTTCTGCCCTTCTTTTACAACGGGACGCTGATTAAAACATGTACCCTGGTTTGTCCTCTTGAACTTCATCAGGTCATATTCATCGATTTCACCGTTCGAGGCCTTTACCTTGACCCTGGCCGCATCGGCATATATAACTTCCCCGCCACGATCAGCTATAGAAAGAACCCCTGAATCATAGGCGGCATAAGGCTCCATTCCTGTCCCGACAAGAGGTGCCTCTTCTACCATAAGCGGAACAGCCTGACGCTGCATGTTTGATCCCATAAGAGCCCTGTTTGCGTCATCATGTTCAAGAAAAGGTATCAACCCGGTAGATACAGAAAAAATCTGATTAGGAGAAACGTCCATATACTGGATCTCTTTCGGTTTTTTATAGGGGAAGTTACCCCTGTTTCGACAGGGAATAAGATTCTTTTTAAATGCACCCTTATCATCAAGCTGAGCGTTTGCCTGGGCGATAAAATAATTATCTTCAATATCTGCTGTCAGGTACTCAATCTTGTCAGTTACCTTCCCCTTTTCAACGTAGCGGTAGGGGGTTTCCAGAAAACCATAATCATTTATCTGGCCGAAGGTACTGAGAGAAACAATCAGACCAATATTCGGGCCTTCAGGCGTTTCAATGGGACACATACGTCCGTAGTGAGAGGGGTGTACATCACGGACTTCAAAACCAGCCCTTTCACGAGAAAGCCCTCCCGGTCCAAGGGCGTTCAGACGACGTTTATGAGTCAATTCCGCAAGGGGATTGGTTTGGTCCATAAACTGAGAAAGCTGACTTGAACCAAAAAACTCGTTTATAACAGCAGATATAGGCTTGATACTGATAAGCGCCTGGGGCGTGATAACATCAAGATCCTGAATGGTCATTCTTTCCTTGATGACCCTCTCCATACGCTGAAAACCGAGCTTGATCTGATTCATAATCAACTCACCTACAGATCGCACGCGCCTGTTACCAAGATGATCAATATCATCAACAATGGTCGACACAAAATACTTAACAGGATTTCCTTCTTTATCTGTGGTGTCGACTTCGTATCCATCGGCCTCAGCAATGAGATAAAGTATATACTTTACCGTTGATACGATATCGTCTTTTGTAAGCACTTCCACATCTGAGCGTGAGCCAAATTTATTATTAATCTTGTATCTTCCCACAGAACTGAGAGTATATGTCCGTGGATTAAAGAAGAGCCTGTCAAGTTCAGTACGGGCATTTTCAAGATTTGTCGGTTC
>CAZHNW010000129.1:0-11693 GCA_964534225.1 uncultured Leptospirales bacterium | reverse complement strand
GCAAAGGAGAAGGGAATGCATGCCACCTACAGCAACCTTATGCAGGAGATTCAAATGCTTAAAGTCGAATACCGACGCGCAACCATGGGAGGCCGGTAACTTCCTGTTACCGGCTTTGCCGGTATCTGCCGGCGGAAATGAAAAACAACTTGCCAGGAATTGCTTTTTTTTTCTACAGTTCCGCTATGCTGAAAAAACTTGTCACTATTAAAAAGAGTACCATTCACGGGAAAGGGGTTTTTGCCCGCCAGTGCATTTCTGAGGGAATGAAAATAGGACGATTTGAAGGGAAGCTAACCGGCAGGGACGATAAACATGTCCTCTGGCTTACTGATGACCACGATGAACTCTACGGCATAAAAGGTAAAAACCAGCTCCGTTATCTTAATCATTCCCTTGTTCCTAATGCCGAGTTTACCGATTCGGGTGAACTCTATGCTATCCTCAATATTGATGTAAATGAAGAGATAACTATTCATTATGGCGAGGAATGGGTCGACACCCCATAATTTTTTATCCATGTAAATGTTTTTTTTGGGGGGGCAGGACCGTTTTACCGGCATTATGTGTTGAAAATCTCTAAAAACTCATTGCATTTTAATTGTAAAATCATCATCGTGCCTTTATACCGGTATAATAGTGAATTGCAGTGATTCTGGAAATCCTGAATGAAGAAAGAAAAACAGGGGCTTTATAACAGCAAGGTTTTTATCATAGTCTTTGAATACTTTGAGAAAAACGGCATTTCCTTTAACGAAGAATATATCCTCGAAAAGGCCGGTATTGCTCGCGGCATGATTCATGATTCCGCCTACTGGCTCACCCAGGAACAGTCTGACCTGTTTTTTGAAGCCTGCAGGGAATACAGCGGAGATCGCAACCTGCCGCGAAACGTGGGCCGTTTTGCAGCATTTTCCGTGAGCATGGGACCGGCCAAACAGTATGTTATGGGGCTCTTTTCAATAAAGACCGCATACCGCAATCTTTCCCGGCTTTACCGGATGTTCAGCCTCGGAGCAGTTGTAACGCACTCTTCAGTAAAAGAAAGGAATGCCGAAGTACATGTTCAACCCGCCGCCGGAGTTGACGAAAAGCCTTACCAGTGCGAAATGCGGATTGGTTTTTTCGAGGCCATCGGCTCTCTTTTTACCGGTCATAATGCGATTGTACATCACCCTGAATGTATTCACCGGGGAGATGATAAATGTTCATACAGTATTAGCTGGGAAAAATCACAATACAACCGTTTTCTTGTATTGAGGCGCGTTTCTCTCATTGTTTCCATCCTGGTACTTGCTGTTTTAGTTGTTCTGACTTCATTGAAGATTTTTTTCTACGCTCTACCGGTTTTTTTAATGTTAAACATGTTTCTTTCCAACCTGCTTCTCGCCTCTTCAATGAGAGAACAGAATAAACGTCTCTATGCCCAGGGTATCATTGCACGTAACTATATTTCAGAAATGGATGACAGGCACCGACAGTCACTGATAATTAAAGATATTGGTGCTGTTTCTACTGCAGTTCTTGATGTCGATCTTCTGCTTTCATCCATTATGGAAATTTTTAAAAATCATGCTGTTTTTGACAGGGGCATGATATTTCTTCTTAATAACGAAACCGGTTCTTTTACCTGCCGCGCCGGGTATGGTTTTAATGAAACCGAGGAAAAAATGCTTCAGGGATATGCTTTTCATTTAGAATCTGAAGACATTGCTTCTTTTGCCGACCTGTTTTTCATGGAAAATCAACCATTTGTTGTTCAGAATATTCGTGAAATTGAAGACCTTCTCTCAGGCAGACTCAGGGAAATGTATGATGCAATGGGGGGTATGAGTTTCATCTGTCTTCCCCTCTATATTAAAAATGTTCCCAGCGGCGTACTTTACCTGGGGAACAGGTATAATTTTCATGTCTTCACACGCAGTGAGATCGATTTTTACCGGGGAATAAGCTCCCAGATCGCTGTTGCCATATCCAACACCATTTCAGTGGAAAAACTTGCCATGAACGAGGAACGCCTGCTCCTTGCCATGGAGGCTACCAGTGATGCCATATGGGACTGGGAAGTGCCCAATGAATTTGTCTATCTCAGCCCGCGTGGCTATGAAATGATGGGATATAAAGTCGGTGAGATCGAGACCACATACCATAAATGGATAGAACATATCCATCCTGATGACCTTGAATACGTAAATGTGCAGATACGTGAGGCACTGAAGTCACGGGAGCGGGCCTATATTCTTGAATTCCGGTGTGACGTGAGCAGGAAAAAAAAGGAGTACCGCTGGTTTCAGGCCAGATCCCGCGTGGTTAAACGAGATGACAGGGGAAGGGCAAGGCGTGTTGTGGGTACTCTCGTTGACATCCATCCACAGCGTATGGCAGAAAGGGAACTGCTGCGTCAGAAGATAAAAGCCGAGGAGAGTGACCGTCTTAAAACTTCATTTCTGGCTAATATGTCCCATGAGATCAGGACACCCATGAATGCGATAATTGGCTATACCGAACTCATGCTCCAGGAAAAACTGGAACCCCTCCAGGAAGAATACCTGAACATAATTCATGACAGCGGGAACCATCTTCTTTCCCTCGTAAGTGATATTCTCGATCTCTCCCGGATCGAAGCGGGACATATGGAAATATTACTTGAGCCCTTTGACCTGAGGGGCACAATAAAAAATATAACATCGAGCATGAAAATTCTGCTCCTGGAGAAAGCTGCCCATGTCAGCTTTGTGACTCATTTTTCAGAGGATGTGTCTCCCTGTATTATTGGTGATGAATTGAGACTGCAGCAGGTGATGAACAATCTTCTCAGTAATGCGGTGAAGTTTACCAGCCGGGGAGAAATAACCCTGTCAATATATCTCAATGAAGGATGGCTCGAAATCGAAGTGAAAGATACGGGCATCGGGATTTCACAGCAGGAGCATGAACGTATATTTAAACGATTTCACCAGGCAGAGGCGCGGACAAACAGGAGATATGGCGGCACCGGCCTTGGTCTGACCATAACAATGCTTCTTGTCGAGATGATGGGAGGAGAAATCAGGGTCAGTTCAAGTGGAATCGAAGGTGAAGGTGCCACTTTTACCGTAACTCTTCCTTATAATCCCATTGATGTTATCGAAGACCGGAATGATGTTTCCAGGGAAGAAAAAACCGGCACTGCTTCATCCCGTGTGCTTCTTGTGGAGGATAATCCTGTAAATCAGTTGTTGACCAAAAGAATTCTGCAGAGAAAGGGGATTTTTGTAGATATTGCTTCAAACGGTCTTGAGGCTGTTGACATCCTTTCCAGGGAAAAGGGGTATGACCTGGTAATTATGGATCTTGAAATGCCGGTCATGGACGGTTTCGAGGCCATTCGCAGGATTCGCGCAATGGGAGATAAAATGAAGACTGTCCCCGTAATCGCCCTTACTGCCCACGCCACCAGTGATGATATGAAACGGTGCCAGAATGCGGGATGTAATGATTTTGTTACCAAACCGGTAAACCTGCTTAAAATCAGCCAGGTCATCAATAAGTATATCTGAAAAAATATCCCTGAAAGTTGTCATGGGGAGAAATTATTATTATATTTTAAAACTTGATTACGCCTCTTTCTTCTCTGACTCGGAATTCCCGGTATCTCCAGGCATCCAGGCGTGCAAATTTTATCTTGACAGCAGTTCTAACAGTGTTATTTGACCATTTTACAGAACCCGTCTATATAAACAGTAAGTGGTTGTCATTGAAATGCTATAACTGTTATAAAATATTATCCAGTAGAGGAACCTTATGAACGTAAAGGGACAGACTGAAACGCTTGCAGGCGTTAAAAGCATACTTTTTGTCGATGCGGGAGTCGAACATATCCATATACATGCATACCGCTACGATAATGGAGGGGAATCAATCCTTCTAAATGATATCTCCATCAAAAACAATGATGAAATTGAAAAACTTTTCAGAGATGAGGGGGTTTATTCACTTATTGAAACCCTCGAAACGGAGACTGAGAGTTTTCAGATATATATCACCGGCAAGGTGGCCGATGTCACTCGAAAAGCCCTTGGGAGGGGGGAAGTTGTCATTACCTCTGCAGCGCTCTGGTCGGCAGGTCAAAAATATATTAAGGAGAGGGGGGCTGAATGGAAAAATTTTGGCATCATTGATCTTTCTGCCTCTGGATACAATGTGCTGGCCCTTGATAGCGAGGGAAACCTTATTGATGACACACTCCTGGTTAACCCGAAGTGCGGTGCCGGCTCCGGGGTAAACCTGAGCCGTATCCTTGAAAAACTCGATATTCCCCATGATGAAGTTGATACAATCCTCAAGGCTTATGTGGGTGATGAGAATACCGAGGCCCGCCTGAAAATTCCCATTCGTTCCGACCGATGCGGTGTTTTCAGTTCCTCGGCAACCATTTCTGACAAGAACCAGGGGATCCCTCTCGATCATGCCCTCGCGGTAACCATGAAATCAGAGGTTCTAAAATCATGTAATAAAATGCCCGCCTCAATGTCATCTGTCTGCCTCACCGGGGGTGTATTCCGCTGGGAATATGCCCGCAACTGTGCCGCAGATATCCTGAAAGACCGTGGTGTGGGGGAAGTTATCTATGATGAAAACCAGGCCCTTATTATCGAAGGAATGAAACACCTTGCGGATGCCCTGGGAAGCCGGTTTCGCAGCCAGGAGCCGGAGACTCTCAGAGACGAGGAAGAACTGATAGAACTTTCTCCTTTTAATGAAATCAAAAAAGAAATGGAAAAGGAAATGAAATATTTCCGTTTCCAGGATCCCGCTATCGCGCCTCTGCAAAGTGACAGTCTCCAGGGGCGTCCCGTCAACATGGCCCTTGATATCGGGTCAACCATGGCCAAGCTTGTCATTACCGATGCGAATAGTGGAGACCTTCTTTTCAAAGATTCATTTGATAACCATGGTGACACTATTCAGACTATAAAACATATCTTTAACGACATACGTGAACTCGGAATCGACAGGGTAAACATACAGAATGTGGGACTTACCGGCAGCGGCCGTTACCAGGTACAAAAGGCCGTCGGGGCTATATACCCTCAGCTGCGTGAGAGGATCCATGTTCTCGTTGAAAATTATGCACATGCCCGCGGAGCCATTACCTATGCCCGTGAACATATTGCCCGTCTTAAGGCTGAGAACAAAGAAGTCAACGAGGATTTCTGTCTTCTCGTTGATATCGGGGGTGAAGACACCAAGGTTTCAGTCATCTCCCTCGAAAAGGAAGAGCTTTTCGACAATGCCATGAACGTTAAATGTTCCGCCGGAACGGGGAGTCTTATGGATACCCTGAAGGCCCTTTTCGGCATAGGTAAGGTCGCAGATGCCTACCGCATGGCCCAGGAAGCGGAAAAGGCCTACCGGATCAATGCCACCTGTGCTGTCTTCCTCATGGAAAACGCACGTAAGATGCAGGCTGAAGGCTTTCCCCGCGATCAGATTCTTGCCAGCTGCGCCCATGCCATCATTGAGAACATGGCCCGAACTCTCTGGGACCAGGTTGAATTTCCAAAGAATACTGTGGTTCTTTTGCATGGACAGACTATGCTGAGTGATCCTCTTCCTCTTGCGGTCACAGACCGTATTCAGGAATACACCGGGTCAGACACCTACTGCCTGGTGCCACCTTTTCCTGGACACCGCGCCTGTCTCGGCCTGATCAAGACGATTGAAGATATGAATACCCATGTCATCAATGAAGAATGCAGTCTCAGTGATTTCATCGATTTTGAATATGAAAAACGTCTTTTTGTCTGTAAGGGCGCCGCCTGTGGAGATAAGAATGCCCGCTGTTCCCGTACTCTTCTCAAGTCGGTAATCAACGGCGAGGAAATAAAAATGCGCCTGGGTGGATGTACTGCCATCAATGAACTTGAGGCATCACGAGGGAAAAAAGAGAAGATTGATATACCCGATGCCTATCGTGATATATGGAAGTTTTTTGATGACAAACTTCCCCGCACTGACGCTGAAAACAGGCTGACCATGCCCCGCAGTTTTGCTGTTTCTGAACAGTCATATTTTCTGGCCCGTATTCTTCAGAGGCTGGATGTTCCCATTCACGTGGATAATGTGAAAGAACAGGATATCCTTGAGGGACAGCCCCTCTTTCCCATAGATTCCTGTGCGCCCAATATCGGGGCAACGGGGCAGTTTACCCGCCTTGCCCGTGAGGAAAAGGGGCCCATCCTCGTGCCGCAGATAGATTTTCTTCCAGCCGATGGCAAGAGCCTGGGGAGGACCTGTACCACCAATCAGGGAGGCCCCCTCATCGCCGTTCATTTCGCTGAAAAGATGTATCCCGAGGCGAAATTTATCGTCTTTGATCTTCATATCGAAAACGATTCACCCGCCTACATTAATGACCAGCTTTACGAAAGGTTTCAGCCGGTCTTTGAATTTTACGGGCTGGACGTTTCAAAAGAGAAATGCCTTGATGCAATCAAGGGTGCCATAGAAGACAATAATAAACTCCGTGGAGAAATGAACGAAATGGTGGCAGGATACCTGCAGGAAGCCATTGATAGAAAACTCAACGTCTCCATTGTTGTAGGCAGGGAATATATTCTCAATCCCGGCATCTATGACAGTCATATTGGCAAACTCCTTAAAGACAAAGGAGTTATTGCACTTCCTTCTTATGTTTTTGAGTCTGAATTGAACGAGGATTATGGTTACTTCTACTGGCGTAATCCCCACGATATTATATCAAAGATTCATTCCATCACCCGCAAAGAGCTTTACACTACGGTTAAGGATGAACTTCTTGCCTCCCTTCTTGAAAAAATTGAAAAGGGGAAAACCGAATCCCTTATTTCCGTGGTCACCGTCTCTACTTTCAGATGCGGCCCCGACAGTGTGACGCTGCCGGTTATTAACGCCGTGGCCAAAGATCATCCTTCTCTTCTGATACAGTCTGACGCTATGATCGCAGAGCTTGCCCACCTGGAAAACAGGGTCAATACCCACTTAAACCAGGTTAACCAGGGACTCTATGATCAGCTAAAAAAATATGATGATGAGAATTTTGACATTAAGGTGCTGAACAGTATTTTTCTTGATGCACTCGATCCAGAAAACGATGTTCTTTATTTTCCAACCCTTGATGACAACAGGATTATGACCAGTGTTTTTCGGGCCATGGGTGTGACTGTCATCGACAATTTCGATGATAACAACTACAACCTGGTAGAGAAGGCAAAATTCGGCCGCAAGCACGTGGGTGATTCAGTTTGTGTTCCCCTTGCCGCTGTTCATACCGACCTTGTTAATGCCGTGGAAGATTTCAAGAGGCGCAAAGAAGACAATGATCCTCTGGTAAAAGATAAAAATCGCGTTATCCTCTTTATGCATGGCGGTGACGGTCCCTGTCGTCTCGGGCAGTACGTTCACATGTACAAGATGACCTTTGACCGCCTTTTTGGTAAAAGATCTATTGATAAAAAGGGAAGACAGCAGCCGCCTATTAAACTCATAGAAAATGTTTCAAGCAGTCTTCTTGGAAAAGACGACTATTCCGCGGAACTCGACAAGTGGGTGGGAATACAGGCCTATCACGCCCTGATCGTTCAGGGGATATTTCATTCCGTTTATCTCAAGGCGGCTTCATCTGTCAGGTCGCGAAAAGAATTCGATGCCATGCGGGCAGACTATGTGAAGATGAAGGAAGATATCTATTACATACTGGAACATAAGATCAAGCCGGGTAAATTCGCCCAGGGCCTTGTTGATTTCTGCGAAAAGAGACTTCCTAAACTTGCAGGGCCGGTACTCTATTTCGCCTTTGGACTCTACAATAACAACGGCATCAGGAAACTGTTAAGAAAGTTCAGCAATCGCTGGGTCAAACCCTATGAAAATGCCACTGAATCAGATAAGCGAAAAATTCATATTCATGTAGACGGTGAACTCTACATGCGCGTTGCCCAGTTCAATGAAATAATGAAAGCGGTTGCGGACGGGGCTGGTTTCGGCAACTTTGAAATTTCCTATTCGCCCATATGGATTTTCTTTGAGAATATTCTTGAGGCAAGGATACTGGTGGCAAACCGTGACATCGAACATTTCAACCATCAGATTGACCAGAGCAGTGATGAAGCTGAAATCAAGAAATTGAAAGAACAGATTGCAGACAGGGAGGCCGTCAAGGCGGATACTGAAAATACGATTAAGAATTTCCGTAATATACTTGCAGCCCCCCTCTACAAGGCGTCACGCCTTCCCATGACACATCCCATGAAGCGTGTCTTCAAGGCGGCACAGCCGGTGATTCCCACATTCAAACCCTTTGGCGAACTGGTGCCTTATACCGGTGAGACAATTCTCAATATCCAGGACGGTGCAGACCTGGTACTCAATGTGGCACCTGAAGGCTGTATGGTCTCATCCATGGGACAGCTCCTGACGCCTAAGATTGTCAGTGAATCAAAAAATCCCCGCGCACGGGTGCAGCACCTTTTTTCAATGGACGGTGAAGTAGATGAAGAAATTATTCAGCTTGCCATGCTGAAGATTCTCGGTCCCGAGCAGTTTTATCTTGCCTCGTAGTGAAACAGGGACGTTCCGGTTTTAATATCCTGCTCCTGGGGGCACTTTACCTCTCCCAGGGGCTTCCCTTCGGGTTTCAGGCCACGGCACTGCCGGTTTACCTGCGGAGCAGGGGTGTCTCCCTGGAGGTAATAGGTTATGCCTCGGCCCTTGCGGCACCCTGGCTTTTCAAAGCCCTCTGGGCTCCCCTTGTTGACCGTTTCGGTTCTCTCTCTTTCGGAAGGCGGCGTTCCTGGATTATACCCCTTCAAATTCTTTTAAGCCTTACCATTTTCTGTGCCTCCCGTGTTTCACCGGAAGATAATCTCTCCATTTTGTTGATACTTGTCTTTCTTATGAATTTTTTTGCTGCCACACAGGACATTGCCGTTGACGGTCTTGCCGTTGATATCCTGGGGCCTTCTGAACTGGGACACGGCAACGCCGCACAGGTGGTGGGATATAAAACAGGTATGCTCTGCACCGGGGGACTCCTCATGTGGCTTACAGGTTATACGGGGTGGCAGGGGTACTTTCTTATCATGGCAGGTATTGCCCTGATGCCGCTTCTGCTTTTATTTTTTTTTAAAGAAGCAGGTTTTGCAGAAAATGAGAAAGGGACCACCGGTTCACTCCACCGTATCTTTTCAGCCCTGGGTGATGTTGTTCGTACGAAAAATGTCTGGAGGATTATCCTTTTCATCGCTTCATATAAGCTGGGTGAGTACATGATCGATATCATGTTTAAACCCTTTCTTATAGATGCGGGTTTTTCTCCCGGGCAGATCGGCCTCTGGGTGGGAACCTGGGGGATGGCGGCTTCTCTTACCGGGAGCCTTGCCGGCGGTTTCCTCGCCTCATCCATTTCATTGCGAAGGGCCATGGGGCTTGCCCTTTTCTTCAGGCTTCTTCCTCTTGGAGGTGAACTTTTCCTGGCTATCACCATACCCTCTGCAGCTTCGGTCATTGCTGTGACAGTGGCGGAACATTTTTTTGGAGGAATGCTCACAACGGTGATGTTTGCATTTATGATGTCCCGTGTAGATCGCAGGATCGGGGCAACACATTACACCATTCTTGCCAGTATCGAGGTTTTTGGTAAATCCCCCGGGGCCTGGTTCTCAGGCATTATTGCAGGCAGCATCGGGTACGCGGGGCTTTTCTCCATAGGTTTTTTTCTTTCCGCGGCAGTCCTTTTTCTTGTTCCACTCCTTCCGCGGGATGAGGGGGAAGAGGGCGGGTAAACTTCCCCCCTGATTAAAAGAAAATCCTTGATTTTAATCTCACGCGCGATATAGTCAGCAGAGAAAATTTTCAATGCCACTGACAGAGGATGCTGTTATGACAACAATCGACTACATGAAAGTTATCGATATCGCCGCTGACACCATGGGTGCTGTGGCGAATATTACCATGGACGCATTTCATGACAAGGTTGACCGCTTTGACTGTTCTGTTCCACTCAGTGTTACTGATAACCTTCTTTTCAGCCTCTACCTTCATAAGTATTACCTTCTCCTGACAATAAAAAAAAGCCACATGGAAGAACGTGACTTTCGAAAATGGTTGAGCAGGTTCGAGTACCAGCTCGAACAGCAGTTTTTCCGTAATATACGTTTTGAAGAGAAAGACTCGGTTACGGAATATCATTTAGAAATTCATTTTTAATGCATTTATTATAATCAACACGGTGAGCTCTTTTGTCGAGTTTATGTCGGCGCTTGACCTGCTGAGACTTTTTGTGGTAGAATAGGGTTATACAAACCGCAAAATCCTTTGAGGAAGCCCCGGATATGATACAGATCCTGATAATTGCCGCTCTGCTTCTCGCCCCTGTTTCCCTCATGTATGGGGCTTACCAGCGTTATTTCCAGGTAAAACCCCGTTTTTCAGAAAGACTGACTCATTTTGCCCTGGGTGGAGTTGTGGCATGCCTGATACTTCTGGCGGCGCCCTGGTTTCTTCTTTCTTTTAAAAGTACTTCTTTTGTTTCACGGGCCTTTGTCGAGGCTGCGCTCCTTGAAAAAGCGGGAACCTTTATCGTGCTTCTTTTCTATGTAGTCAAAAAAAAGGAGGACCTGTCAATTATCGACGCAACCCTGACGGGTATGCTTTTAGGCCTTGGCTTTTCTGCCGTGGAAAATATTTTTTACTCATCTCTTTCAATCAATGCCATCCTTTTTATTCGCCTTATCAGTTCAGTGCCACTTCATGTTTTCACCTGTGGTATCATGGGATATTTTATCGGTGCAGGTGCCCTCTATGGTCATCGGGGAAAAAAGGCGGTTTACATTAGTCTTGCTTTTCTTTTTCCTGTTACATGTCATGGCATGTATGATTATTTTTTTCTCAAGGGGGGAAGTCTTCCCTACCTTAATGCCGCCCTGCTTCTTTTTCTCGGTTTTTTCATGGAATACCTTCTTGCCCGGGGAAGAAACATTCCCTCGCGGGAGACTTTCTCCATGGCGGGACTCTCATTCGAGGAATGGGAATCGGTTCAGCGGGACCCCCAGTACGAAAGGTGGATTCTCCAGTCCATGGGATCGGAAAAGATAAAGGGAGAATCCTTTTTCATGATTCGTTTTGACCTGGTAAAGTTTGTCGGGATTATACTTCTTGCAGCCTTTGCTGTTACCGCTTTTCTCGAGCAGGAAAACCTCATGAGTTATCTCTCCTTTTCTCTTTCAACTGTTGAAATTGAGATGCTCTTTGTTCTGCTTCCTTCTCTTTACGAGCCGGTGGACTACACCGCACAACTCGACGCGGCGATCGACCGCCTGCACAAGGAAGGCCGCTACCGGACCTTTATCGACATCGAGCGCCGCAACGGCCAATTTCCGCACGCGGTCTGGACCACTCCGGCAGGCGAAACCCGCGACATCACCGTCTGGTGCGGCAACGACTATCTGGGCATGGGGCAGAACCCCGTCGTGCTGAACGCGATGAAGGAGGCGATCGACGCCACCGGCGCGGGATCGGGCGGAACGCGCAACATCTCGGGCACGACGGCCTATCACAAGCGCCTCGAGGCCGAGCTGGCGGATCTGCACGGCAAGGAAGCCGCGCTGGTGTTCAGTTCCGCCTACATCGCCAATGATGCGACCCTGTCGACGCTGCGGTCGATCTTCCCCGGC
>CAZHNW010000128.1:0-11710 GCA_964534225.1 uncultured Leptospirales bacterium | reverse complement strand
TTGTCAAGGCAGAGGGAAGTTTTGACTACGAGCACTGGAGCGGTGTATTTGATAACAAGAAGAAACATGAGACCGGTCGTTAGCGCGGGTTTGAAAATATATCTTTCAATATTTTTTCCATTTCATCAGCTCTGATTATTTGTATGTTTTGAAAAGGATCGAGCACGAGAAGATCATTGTCACCGGTAACCAGATAATCAGCATTTGAGGAAACGGCAAGATCGAGAAGGAAATTATCTTTAGGATCTCGGCAAATGGAAGTAGAAAAGGAAGTGTCTGTATAATTGCTACGATATTCAAGAATGTTATGCAGATCCTTAATTTTATTCTTGTTGATTTTAGCCTGAATTTTAGGCCGCGTCAGTACATTAAATATTTCATCATACAATTCAGGCGAAAAACAGAGTATGACCCTTTTTTTTACTATAGCATCAATGAGAGAAGTAAGTCTGGTACCGATGCAGAAGCTGATCCAGAGATTCGTATCAACAACGATTTTTATAGCGTTCTGATCTGACATGCTCAACTTCTTGCAGAATTTCTTCTTCGGAAAGTTCGTCCGTTTTCAGGTTTTCCAGAATTTCTTTGAACCTGAATTCAAATATATCATCTTTGATTTTGTCATAGAGTTTTAGTTTTTCTTCAAGTGGCATTTGAACTGCCGCATCGATGATTTGTTCAGGGTCAATGTTCATGTTAATCCGCATCTTTTTTCTCCCGTTAGATGATTGTACCTATAATGTATAAAAAGTTTGAAGTCAAGCCGAAAAAAAGTTACAGTCCATATTTGTAAATGTATCTTCTCAGAATAAAAGAGAGGCCGGGCCAGGCCAGAAAGAGCGCAGCCGTTGACCGCGCCCCGGGCATAATACTCTCAGGGCCGGCAGTATATGACGCCATGGGTGGCGCCAGTGCCAGCCGGGATTTGCCCGGGGCCCCTCTGTGCCAGGATAGTTGTCGCCTGTAAGTAACACAGGAGGCAATAATGAGATACAGTAAACGAGTAAAAGAGAGTGTGTTGTGAAAGGTACTCCCACCAGAAAGCAGGAGTGAGGAAGATAGGGAATATAACAAGAAACTACCAGGCGAATGAATATATCAACTGATTGAGATTCCTTACTGTATTCTGTTTGACGTGAAGAATATCTTCATGTAAAATTGGGGATCACATTCGATTTTCCTGAAAGGATGGTCCCTGAAATGAAATCCACTGCCAGACGTGTTACGCTTTTAATTCTGTTCCTTGTGCCGGGGCTTCTCAGCGCGGCGCCGGTTATTCTTGAAAAGGCAAAGTACCACGTTACCATCCTGAAAGAAGGCCGCTGCGAGATACTCTATTCCCTTACCTTCAGGGAGCTCCAGTCAAGGGACAGAATCAGAAGTATTGGCCAGTTTATCGAACCCATGCAGTTCATTGAAGCCTGGGGTACGCAGGGAAGAAGACGTTTCAAGGTCACCATGCAGAGCAAAGGAAACGGCTTCTACGCCGCAGTGTTCAATATTACCACATCAAGAAACCGCCTCTACACGGTGCACATGCGTTACCGTATCGATAAATCAGTTTTCGCCGATACCACCTATAAAGGAAAACCCTACGGTGCCTTCTGGTGGCCTCCTGTCCAGTGGGGGCTCCCTATTAAGAAACAGGAAGTGCAGATCGTTCTTCCTGTCGAAATACCGAAGAGATACCGCAAGGCCTACATGATAAAGGACAGCCTTGTGAACAGGCATGGTGTTGTTACCGACACCTCATCGGTGAAATCACATAAGCGATGGATATTTTATCCCACACCATGGAAGGGTAAAAATTATCTATCCATTCATACTGAAAAGCATAACCTGTCGCCCCGCCAGAAAGAGAGTATAAAATTTTATATCCCTAAAAAGTATCTTTCCATCGGGGCTAAAGGGGGAGACTACAGCCTCGCAAGTTTTTCTGCCGGAGACATTGTCGAAGAGGGGAGCTATTCGATAAAGAGTGTCCTCATTACTGCTGATATTCGTAAAAGCTCATATGATAACCGTATCCTCACCGAAGCCAGTACCATAGATACCATTATTACAGAACATGGTAAGAGAAATATTTTTCGCTCCTTTCTTCATATTCCTGTTCCCCGGAGATATACCCATGCAGAGCCCCCATTGGTGTTGGTTAACGGGAAAGAGGTGACCGCTAAGCTTCGGCGCGCCATTGACAGCAAAAATGTACCCGCAGCACAGTCCGCTTATGATCTCATACTTTCGAAACCGTCTGAAAAAAATGATGTGCTAAAGATCCGCAGCGTGATAACACGTACTATCACGATGCGGGTTATTCCTGAAATTTATGACGGTTATTACCGTGCAGGCTACCAGTATGCAGGGATTATTTTCCCCTCAGCGGTAGAGACATTCAGGATTACCCTGCATTTCCCCTTTCAGGCGCGCTATGACAGTGAAATGAAAAAGGTCAGTATTGGCGATAAAGAACTTCCTTTTATCCTTGAAAACAATACAGCAAAGCTTTTCTCGAACTGGCAGGTTGCTCTCCGGTATCGAAAAAAAGGTGAATATTTTCTTGATAAAAAAGGGCAGCGTCACTTCTACCCCTATGCCGCCCTTTCCGGTGGATCTACGGGAGACCAGGAGAAAATTCCTGAACTTTCCATGGCCCTGAAGGTTGATCCCCGCAGGGTAAGGGTCTCTGACGCGGTAAAGTTTAAAACCCTGGTCAATGATATTTTAAAGGGGGAGCCCGCGGAAACTGATATCGATTATCTCTGGAGTCTCCTTGGAATTCTCATCGGCTGGATAATTACTGCCTACCTGTTGAATTTTCTCTTTCTTGGGGCCGAGATCCTCACCATCGGTATTGTTGCTGCTCTTGCCGGTAAGATTGCCGGTATCGACCTGTTTGAAAAGATTTTCTTCCCGAAGGGACGAAAAAAATTCAGCATCACCTCGGGATATATTTTCAGTTTCAACTGTATTATTGTTCCCTTTCGTGTCCTTTATTATATTCTCGCGGGAATTGTCACCCTGTTGCTGAAAATGGTTTCTTTTCATCCTGCCATTAAAAAATTGCTGGAAAAGAAACCTGAATACATTAAACCTGAAATTCAGATTGAGACCTTTCAGACTGCAGAGGTGGTGGACAATCTAAATCCCGTTGAAACGGCAGTGTTTCTCAACCGTCCCAGCAGGGCGGTTAACCTCATCGTTATGGGACTCTTTGAAAAAGGGTACATTGACATCATTAACCGTAATCCCCTGCAGGTCAAGGTTCTAAAGGATGCAGAAGAGTCTTTAACTTCCTACGAAAAACTCTTTCTCGAGTCCATTGCCAGAGACGGTTCCCTGGGGAAAAACAGAGTGCCCCTCATTGTAAAGTCTGTATCAAAATCACTGCAGGGCAAGGTCTGGAAGGGGGACATCGACAAAACCGCGGAGACCTACCAGAAGAAGATCGACCGGCACTGGCATGATTTTTCCACCCTTGGGGATTATGCCGGCAGAAAGGGGTACTTCGAAGAGGAACATCCATGGCTGATGCTTCACGATGATTTCAACGCCGCCTCTGACAGTTTTCTCGATGATGTCGCCGCTGACCCGCAGCGGGGAAAGGCGGCGGAGTTTTTAGAGAACCTCGCTGACGAGGGAACGGGCCTGCGTGAAAGTTTTCAGGATTTTTCAGAGGGTATTGTTGAGCAGGTGGAAGATTTTTCCACCCGTATCGTTGAAAATGTTGAGAATCTTTTTACCGCACCGGATCTTTCGGCAGTTGAGGCGCGCGCTGCATCTGTTGCGGAGAATGTCTCCTCCTTTAGTTATGATGCCTGTCATAGTGCCTGTCATTCAGCGTGTCACAGCGCCTGCGTGCATTCCGCCTGTCATTCGGCCTGTCACTCAGCCTGTGTGCACAGTGCATGTCACTCTGCGTGTCACAGCGCATGCGTATCCAGTTTCTGAGGCGGCTATGAATAAAAGATTCAGTGTCATAGAAAAGTTTGTTGAAGATACCCGGGATGTTCTCTATCTCCGGGAGGTTGACCGGCTGCTAATTATCAGGCCCAACAAACTTCACCACTGCAACGATACTGCTTTTGCCCTTCTTGCGGGGCTCTACCGTGACAGGCGCCCGGCAGCAGAGGTGATTGCCACAGTGAGTAAAAAATTTACTGCCGAACCGGAAAGGCTCGAAGCTGACCTGCGTCAGCTCATGCAGACCATTCTTGCCATTATGAAGGACCGGTACAACCTGGCTCCCCTTATCTCTACAATAGAATTTGATCCGGGAAGTGTCACTTACCCGATACTTTCAGAGATTGCCCTGACATATCGCTGCCAGAACCGGTGTGACTTCTGTTACGCCTCCAGTCCTTATCGCGGCGGTGAGGTGAGGGAGATGACCACTGAAGAGGTGAAAAAGGTCATAGATGCCATTTACGATGAAGCCCATGTTCCCACCATCAGCTTTACCGGGGGTGAACCGACTTTGCGCAAAGACCTTCCTGAACTGGTGGCGCATGCCTCAAAGCGGGGCATGCGTGTCAACCTGATAACTAACGGCATCCGTTGTGCCGACCGTGAACTGGTAGAAGCCCTGAAAAATGCGGGGCTCAATTCCGCGCAGGTGAGCCTCGAGGCTCATACTGCAGAACTGCACGATACGATCACCGGTCATCCCGGGGCCTGGGAAAAGACCGTTGCCGCTGTTGAAAACCTGAAAGGGGCGGGAATACATACCCACACCAACACCACCATTTGCCGCGGCAACCGGGGCCATCTCATTGAACTTGCCCGCTTCGTAAAGGAACGGTTCGCCGCGGAATACCTCTCCATGAACATGATCATCGCCACGGGTATTGCCCGTGACAATGAAAATATCAATATCGGATACAGCAGCATCGGAGCTATTCTCAAACCCCTCCTTGAATTTTGTGAAAGAGAAGATATCCGTTTTGTCTGGTATTCTCCCACGCCCTTCTGTATTTTTAATCCCCTTGATCACAACCTGGGATCTAAATCATGTGCCTGCATCAAGGGGCTGCTTTCTGTGAATCCCGCCGGTGATATCCTTCCCTGTTCGAGTTACGACAGGGGAGTGGGAAACCTTTTAAAGAAGAGCTTTAACCATATCTGGAATTCTGACCAGGCCCTCTACTACCGTGAGCGGCGCTATACACCACCGGTCTGCCGTGGATGTGAACTGGAGAAAATGTGCAGCGGGGGATGCCCCCTTTACTGGGAGAATGTCGGCTCTTTTCGTGAACTCGAAGATGCCCTGGGCCGCAACGGGGGGCTGCGTAACATGATCTGGAAATGTGAAAAGAAACTGCGTGTCACCGGGGGTGGCATCAGCGGCCTCAAGGGCCTGAAGGGAAAAAGCAAAAAGGAAAAGTTTGCTCAGGAGGAATGCAATGGGTAGTCTTTCAAAGATGATCGATTTTCTGGATGGTACCCTTATCGAGGTAAAGGAGATTCGCCAAAAGCTCGAAGAAATCCAGGAGTATTTCAACGATAACTTTAATAATGTGACAAAGAACCGCACCGGTGAGATTACCTGGCTCCAGGATTCTTTCTTTGAAGATGAGTCTACCTTTCCGCCTGAGGTGCTGGCTTCGTTCAAGAAAAAACTTCCCCCCGCTGAAAAAAGCTTTGAAGAAGAGTTAAGGAAGTTAAACCAGCAGAAAGAAAAACTACTGAAAAGTATGGCAGGGCATGACAGGCTTCGGGAAAAAATTATCACATCTCTCAAATCTAAAAACACGAAACTCGACAACCGTGAGGAAAAGCTGAAGGCCTCTGTTGCGGCCTACGAGGAAGAACTTGCCGGGTACAATAAACGTATCGATGAGCTGAATACCGGCTTCGGTTTCGTGACAAACTTTTTCAGGATGAGAGAAATCCAAAAGGAGAAGGACCGCCTGACTGAAAACAGGGATGTACTGGTGGATCAGATCGAGGAGTTAAGAGAAAAGTGGGATGCCGCCCTTGAAACCATGGAAGAAAAAGATAAAGAAATGCGTGAAACATGGCTGAAGGAAAAGGCTGAACTTTCCATGACCGAAGAAAAACTGACCATCCTGGAACGGGACCGTGAACTTCTTATTCGCCGCGCCGCCTTTATGGACACCATTGACGACCTTGCCGGCGGTGAAACCTTTACACGCACCGGGAAAGATTCTCCCCCGGACGGATGCCGCCGGTGCAAATCCGACAATAAATCAAACCTTTACTTCTGCCGGTTCTGCGGTGAACCCTTCGGGGAAGACCGTAAAGACGTGAAGGGGAGTCTTGGCGAACTGGGAGAACTCAATGTCGCCTTTGAAGACATCCAGAAGGGGATACGTGAGTCCGTTTCATTTATCGCTCTCATGAAAGGGATACAGAAGGGCATCGAGGCATTTACCGAAAGCGTAGAGGATGTAAGATCATCCCAGGACCAGTATTCGGCACTGCCGAAACTTAAGATCGATGTGCCGGATAAAAGCCGCACATTTTTTGAGAAAATTAAAAAGATAAATGAAGAGTTGAAAGTAAAACATAAGAACCTTCACCCCGCTGAATTTGCTTCTCATTTCAAGTCTCTTGGCGAAGAGGTCTTTACCGATAAAAAAATTGAAAGCTACTTTACCGCCATGGGTGATGAACTGGATAGAACAACGAAGGAGCAGTGGTAGTGAACGCTAAAATTTTTATTGGCGCATTTTCAAGTGTCATCGGTCTTCCCGGCGCGGTCCTGGGATTTCTTTTTCTTGCCGCAGCCAGGGGAGATTCTTCACGTCAGGCAACGGGAATTATTCTTGTTGCTGCGGGCATTTTTCTTGCCGCGGGGGGGATATTTCTTTTTCTCAAAGGCATGGCCATGCGTCCCGCAGGTATCCGGGCGCGTCTTCTCAAGCTGGCGCGGCGCGGTAATGGTGAATTAACCCCTGAAGAAATTACCGCAGCACTTGGTGATTCAGATGCTGTCAGGGCTGAGATGAATATCTTTCTTCGGTCAGGACTGGCAAAAGAGACAGTAAAAGAAAATAGAAAAATTTATCTCTTCAGTGATTTTCAACATCACCTCATCATGAAGGCGTGCCCCTACTGCGGCAACGACTATCCCGTACGGGATGATATTGAACGGTGCCCCACCTGTGGAGGGGACCTGAAGCTGAAAAGTGAAACGACTTCCCTCGAAGATGATCCCTGGTACATGGATTCATAGAGGCTTTACCCCTGTCTTTCACGTCCCATTTCTTCAGATGAAAAATTGACCATAGGCAAAAGGGCATAATCTGTACTTTTGACAGGATTTCCTTCCTTTTCTGACCTATATTCACGGAAACATTACGCGTAACTTCCCCCTGTAAAAACTATTCTGCGGGGAGTCATCGCAACCAGGAGGAAATGAGGAATGATAAGACCTGTTAAAAAAATTTTCACAGGGGCACTTTTTTTTGTGACTGCACTGCTTGTGGTAAGCGGGTGTGCCCGAAACCTGAAGTATTCTGAACACAGCCCTACTGTTTCACCTGACGGGAAAATGATGATTTACCAGTCAGACCGCATGGCTGCAGGCAATTACCTTGTCTATGTCAGGGTAAAAATGGGTAAAACATGGCTTCCGCCGGTTCCCCTTGTTCTGGCCAACGCACCGGTCGATAACACGGCAGGGCCCTTCATCACCTATGACCAGAACCATCTGCTTTTAACTTCTGATAAAAAAGAAGGTAAAGGCGGCGTTGATATATGGATATCAAAACGAATGGGGCCCCTTATCTGGGGAATCCCTGAAAACCTCGGCTCGCCCATTAATACGAAGGGTTATGATGGCTTTGCGTCACTCTCCCCTGATGGTAAAACACTCTATTTCGTGCGTGAGTGTCATGATAAAAAGGCCTACAAGGGACATATCTTTGGGATCTATACTTCACAAAAAAGGGGAGACAAATGGACGCGGCCCCGCCGTATGCCCTGGCCCATTAATTCTAAAAGTTCAGATTTCGGCCCCATCATTCTTGCCGATGGTAAAACCCTTGTGTTCAGCAGCGCCCGTCCCGGAGGATACGGCGGTTATGATCTGTACAAAACAGAAAAGATAAGCAACGGGCGCTGGTCTAAACCGGTTAACCTGGGAAAATCTATCAATACCCCTTATGACGACCGTATGGCCTCTGTGCCAGCAAGGGGTGATGTGATTTTTGTATCACGTCCCACCGGGAAAAAGGGAAAAAAGTATCGTATCGAGGAAGTGACCCTGCCGAAACAGATGCGTCAGTCATCGGTCATTACCATCGCGGGAAAAGTGATAAACAAAGAGAGCAGAAATGTTATTGGCGATGCACAGATAAAAATTACTGACATGGAAGACAGGTATACCCATACCCTTGAAAGCAACGTAAAGGACGGAAAATATTTTATCGTTCTCAGTAAGGGGAAAAAGTACGATGTTGCAGTGCAAAAGCAGGGATATACCTTCTATTCAGAGGTTTTTGACCTGAAGAATCTTGAAAGTTTCAACGCCATCATTCGCAACATGGAACTCTCCCCGGTCAAAAAGGGTACCCGCATGATACTGCGCAATATCTATTTTCAGTACAACAGTGACAGGCTGTTAAAGGAATCGAACCTGGAAATGAAACGTCTTTTGAGCCTTATGAAGAGGAACCGCAGTATCAGGATCGAGATATCAGGGCATACCGATGCTATCGGGTCAAAGGCCTTTAATAAAAAACTTTCACTGAAACGCGCCGAGAGGGTCAAGCGCTACCTTGTACGAAGGGGAATCAGGAAAGACCGCCTCGTCGCGGTGGGATATGCCTTTGAAAAACCTTTGGTAGAAGAAGGAACAAAGGAAGAAATGAAAAAGAACCGCCGCGTGGAAATAAAAATTCTCTCCACGGGAGATCAAATGTAATATCTGAAAAGCTTATTCCCCTTGTCCGGTTCAGGACAGGTTCCACAAAATTTTGAAGCAGCCTTTTGCTTTAGCCCCTGAATTCTTCGGGGGTTATTTTTTTTTACTGGACAGTAATAAAAGCATGTAAAATGTATTATATTTATAGTAGAATTGCAGGCACTGCTTTCGGGGAAAAAAGGTGCACACGCAGTCGCGCGGCTCCGCCGAGGCGGAGAGTGAGGAAAGTCCGAACACCGCAGGGCAGGGTGCCGGGTAACACCCGGGCGTCGTGAGGCGATGGAAAGTGCAACAGAAAACATACCGCCTTCTTTTCAGCCCCCATGGGCATTTCGGTGCGCCTGGCTGAAAGAATCGAAGGTAAGGGTGAAATGGCGAGGTAAGAGCTCACCGCGTCTCCAGAGATGGAGACGGCAGTGTAAACCCCACCCGGTGCAAGACCAAGTAAGCAGCCGCAAAGAACGGCCCGTTCATGGCTGCGGGTAGGTCGCAACGAGGTGTATGGTAACATGCATCCAAGATAGATGGCTGCATAAACAGGATTCGGCTTATGGGCACCTTTTTTCCCTTGAAGTTACAGGCATATTGTTGTAAAAATGGGTAATTTCCCAGGATGGGAATATCCCGGACCGGAACATGGAGGGACGGTTATGAAAAAGATATTTCTGGCACTGCTTGTTGCCGGCATGGCGGCGGGGGGCGCACTTTACGGAGAGTACCAGATTGCGGATGTTTATATCTGCGAGTCAGGACTGGTCATGGCGGAGATTTCTGCAAAGTCCATAGTAAGCCGTAAAGAGCTCTACCGCGCAAGTTACTGTAACTGTGAAGGTGTTGACCCGAGTCTCAAAAACCTGGTTAAAAAAGGAAAATGGAAGCGTCAGGGCTACGAGGTTGAATACGGGTCATGCGAAGCGCCCAGAAACAGGGTTTTTCACTGCGTCTGTGTCGGCAAGAACCATTATTGATCCTGTTTCATTATAAGCAGGGGGGGGGGAAGTCAATGCACCGCCTCCTGTTTCCTGAGCCCGGCAGGGCCGTGTAACGGTATGACTTTAACAGAAAAATTTATATAATCATTTCAGCAGGAAGAACAGATGGATAGAAACCGCAAGATACTTGTTTCCATACTGGCAATGCTGGTACTCTCATCGATCATTGCCATAGTAGATATCAGCATTACCATGAAAAGAAAAGAAGATAAACCTTCTTTTTCATTGAAAACACCGCAGTTCGGCCCCGGCGTCGGCCTGGTACGCATCTATGGTCCCATCCAGATGAATTCCGCCCACAATGCCTTCGGTTTACAGCATGGCGCAGAAGCCGTGGTGGCCCGCCTCGATGAACTGGAAAGGGACAGTCGTATAAAGGCCGTGGTGATACGCATTAATTCTCCGGGGGGCACTGTGGCGGCCACCCAGGAAATTTACCAGAAAATCTGGAAAATTCGTAAAAAGAACATTCCCGTTATTGCCTCCATGGGGGATATCGCGGCGTCAGGGGGCTACTATGTTGCCTCCGCCTGTAACTACATCATGGCCAATCATGGCACAATGACGGGGTCTATCGGTGTTATTGCTGTTACCCCGAACCTGAAACGGCTTTTTAAAAAACTTGGCATTTCAATGAATGTCATAAAGAGCGGTAAGTATAAGGACACCCTTTCCTCTTACCGCGACCTGGGCCGTGAGGAACGTGAACTTCTACAGGAAATGATCGATTCGAGTTACCGGAAATTTCTGCGTGACGTTGCCCTGGGGCGCAGCATGAACCAGTCTGATATAAAACCCTATGCTGATGGGCGTATCTTTACCGGTACAACAGCCCTTAAATACAAGCTGGTAGATGGTCTCGGAACATTTGAAGATTCAATTGCAAAAGCCAGGGACCTGGCAAAACTTCCCCCTGATGCCCCCATTTATGATGATGTTCTCAACCCCTTTCAGCAGTTCATGAAAAATATCGAGTCACTGGCACAAAGTGTGACAGGTAATCCACTGGGAATACCCCGTCGCAGTGCCTGGGACAGTCAGTATCGTATTGAGTACAGGTACATGCCATGATTTTAAATACAATACGATCTCTGCGTTGGGCTGATTTTTTCATATATTCTGTTACTGATCCGCGTAATCTTTTTCGCAGAATAGAGGCTAATGATCCTAAAGCCTTTGGGCTCAGTTTCGTGGTTCCCTTTCTGGTCTCTATTTCCGAGATACTGTCAACATCCCTCCTGGGGCAGCAGACTGCTTTCTTTTACTATAAGCTGACCTATGGATGGATATTTAACGTCATACTTTTGAGTTTTTTTATTATAATAACAGCATCCCTTATGGATTTGATGGCCCAGTTTCTCGGCTTCGAAGGGAAAATTAAAAATCTTGTCTGTATTATAAATTTTTCCATATTTCCGAAGGTGTTTCTTCTTCCCCTTGTGTATATTTTTAAATCCATCGGCTTTGCCCCGGCATTTTTTTACTTTTTCTTTTCACTTATCTTTTTTGTCTGGTCCGCATTTATAGCCATATTTGCTATATCTGAAATGCACAGGATCGATACGGGAAGGGCGATACTGGTTTTTCTCTTTCCCATTCTTTTTACCGGTGTGGTTGTTTTTTTCCTCACAGTATTGACCGTTATTGGCGGCGTTACCATGCTTTTCAGTTAGGTAGTGTTCCTCTCTCCATAGCACTTCAATTTTTCCTGTCTTCTCCTCCGTAAACACCATTTTAGCTTTATTTTGGTGTAGTTTTTGGCATATTGTAATCTTTGAGTTATAATTTTGCCATAATTATGGTAATTATTATTTTTTTAAATAAAACTGAC
>CAZHNW010000127.1:462-11912 GCA_964534225.1 uncultured Leptospirales bacterium | reverse complement strand
TCTTTTTGCCGTAAGGGGCGGCGCTGTCAGGGGGCCGTTTTTCGGGGGCTCTGAGCAGCTGACGGGTTTTACCATCACCGCCTATTGTCCCGGCCGCTGCTGCAACGGCCCCTGGGCCTACCAGACTTCTAACGGTAAAAACATGGCCTGGTATATTGGCCGCGGCATCCACATCGCCGCCACTGATCCAAAAGTAATCCCCCATGGTAAACGGTTTCGTTATGGCGGCATTGAATATCTCGCCATCGACAGGGGATCTGCCATAAAGGGAAAGCGTATTGATCTTCTCCTCTACAGCCATGCTGAGACTGTCCGGTTCGGCATAAAACATGACCAGTCGATTAAACTTTTACACTGATTGTTCTTTTCTGCTTTGCATGAACTTCCCCGCACCATTTACCCTGAACAGTCTTTGAAAAGTTCTTGTAAAATTGTCTCCATGGCTTTTCTGTAACCATGGCCCGCCGGTTTGCGTCGGGACATACCGTTATTTTAACAGTGATCTAACCAGGAGACAAACTATGAATGTAAATCAATTATTCGATCTTTCAGGTAAGACAGCAATCGTTACCGGGGGAGGGCGCGGTATCGGTAATTTTATCGCAACAGGTCTTGCCGAGGCAGGGGCTGATGTGGTCATTGCCTCCCGTAAAATGGAGAAACTCGAGGGTGCCGCAGAAGAGATTTCAAAACTCGGCGTAAAATGCATTCCCGCGAAATGCGACATGTCAAAAAAAGAAGATATCGACGCACTGGTTGACCTTGCCATGGATAAATTCGGTAAAATCGATATTCTCGTGAATAATGCCGGCATTACCTGGGGGGCTCCTACACTTGACTTCCCCCTGGAGAAGTGGGAGAAGGTCTTTGATGTCAATGTCAAAGGGGTCTGGATCCTGAGCCAGCGGGTTGCCAATATCATGAAGGAGAAGGGGGGCGGCAAGATGATAAATATTTCTTCTGTCTATGGGTCGCGCGGGTCCCTTGAGATCGCGCATCCTGCGGTTGCCTATAATTCTTCAAAGGCTGCGGTGGAAGTTTTGACAAAGAACCTGGCAGTAAAACTCGCCCAGTATAAAATACATGTCAACTGTATTGCTCCCGGTTTTTTTCGAACAGACATGATGGAGTATATTTTTAAACCTGAAATGAAGGGAATCCTTGATGCAACCCTCGGTTTTATTCCCCTGAACCGGGTTGGCGGTGAGGAAGACATGAAGGGGCTGGCGGTTTTTCTCGCCTCTGCCGCCTCAGATTACATTACCGGTGCGGTGATTCCCGCGGACGGGGGAATCCTTGCGAAATAGAATGTGACAGGAAAATAAAAAAAGGGTGTCCCGAAAGGGCGCCCTTTTTTTATTTTATATTTATTTATTTTTCAGAGGCAAGGATTTTTGGCAGTGCCCGGGCGGTTTCCCAGAACATTTCTATTTCCTGCTCCGAAGTCTCCCTGGTATTGGTGACAATTATATCATAGGTGTGTTTTTCAACTTCCTGCACTATTTTTTCTCCCTTCTTTTTCAGAGAGACAAAGATATTTCTCTTATCATTGGGATCTTTCTTTCTGCCGAGAAGTCCCTTATCCTGCAGGCGGTCAACGACCCGGGTGGCAGTACTGATGGGAATATTTAATTCTTCAGCGAGGGTACCCATACGCGCCGGTGAATGTGACCGCAGGAACTGCAGAAGAAAAATATCCTGGTAGGAGAGGCCGAATTTTTTTTCCTTCACCATTTCGAACCGGTAAATTGCCCTGAGTGCTTCAAAAAGGGTTTTATCCAGTAAACTGCGGTCAATCGTATCTATTTTCATTTTCTCGTTTTCCTGTTTATAATGGTATGATAATATGTTTTAGGATCCTGCTAATCAGGAACTGTACTCTGACCTGATATCATGGTATTCGTTCTGTCTGGTGCTGTCATAGATGCAGTAGCGGTTTTTGCCAAGAAGTTTTGCCTCGTAAAGGGCGTCATCAGCCTCGCACTGCAGGTCTTTGAAATATCCTTCGATGATTGTATCCTGTATGTCCTTTGAGCCTTTGAAGATATAGGAAAGGTGTGATATGCCGGCGCTGACAGTGACCTTCAGTTTTTCGCCATTGAAATCAATTTCAGTTTCATTAATATTCTGAAATATTTTATCAATAAATGTTCTGGCGCCGTCTATCGTAGTGGCGGGAAGGATAACATCGAATTCTTCTCCCCCGAAGCGTATGGCGTAATCAGTAGGACGTGAATTTTCCCGAATGATATCGGCAATGGCTACAAGCACCTGGTCTCCTGTTTCGTGGCCGTACTTGTTGTTGAAGAGTGAAAAGTCATCAATATCGAAACGTATGAAACAGATTTCGTAAGTCGAGGTCTCTGCGCCAAAATAGATTCTCGATGCTGTTTTGATTATTTTGGTGAGATAGTCGTTTTTATATTTTAAAAGGTTTGTTTTTTCATCGACATTGATTTTTTCTTCGAGAAGCTTATATTTTCCCAGGAGGGCGAAGTAGTCGAGTTCTGATTTTCTGATATTTTCGACTACTTCATCATCGACGGCATCATGTATCATCAGATGTGTTAATAGCTTGATGTTTCGTATCTGGAAATCATCAAGGAGCTGTTCTTTGTTTTTATTTTCATCGTTCATTTTTATCTACCGGATTAGAAAGTCTTTGCTAATTATTATTGTTTATATAAAATGCGTCAAGGATTAATCATGTTCAGGGAATACCTCTTGAAAGGGCTTCGATGCCAGCATGGAGAAGAAAGTTTCTGTAAGAAAGTTTCAGCAAAACCTGCTGTTCTTTTTTTGATGTGGCCTGTTTCTTTCTTTGCCACCCTGTTTTTTGCAGGGCTTTTTTCTCTCTTCTTTGTTTTGCTGGCAGGTGAGGCTCTGGCAGGGAATGATGCTGTTGACCCTCCCCTGCAGGGAACGGCCTCTTTCAGTTTTGGTCTTCTTTCCGGGGAAGCGGGGGAATATGTCTACAGCGGCGGCGTAGATGCCAGTGAACTTACCTGGGAGACGAAACCTCTCTACTTTATTGAATGGCAGGTCGGGGGTGTTTTCGGGGGCTGGGGGGAAGTTTCTCTTCGCTACCGTTACGGCTTCGCCGGAAGGAGCGGAAAAATGACTGATTACGACTGGGACTGGCCTTATCCCGGTTCATATACCCTTTCCCGTCACGATAACTTTATCCATTATTATCATGAGGCCGAAATCAGTACTCTTCTCAGGAGACCCCTCTCTTCTTGCTGGAAGTTTGCCGGCGGATTCTCCTTTCTTATGATGGCACTTCAGATGGAAGGTCGTGACGGCAGTGTTATTGAAGATGATGTTGAAACAGTTGTCCTCGAGGGGCCGGTGATTCGCTATACCCAGGTCTACAGGATACTTCCCCTTGTTGTGAGGTTTACCTGTCTTCCCGCCGGATGGCTTTCCCTCGAGACTGTTTTTGCTTATACCCCCTTTTTTTTCTGCAGCGCCACGGATATTCACTATCTGAGAGATAAAAAGTATAGTGATAATGTGGTATTCGGGCACTTTCTGCGGGGTATGATCTCTGTTGAGGTTGCTTTTACTTCCCGCATTGCCCTTTTCGTGTCAGGGGCCCTGCGATGGGTGCCGGAGACAAGGGGGGATACCGCGGTTTACAGCCTTTCAACGGGAACCCTCGAATCGAAATCACGTAACACCGGGGGCGTTTCTCTTTTCCAGGCAGAAGCCTCTCTTGGTATACGACTGCATTCAGGGCAGGCCCGGTAGTTTAAAGTTTGTGTTGTTTTAGCATTTTTTCTTACCGGGTTTTTTAAGATATTTATACTTGATGGGTGTGATTTGCTGTGGTAGAGTAGTTGTATACTATATTTTTACAGGATATGCCAATGAACCCCGAGGAGATTTCCATTATCGTTATCGATGATGAGGATATGGTGCGCATCAATTTAACTGATTTTCTCGAAGATGAAGGTTTCTCTGTTTCCGGGGCCGCCAGCGCTGAGGAAGGGCTTCGGCTTTTGCGGGAAAAAATGTTTGATGTCGCCATTGTTGATATGCGTCTTCCCGGGATGGATGGTAATGCCTTTATTCTTGATGCCCACAGTCTTCAGCCTCACATGCAATATCTCATTCATACCGGTTCCGCTGACTATTCAATTCCCCCTGATTTACGCAATCTTGGTATTTCTCCTGATTCGGTTTTTTACAAACCTGTTCACGACATGGATCTTATTCGCAATTGTGTTGTAAATCTCATAAAGGATTAATTCTTTATGAATCTTTCCCTGACAATACTCTGTATCGATGATGAGGCAATGATTCGTGAAACCATTGATGATTTTCTCACAGATTCAGGTTTTGAAGTCATTCTTGCTTCTGATGGGCGTGAAGGGCTGCAGAAGTTTTTTCAACATGACCCTGATGTTGTGCTGGTTGATTTAAGAATGCCTGTTCTTGGCGGTCTTGAGGTTCTTCACAGGGTTAGTGAGCATGACAGTGAAAAGCCCGTTATCGTTGTTTCCGGAACAGGAGACCTGCGGGATGTTATAGAGGCAATGCGCCTGGGGGCCTGGGATTATATCACCAAGCCCATGGGAAACATGGAGATTCTTCTCATGGCAATACAGAAATGTCACGAGAAGTCACTGCTTCTTAAGGAAAACAGGCTGTATCGCCAGAACCTGGAGCAGCTTATCAAGCAGCGTACTGATGAACTCCAGGAGAGTGAAGCCCGGTTCAGGCGTCTTGCGGACAATGCCCATGATATTATCGCGCGTATCTCTCTCGAGGAATCATTATTTGAATATATAAGTCCCGTGGTAATGAATATCAGTGGTTACAGCCAGAAAGAATTTTTAAACAATTTCGATCTTCTCTTTGATGTCGTTGCCCATGACTACAGGCAGGGCCTGCAGGAGTTTTTTGAAAATGCAAAAAAGGGGAATGCCCCAACCTCAACAGAATACCAGATACGGCACCGCAACGGGTCGTTGAAGTGGATTC
This sequence comes from uncultured Leptospirales bacterium, assembly GCA_964534225.1. Lineage (GTDB taxonomy): Bacteria > Spirochaetota > UBA4802 > UBA4802 > UBA5550 > CAZHNW01. Next base: position 6,923 of record CAZHNW010000127.1, on the reverse strand, counting down.
TTCAGCGCAATGTTCTTGTCTTTGACAGCAATCACAAAGCTGTGGCTCTTGAGGTTATCGCCTCTGATATCACGCAGAGAAAGATAGAGGAACAGGAGAGGGAAAATCTCATCAGTGACCTGGAAACAAAAAACGCAGAACTTGAGCGTTTTACCTATACTGTTTCTCACGATTTGCGAAGTCCCCTGGTGACGATTAAGGGCTTTATCGGTATGCTGAAGGAAGACCTGGAGAATGATGACAGGGAAAACATTGACGCTGACCTGAAAAGAATCTCAGGTGCCGCTGACAAGATGAACCATTTACTTTCTGATCTTCTTGAATTGTCCCGCATAGGCCGCATAGTGAATGAAAGTACCCGGGCCTGTTTGAAAGAAGTGATCGATTCAGTTATGGAGACCCTTCATGGAAGGCTTCAAAAACAGAATGTGACTTTTTGTGTACAGGAAAATCTTCCGGAGATTTGCGGTGATATTCCCCGTATTGAAGAGGTCTTTCAGAATCTGATTGAAAATGCCCTGAAATTTTTTGGTGAACAGGAAAACCCTCAGATCTCAATTGAAGCTGAGGTTGAGGGAAGTTTTGTTATTGTTACCTTTACAGACAATGGTATTGGCATTGACCCGGCATTTCATGAACAGATATTTGGTCTTTTCAACAAGCTTGATATAAAGGCTGAAGGGACCGGTGTGGGACTTGCCCTGATTAAAAGGATTATTGAGATCCACGGGGGAAATATCAGGGTGAAATCCGCTCCCGGAGAGGGAAGTTCCTTTGTTTTTTCTCTCCCTGCTGCGATATAAAAGTGGTTTGTTTTTTTTATGCCGGGATAAAAGTCATTTCATTTTATTTTAGAACCTGCCGACTAAAAAGTATAGGTCAGAAAACTGTTCAAGGAGGAACAGCTGACCCCATGGAGGCATTTATGGAACGTCTCATGAAAATGGAGGATCGTGAGATAAGACCTGCGAAGTTTAAGAGGAATACGGATCGTGTTAAAGAATATCGTGACCGTATTTCAGATGAAGCATATCTGGACCACGCAATCTCAAAAATCGCAACAGATTTATCTCACTATCTGACAAAGTAGTAAATGCCCCTCAGGGGAGCATTCATAACCGCTTTTTGTTTTCATGGAGAGTTTTCTCTCCATGAAAACATGGCAGCGCGCCGGTCTTTTTATCGGGCCGGCGCGAATGCCAGGCGGAAACAGTGATATGGGGATATACAGGATATGGAATCGCAGTCATTTTTCAGGTTTAAGGAAAACAGGAGTCTCAGGACAACTTTTCTTATTCTTTTTGCCACTGTTACGGGACTGCTTCTTTATATTTTTCAATATTATCTCTGGACTTTTCTTTTTGCCACTATTCTTTACCTTGCTCTGAAACCACTTCATGAACGGATAAGCAGACTGGTGAGGAAAAGGTCTCTCAGCGCCACTCTTGTTATTATATTTCTTTTTTTGCTGGTTTTTATACCCCTTTTCTTTATTCTTTTAGCCCTTGCTGATCAGAGCTACAATCTATACCTGATAATCCAGGAAAAAATCGAAGCGGGGTTTCTCATTAATGTACAGAAAAGTCCCCTTTATTTGGAAATGCTTCAATTTTTTGATATCAAAGAAGCAGATATATTAAAAAAGCTGGCCACAGTGGTGCAGGATACAGCTCTTACCGCTTTTAAAAGCGTGACAGGTTTTGTCTCCTTTCCCATCAGCTTTGCCGTGAAGTTTTTCTTTATGCTTCTTATGCTATTTTTTCTTCTAAAAGACGGGCAGAATCTTGGATCAAGTGTCTACAAGGTGCTGCCTTTTCCTGATGACATTGAAAAGGATGTCGTGGATCGTTTAAAGGAAGTTATTAAGGTTCTCATGGCAGGAAACCTTCTGATCATGTTTCTTCAGGGCCTGATGCTGGGACTGGGCATGGCTATTGCCGGTTTCAGGACCCCCCTTCTATGGGGAACACTTGCGGCGGTACTCAGCCTGATCCCTCTCGTGGGAACCACCTTTATCTGGATACCTGCGGTTATCTATCTTCTCATCACCGGGTCTTATATTTGGGCCCTTTTTCTCGGCCTCTGGTGCCTTTTCTGGTATCTCCTCCTGGAGAACCTGGTGAAACCTGTTGTTTTTGGCGAAAAACTCAATTTTCACCCTGTTGTTTTCTTTTTTCTTCTTTTAGGAAGTATCCAGGCCTTTAATCTCCCCGGTGTAATTATTGGCCCTCTTCTTTTGACTCTTTTTTATTCTCTCTGGGAAATTTACAAGCTTCTTGATCTCTATGACCTGGATCGCAAGAAACAGGACACTAAAGGTTCTTCTCAATAACCCCGGGAACCTTTTTTTGCCCATTTTCCAGGCATGTTTCCACAGGGCTTATGATAAATAATGATTTTTTTTGCCCTTCCGGCCGGCTTTTGTCATTTATTATTAATTTATTTGACAAATTAAAATTCCGAAATCCTAATGTAAGTTAACGAAAAAAAGACATATCCCTGAATACTTTCCTGTAATGTATTCAGGCGGAGGCTGCCTTTAGGCAGATCCATAGTTCTTTACATTTTTTAATTGTTGTTCAATAATAGTCAGGGAGGATATTATGCCTGTTACCAGAAGGAACTTCCTGAAGCTGTCGGGTACGACAGCTGCCGGAGCATTCCTCGGTGGAACATCGTTTCTCACCGGATGCAAAACCGCTCCCGATAAACTTCGTGGAGCGACGGAAACAACAACCATTTGTCCCTACTGTGGTGTAGGATGTGGACTCGTTGTTTCAGCCAGAAATGGCAAAATAATCAATACAGAAGGTGACCCGGATCATCCCATTAACCGGGGGGCTCTCTGTTCAAAGGGTAATGCTATTTATCAGATTGCCCGCAACCCCATCAAGAGACGCCTGGACAAGGTTCGTTACCGACGTCCTGGTGGAACTGACTGGGAAGAAATCTCCTGGGATGAAGCCATTAAAAAAATGGCCCGCCTTGTCAAGGATACCCGGGATCGTACCTTTGTAAAAAAAGAAGGTGCCTACACTGTCAACAGGGCCAGCGGTCTCGTCGGTCTTGGTGGCGCCGCTCTTGATAATGAAGAGTGCTATGCCTGGAGCAAGTTCGCGCGATTACTCGGTATATCGTATCTCGAACACCAGGCGCGTATTTGACACAGCGCTACTGTCGCCAGTTTGGCGAATACATTTGGCCGGGGTGCCATGACAAACCACTGGATTGATATCCAGCACGCAGACGTAATTATGATTATCGGTAGTAATGCTGCTGAGAATCATCCTGTTTCTTTCAAGTATGTTCAGAAAGCTCGAGATAAGGGTGGCAAGCTGATCAGTGTTGACCCTCGTTTTACCAGAACCTCGTCTCTGGCGGATGTCTATGCGCCAATTCGGCCGGGAACTGATATTGCTTTCATGAACGGTATCATCAACTATGCCCTCAAGAATGACCGCATTCAGAAGGACTACGTTGTTGAGTATACCAATGCCTCACTTCTTATCAATCCTCAGTTTAATTTTTCTGATGGACTTTTTTCAGGATATGATGCAGGAAAACGCAAATACACGAAAAAAGACAGCTGGAAATATCAGCTCGATGATAAGGGAATTCCGAAGCGTGATAAAACGCTGAAAGATCCTAACTGTGTATACCAGCTTTTGAAAAAGCATGTTTCCCGTTATACACCGGCAAAGGTTTCTGCCATTACCGGCTGTCCCGTGGAAAGCTTCAAAAAAATTGCTGAAATGTACACCTCTACCCATAAAAATAACAGGGTAGCCACCATCATGTACGCCATGGGAACAACTCAGCATACAGTAGGTACCCAGAACATTCGTACCTATGCGATGCTTCAGCTTCTTATGGGTAACATCGGTATGGCAGGGGGCGGTATTAACGCCCTGCGTGGTGAGTCAAATGTACAGGGTTCAACGGATCACTGTATCCTCTGGCACATTCTGCCCGGGTATCTTGGAATTCCTAAAACAAAAAAAGATGTAAATTTTGATGCCTATATCAAGAATAATACACCAAAAACAAATGATCCCATGAGTGGTAACTGGTGGCAGCATAAACCAAAGTACCTCGTCAGCCTGCTTAAGGCATGGTACGGTGATGCTGCAACCAAAGATAATGACTACTGTTATGATTTTATCCCCAAGGCAAGCAAACCTTATCCTCATAATGTTCTATTCGAAGATATGTACAAGGGAATGCATGAAGGGGCAATTCTCCTGGGAACCAATCCCAGTGTTGGTGGGCCTAACTCACTCAAGGAAACCAAAGCCCTTGAAAGGCTGAAGTGGTGCATCTGTGCTGATATCTGGGAAACAGATACTTCTATTTTCTGGAAAAGAAAGGGTGTAAATCCGAAGAATATCAAGACAGAGGTCTTTCTTCTTCCCATGGCATCATCGGTAGAAAAGGAAGGTTCAGTTTCAAATTCCGGTCGATGGGCGCAGTGGAGATATAAGGCCCAGAATCCTCCCGGAGACGCTATTACAGACCTTGATTTTGTTGACAAGCTGTTTCATGAAATCAGGGCTCTTTATGCTAAAGAGGGAGGAGCATTCAAAGATCCTATTCTTAAGGCAAACTGGAACTATAAGCACCATCCAACGGATCATGAGTGTGATCCCAAGCTGGTGGCTCAGGAAATCAATGGTTTTACCTGGGAAGGAAATGAAAAAATTGGAAAGCTTGTGAAAAATTTTACCAAGCTTAAAGATGATGGCTCAACCGCATGCGGTAACTGGTTATACAGCGGAAGTTTTAATGCCGATGGAAACCAAATGGCACGCAGGGGCCAGAAGGATGCTTCCAACAAGCTTGGCATGTATCCTGAATGGTCATGGTGCTGGCCTGTAAACCGCCGCATCATCTATAACAGGGCCAGTGTCGACACAAAGGGACAGCCCTGGAACCCCGAAAAAGCGGTTATCAGGTGGAACGGCTCCAAGTGGGTCGGCGATGTTCCCGATGGCGGATGGAAACCGGGTACCAAGCATCCATTTATTATGCTTCCCGAAGGTCTTGGCCGTCTTTTTGCCGCGGGTCTTGCCGATGGTCCCATGCCTGAACATTATGAGCCAATGGAGAGCCCTGCCCGCAATATCATGAACAGCCAGAAGATAAACCCGGCTGTAACGATACTTGATTCTGTAAAAGGCGATTTTGGTTCAAAAGCACGATTCCCCTATGTTGCCACATCTTACCGGGTAACAGAACACTGGCAGGCGGGAGCCATGACACGAAATCTGCCATGGCTGAACGAGCTTGTGCCTGATATGTTCTGTGAAATCAGTCCCTCTCTTGCAAAGAAGAAGGGCATTTCAAACGGAGACAAGGTGAAAATCAGGTCTCAGAGGGGAGCAATTGAAGCGCGTGCCCTTGTGACGGATCGGGTGCAACCATGGACTATCCATGGAAGAAAAGTGGAAATGGTTGGTATGGTATGGCACTTTGGCCATGGCTGTGCAGCGAGCGGTGACTCCTGTAATAACCTGACGCCGCATATTGGCGATGCAAATACAATGATACCGGAATTCAAGGCATTCCTGGTAGACATTGAGAAGGCGTAAGGAGGTACAGGAAATGTCAGATAAAGCTTTTGTTGTTGATACAACCAAGTGCCAGGGATGTCGCGCCTGTCAGGTGGCCTGTAAGCAATGGAACGGGCTTCCGGGTGAAAAGACTGAATTCTTTGCCGGCCCCGAGTATACGAACCCGGCAAATCTTTCAGAAAAAACCTGGAACCATGTGAAATTTTTTCCCCTGGACAGGAGTAATCCCGATCGTCCCGTATGGACGATAATGCATAAGAAGTGTTACCATTGTACTGAGGCAAACTGTATGATCGTATGTCCTGAAAAGGCCATTTCAAAAGTTGACGGCTGGACTATAATCGATCAGAGCAAGTGTATCGGCTGTGGTGCATGTGAAAATGCCTGTGTTTATGGTGTGCCCCATGTCTCTGATATCTCTCATACCAATGATGTTGGTGTTAAGATGATTCAGAAAGACAAGTCTCACAAGTGTAATGCCTGTACACAGAATGAACGAGACGTTCCTGCATGTGTCAATACCTGCCCCTCTGGAGCTCTTCTTTTCGGTGAGCGGCAGGCAATGATTTCATATGTACAGGAGCGAGTCAAACAGCTTAAAGACGAGTTCCCCAATGCCAGTGTTTACGGCCTTGAGGAATTCGGTGGACTGCGTGTTCTCACTGTTCTCAGGGACAAACCGTCAAAGTTTGGTCTTCCTGAGGGAGAAAAGGCAAAAGCCATTGAGATCACGAAACATGAAGAAATCAGGGATATGTATGCCCTCCTCAGTGCCGGTTCTTTTGGAATCCCCGCATTGAAGAGAAAGGCCTATAACACGGCAAAATCAATGGCGTCTAAAAAGGCCTGATGGTACTATCTGCTTAATTTATAAAAAGGCGCGGCTCCTTG
>CAZHNW010000127.1:0-452 GCA_964534225.1 uncultured Leptospirales bacterium | reverse complement strand
AATACTCATTGCCGGAGGTAAAAACGAAGAAAATGCTTTGATTGTAATTAAAGGCGAAATTGATCTCCTTGAGCCGCGCCTTTTTTAATTCACACGGCTTCATTTAATGACGGTTTTCTTCGTCAATTGTACTGAATTTTTTTATCAACCATCCCGATAACATATATGATGGTATTAGATTTTGCTTGACGGGCATTCTTTTAAATACTAAGGTTATTCAGCTCCAGATATGTACAAGAAATGTATTTATATGTGCGTCAACAGCTGAATTGAAACAGTATTCGAGAATTTCACTTAACTTTTTATTCTCGACAATCAACCATGAAAATACGGGACGATAAATATGAAAAAATGGTCAATTGAAGGAGTTACGGTTCTTACACCTGAAGAGCACATATTATCACCTGTTTTCAGTCCTTCAACATCGTTAAAAATTATTGAACTGGTAAAAT
>CAZHNW010000126.1:0-11930 GCA_964534225.1 uncultured Leptospirales bacterium | reverse complement strand
CGCCCTGTGGGCGGGGAGTTTCACTTTTTTACGAGTGCATCAAGATTGATGGGGGGACTTTCACATTCATCATCCGTGGTATCTGGAGTGTCTATGAGCGATATAGTTGTGAGGGCAGGCAGATCTGCTTTTGATATGATAAAGGACGGCGGATTCGATTGGGACCGCATTACCCATTATATCGGTCCAGGAGCGGGGCCACGATGGCTTCTGGCGTCCGGTTTCGACCTGACACTGTTAAAGAACGAGGTACTTGGAAACAGAGTTCCTCTAACGCTTGTGGGATCTTCTGCCGGGGCTCTGAGATTCGCCGCCTGTATTCAGCCCGAATATGAGAAAAGCTACAGAAATTTGATGGAATCATACATTTCGATGACCTTCAGCAAAAGGGATAATTCCCGGTCGACCCTGAGGGCAATCTCCAATGTCATCGATGGTTACGTCGAAGGTGATGCACTTCCTTTCGCGTTGAGCAATAAGCGCTATAGGCTTGCGATAATAACGGCGAGAACCAAACATCTGACGGCTTCCGAAAGGGTGTTCTTCCAGGGATTAGGCATGGGGGCGGCCTTTTTATTCAATGCCTTCAGTCGTTCGATGATACGTCTCTTTTTTCAGCGGGTGGTTTTCTACGGTGGGGCTATACCTCCCGCCTTCTGCCTGAAAAAAGGCTTTAAGGGGAATGTTGTTCCCCTTGATGTGGTGAATTTCAAGCATGTACTCATGGCCTCTTCAGCAATTCCCCTCGTTGTTGCCGGCGTCAGGGATATCTACGGGGCACAAAATGGCATCTATCGTGACGGTGGACTCACCGATTATCACCTTAACCAGCGGTATGCTTTCAAAGAAGAGGATGTGGTCCTCCTCTTCAGCCATCAGCGTCGAATAGTCTCCGGATGGATGGACAAGAGATTAACCTACCGGAAGCCTCTCGATGAAAACCTGGAAAATCTATTGATGATCTATCCGTCGGACGACTTTGTTCAGAAATTACCGGGTAGCAAGGTGCCAGACCGGCAGGACTTCAAGACCTTTGTCAACGATCCGAAAACAAGGATGGACAACTGGCGAAAGGCAGTCACAATGTCCGAAACTCTGGGGGATCAGTTTCTGGAGATAGTTGCAAGCGGTAAGATACAAAACCTCGTGAAAAAGATGTAACATGAAGCCAGGCTATCAACAACTCAATGAAAAGGGTATTCTGAAGGAGAGAGAAGATGCCTTGGCCCGTCTCATGAGGGATTGTACCCTCTGCCCGAGGAGGTGTCATGTGGATCGGCTTTCGGGGGAGCGAGGGTTTTGTGGTCTCGGTAGTGCTGTCGTACTGAATTGCGGTCTCCCCCATTACGGTGAGGAGCCACCAATATCGGGCAGATGTGGGGCCGGTACCCTATTCTTCTCATCCTGTAACCTCAGGTGCATCTACTGCCAGAATTATCAGATCAGCCACAGAGCAACGGGGAGGTCGCTCGATTCTCGGGGACTTTCAAGTCTTATGCTCTCTCTTCAAGATAAGGGATGTCATAATATCGATGTCGTAACCGCCACTCCTCATCTCGCCGGTTTTACCAAAGCTCTTGCTGATGCCTGCGGAAAGGGGCTCACAATTCCGATTGTCTATAACAGCAGCGGTTATGAAAACCCCGATGTTATTAGGCTTATCGATGGAATGGTGGATCTCTACCTCCCCGACTTCAAGTATGGAAATAACGATGATGCCCGTCTCTTTTCAAATGTCGAAGATTATTGTTCCTTCGCTGTGCCGACGCTCAAAGAAATGGTGAGACAGGTGGGAGATTCCCTGGAACTAGCTGATGGAATTGCGAAAAAGGGGATCATCATACGACACCTGGTATTGCCCGGGAAGGTGGAAAACAGCCTCCAGATTTTGAAGTTGATCAGAAAAAATATATCTAAGTCGGTGCCTCTCAGTATCATGTCGCAGTATACGCCGATTCGCGCACTCGAGGGACATCCCCTTCTGGGGAGAAGGATAACTGAGGAGGAGTACGAACGCGTGGTGAATGAGGCTCTCGATATGGGATTCGATACCATCTTTGTGCAGGAGGTAAACGACGCCGAGATGGTTCCCAATTTCGATCAAGACACACCCTTCTTCCGTGGTTGAGGCTTGCTATCTTCGTTGTAAGGGAGGGAGCTGTCACAATTCGTTTGGCATGAGGAGATAGGAAATGATGGAAATTTCACACCTTGGAAAGCTACTTGTCGTGATCGGTCTTTGCGTTGCCGCTCTTGGATTCTTTCTTGTCGCGGGTGGCAAAATGCCCTGTTTGTGGAAGCTGCCCGGCGATATATTGATTAAGGGGAAAAACGTTACCATCTATTTTCCCCTAATGACCTGCCTTATAGTGAGTGTCATCCTTAGTTTTATTTTTTACCTCTTTCGATGCAGATAGCTTATCTTTTCAGAAGGTTTCATGGACCTCCGCGCCCGGCGGTGGTGTGAAGTGAAAGAGACTTTCGGGGAGGTCATTGTTGACCCTGATGTTTTTGAAGGTATATCTGTTGAGATTGCCGTACATGTCTTTGAGGTTATAGCCGATGACATAAAAGCTCTCACCGCTTATCAGAAGTTCAAGCGCCTGTATGCCCTCCTCGTATTCCTTTGGCTTCAGGCTGATCAGGTAGTTTCCCTCTTCGTTACGACATCGCGGCGAGGAATAGGCTATCGTAAAATTATCACTCAAATTTCCTATGCCGGTGAAAAATCGTATCGCTATCTGTGAGGTAAGAATATCGTCTGTCTTCTGGACGTAGACCCTGTTGTCTCCGGGGATATAAAACCAGGTTTTTTCAGGGTTGATGACGAGTTTTTTCAGGGGAGGCTTCTCGTAATCCCAACACATTCTTCCCGGTTTTTTGAAATAAAAGGTACCTTCCTCGGTGAATGTTTTGCCCGTTAACTGCAGGGGTACCTGATGAATGAACTCAGCCCGAAGATCCCCCGTCTGCTCATAGATCCCCTGGATTTTTGCTATCAATGCATCGATGTCGAGTGGCTCGGAAAATGAAGGGGTGCCGGTAAAAAGAATGGTGATTATGACGGTAAAGAACAATTTCTCGCTATAACGAATCATGATGGAAACCTGCGATCATCCGCGGACGCATTGTGTAAAAATCAGCGGTATAATTCCTCTGTTGTTGTTATGATTACCTCTATGCACTGCCAGTCCTCTGAGCATTACGATATAAAACGTCAATATTCGGGAGTGTACATTTTTTATAAACAGGCCGGTCAACAGGTTTATCAACAGTTCTGTTGACCGGGAGTGCACTCGCAAGTCCCGCCCTGTAGGCGAGAAGCTGCACTACGCTATCTTTACCCTCCACCCGAAGGGGTCTTCCTTTTCACCGTAATGTATCTGAAGGTACTCATTGTATAGTTTCTCCGTCAGGGGGCCCACCTTTCCATCATTTATTGTGTGCTCGCCACCCCTGAAGTAGAATTTTCCCACGGGAGAGACGATTGCTGCGGTTCCCGAGGCGAAGGTCTCCTTCAAAAGACCTTCCCTCTGGGCCTGTATTATCTCATCCATTGAGATCGATTTTTCAAGGACGCTGATACCCCAGGATTTTGCCATCCCGATGACAGAGTTACGGGTAATGCCGGGGAGGATACTCCCCGTCAACGGTGGCGTTATTAAATCATCTCCTATGACGAAGAATATGTTACTTGTGCCCACCTCCTCGGGATATTTCCTCTCTTTTGCGTCGAGCCAGAGGACCTGGGTATAGCCCATCTCACTCGCTTTTTTGCTTGCGTAGAGGCTTGCCGCGTAGTTTCCCGCCGCTTTGCAGTTTCCAATACCGCCGAGTGATGCCCTCACGTAGTCTTCGCTCACATAGATCTTTGTGGGGCTGAATCCTTCAGGATAGTATGCGCCCACGGGCCCAACGATAATAAGCCCGGCGTGAATGGATCCAAAAACAGAATAAAAATCAGGAAAGCCGCGGAAGACATGAAGACCGCGGCATGCAGGGCCTGGGCGGCGCCTTTTTTCAATGACATTGAAAAAATTAAAGACATTGAAATTCATTCGGTTGAAACAGAAAAATTCCGGCGCCGCTTCAGTTCCTGCAGCATGAAACAGTGAACGGCATCATCAACGAACATGTAAGGACTGTAAAAGTAAATTATTTGCAGTTAGCAGAAAATTTTGATTGAAAAAAAATCCATGAAGAATAATATTTTGGCCGGATAGTACATTTAATATTCTGCGGGTGTAATTCAGTGGTAGAATGTCTGCTTCCCAAGCAGAATGTCGCGAGTTCGATCCTCGTCACCCGCTCATACGAGAAGGCACCTATTGAAGGCGAGGTTGGCAACCTCGCCTTCAATAGGTGAACCTCGCCTTCAATGGACGGAACAACCACCCTACCTGTTTATAGATTCCTGCCAGCGGTTATAGTAATAATTCAACAGGGGAACATATTCCCCGGTAGCCTTGACATTGCCCTCCGCGTTGGGGTGATTATCTCCATCATGATAAGGTGATTCACCATCATATGATGATGAATAAATATATTCAACCTGGTTATTGACGACACGGTGATGCGAATCAGTCTCTGAGAGAACAGCGTAAAAATCAAAGACCCCGACATTTTTATGAGGATAATCCCTGAGCCAGCCCGTCTCTTCATCAACAAGCCACTGGCAGAGTTCCCGGGTCAGCTCATAGCTGCTCACATTTGTTTCTCCGGGAGGTGTAATAAGGATAAAGAGTTTGTCCGTATGGGCGGCAAAGTAGGTAAGCAGGTCATTGTACAAGGCCTTTTCATCCTCAATGGAATCCCCCACTTCACTCAACGGGTAGCATGATTTGAACATGATGATGTCATTTTCTCCACCGGGGTCATCGATGGTGTTGGTATAATCATAATGAGAATCATTGGCATAGACATGGGGCATCTTTGTATCATTGAACCAGTTCTGCCAGTCATCGGTATCTGTCTGATCACCAAGGTTGTCGCCGGTTTCTGCGTCCCAGCCGTAATCAGCTTCGGTAACAAAGTAATTGTTGCTGTTAAGTTCAGTTCCAAGATTACCATTGCCGGTACTGATCCAGTTGCTGCCGCATGAATGATGAATAAACATGAGACGGGCTGTTGTTTCCGGCGTGGTGGCATCAACGGTTCCTGAGCCGGTTCCGGTACCATCATCATCACCATCAGCGCATCCCGCAATGAGTATACACGACAGAAAAATCAAAACTGCTGCTTTCCATAAAAATTTCATGGGACCTCTCTTTTACCCTAACTGTTATATGTTATATAAATCGACCGTTACGATCATGAAGGCGCGAAAACGCTTTCGCGCCTTCATGATCGCATTCCGATATATCCCGCACCTGCAACGCGGGAACCCTTTCCCGCAGCTACCATTGTAAAGAGACAACAACCACAACCGAGTCTCTTCTCTCTGCCAGCCGGTTATTCATTGTACACAGACACCTGCCGAAAAGGGCAATTTTAATTATTACCAGCAAAGTATAAAAACACTGATTAACAGAGTCAAGAAGAGTTCAGGAAGTTTCGGCGCTTCTTTTTCACCGAAGTCTGCGGTACAGCAAAAAATCAGTACGGTCTAAAAGCCCCCATCACTCGTCGCTGATCATAAAGGCAAAAGGAATGCCCACAACTGAGAGACATGCGCAATAAAAAAACATTTTCTCGAGGCCAATAAGGTCAGATACATACCCTGAAAGGAGAATCATGGAGGAACTGAAGGCAAAGTTTATTGTCATGAACAGGCCGTTGGCGATTGAAGGATAAGCAAAGTTACGTCTCTGTATCATGGCAAGAAAAACCGGCGTGCTTGAAAAGGAAGAAAACCCAAGAAGCATAAGAGACACAATAAACATGACACCTTTTGTATGAAGGAACAGCATCATGTTTACCGGGGTGAGCATGGTCAGTACCACCAGGATTTTTCGGTAGCCAATACGGTCAGAGATGGTACCGGTAACCATGACACCAGCCACGGCAGCACCCTGAAGTATCGAAAGGGCTGTCCCCGAAAAAAGCAGTGTATTGCCCTTTGAAGTGAGCCACGCGGGAAGATAGGCCCCCAGGACCGTTGCAGTCAAAGATTTACTCAGCAGGATACCGCCGACAACGGGGAAGAGTCTCCCCCCGGCACGGAAAGTCTCTCCAATGGAACCGCCGATACGATGGCCATGTGCCGGGGCAGTACCCGGAACATTGCGAAGGTTCCAGTAAAGAACCAGTGACATAAGGGCCCCGGGAATGATAAGCCTGTACATTCCCTCGAGGGACCAGGCGGTCACCGCTGCCACGGCCACAACAGGCCCGGCGGTGCGGGAGAGTTCCCCCCCGATCTGAAAAGAACTCATGGCTGCGCCGACACGTGACCCGGCGCTTCTGCTCAAAATGACCGGTGTAGGCACATGAAAAAAAGAAGAACTGATGCCTGTTACCAGGGCAAGAAGAAGAATAACAGGATAGCCCGGCGCCGCCCCCATGAGTGACATGGCAATAGACGTTACCAGGGGCGCGGCAATGACAAAATAGCGGGCGTTGAATTTTTCAATCACTGACCCGAAGAAGGCATTAAAAAGAGAGGGGAAACGAAGGACCACTGATATGAAACCGGCCGATGTATAGGTAAGTGAATACTTTTCAATGAGAAGGGGAAGCAGGGGCGCGAGAAATGACGTATAGAGATCATGACAGAAATGTGCCAGTGAGATAACAAGGACTCGAAACATGTTTTCATTTTTACGGGAGAGGGGTTTTTCACTGTTCATTGACTGGTTTCCGCCGGCAAAAAATTATTAGAAATATTGGGACAGACTTACGGCGGGGCCTGTTTTTTTCAATCAATTTACAGAATGAATGGAATCAATCAGTTCCCTTTCATTATAGGGCTTGTTGATATAATTTACCATATCCGTTGTGCAGGCCTTTTGAAAGGTGGAAGAGTCAGTAGATGCGGTAATGTAAATAACAGGAATATACTTTTTCCTATGAATCTGCTTCACCGCGTCGACACCGTCAATATCATCTTCGAGAAAAATATCAACTATCAGCAAATCCGGCACGTCTCGCAGGGCGGAGTCTATGGTTGCTCTGCCTGTTTTAGTAATATTACAGACATCAAAACCAAAAATTTCCATTTTTCTCTTGAGGGTATAGGCAATAATACCTTCATCTTCAGCGATCAGGATTTTTTTAACCACCGCTTTTCCTCTTTCAATACTCTCTTTAAAGAAATGAAATAAGAAGTCCCCCCCTCTGAAACCATTTTCATTGTCCCGTTAAGCTGACGAACCAGGGCGTTGACAATCTCGAGACCAAGGCTTTCCGGATTTCGTATATTTTTTTCCGGTATACCGCACCCACTATCTGAAATGCTCAGGGAAAAACCCGTTTCTGAATTTTCATGGATTGCGATCGAGATACTTCCCTGACTGTCATCAGAAAAGGCATGTTTAAATGAATTGGTCACCAGTTCATTCACTATCAAACCAACCGGTATGGCGGTATCAAGGTTGAAAACAAGATTCTCGTCGATTTCAATTGCCATGCTGCAGGCAGTATAACTTCCCCCCATAACGCTTTGCAGGTTACCGGTCACCCCCTCGACATACTCCCTGACAGGGATATTGCTGAAATCCTGTGACCTGTAGAGAATCTCATGGAGCAGGCCCATGGCATTAATCCTGTTTCTGATATTTGAAAGCTGATCGATCACCTGGCTGTTTGTCCCGGAAAGCGACTGGAGCTCAACGAAACTGGAAACGATCTGAAGATTATTTTTTACCCTGTGATGAATTTCCCTGAGAAGGGTTTCTTTTTCATGGAGGGAATGCTGAAGTTCGTCCTTTGTTTTTTCAAGGGCGAGCAGGTTCTCCGTGAGCCTGTCACAGACAGCCTGCAGTTCATGATAATTTATCAGGAGCAGGCTGAGATCTTCCTCGATGGAATTTCTTAATATCTCCATGAGGTCGATATATTTTTTCGAATAATCATTTTTCTTACTGTCGAGGACACAGATGGTCCCGAAGATTTCATTGTCAGGCCATTTAATGGGGAAACCAAGATAGGAAACCATGCCCAGTTTTATATCCGGGTTTTCGCACCAGTAATGATCTTCCCTGGCATCGGGCACAAGGAGTTTCCTGTCCATGCCCACAACTGTCTCACAGTAGAGGCCGTGAAGCAGGCTCTCAGAATCATTCATTGAATAGGGGTTGTCCCTGGTATGGCTGGAAAGAAAAACCGTAATCCTTTTTGCATCGAGCTGCATAATGAGTCCCGCGGGAACATCGAAACAGCCTGCGAGAACGTCGATGATATTCTGCCACTTTTCACGAATATCCTCACCAACCTCAGGTTTGTCCCTTGACGTAACGGGAATCGTTTTTGCCGCGTCAAGCCCCTGAACCTTTACATTTGAATAAATTTTGTTCACAATATTTAACTGGTTTCCCTTAAAAGTGCTTATCACTAAAACAAAAATGTTCAGAAAAATCAAGCTATTTATTTCAATCCGGGAAATCTCCTCAACTGCCGGGGTCTATCTCACCTCAGGGATACCGCTGAGAATGAAATCATGCTTTACACCGACTTGCTTTTAACATAAAAATAAAAAATGAAAAAATCAAGGTTCCACAGCCACATCCATCATGACTGTTTCTCAGCCGGGAAATTCACACTGTTCGCACTGGCAACCTGCGCCGCTGCCACCTTTATTTTTTCGGGGTTTGAACTCACCGCGCAAAACAGGCCCGGCAGTCCCCCTGCCCCGGCGGTGAGTGTCATGACCTTTAATGTTGAAAACCTTTTCGACACGAAACATGACCGGGGAAAAAACGACTGGGCCTTTATGCCCCTTGCACAAAAGGGAACGCCGCGCCACGAAAGGGCATGCCGCCGCCAGGGGTGGTTTGCCTCCATGTGCCGCAAACTCGACTGGACCGAAGAAAGGCTGCGCCTCAAAATGAAGAGACTCGCCTGCGCGGTGCTGGCGTACAACGGCGGCAGGGGGCCTGATGTTCTTGTTATGCAGGAAGTTGAAAACCTCGCGGTCCTGAAAACGTTTAACAGCCGTTATCTTGCCGGGGCAGGATACCGCACGGAAGTACTCATCGAGGGACCGGACCGACGCGGCATCGACATGGCAATTCTCAGCCGCCTTGAACTGGCAGAGGCGCCGCGCCTCTACCGGATACCCTACTCTCCCCGCAGGAAGTCACGGGGCATTCTCCGCGCTGATCTTCTCCTTCCCGGCGGGGAAGTTTTAACAGTTCTCGGCTTTCACTTTCCTTCCCAGGGGTCGAGAACAAAGTCGCGGATGCAGGCCTTAAACTTCCTGAATGAACTTGGGAGGTCTTTCTCGCCCCGCAGGTATGTCGTTGCCGCGGGAGACTGTAACATCACGAAAAAAGACGAAGAGTTCACGCCCCTTCTGAACTCACGGCAGACACGGGAAGTATGGGGAATTTCTCACCAGATGAAAAAACTTGAGTTTGCCGGCACGAGCTACTACCCCCGCAAAAAGGAGTGGTCGTATTTTGATGTGCTGCTCTTTTCGAAAAACCTGGTGAAACCCGGTGGTGCGGGATGGCGCGTGGTCCCCTCGTCGATTACCATCAGCGCGGGATGTGATCGGCAGGTGACCCGCACGGGAAGGCCGCGGCGTTTTAAGCGGCCCCGGTTTACCGGGGTTTCAGATCATCTTCCCGTTGCGGCGGTTATCAGAAGGACAAGATAGTATTGCCTGTTTCTGGGAAAATTTCATAAACCTTTTTTCAATCGTTTTTTTTCTCGCCATCCTTATTTTGAAGCAATTTTTTTTCTATCTCTTCAAGCTCCTTCAAATCTTCTTCATCAGCCATATTTGCTTCTTCAGTTTTCCTGTTTTCATCAAACTTATCATATCGTTCTTCAGCAAGCTTTTTAGCGACTTCAGCTTTTATCTTTCCGGCATGAGTAAGCAGTTTCTGTTCATTGAATTCCAGAAAAGCATCAAGTTTATCCGACCATTGCTCCATGGTAACAGTCTTTCTCTGCCGGGCCTGCCGCTCGGCATAATCTAGATACATGGTGACAATTTCGTTTAAATCTTTTATCTCATTCGCCTTCAGGTAATTCTTTGCTATACCTACATCCTGTTTTCTCACAATGGAGCCACGCCATGATGTAAGTCCCATATTCGGTGATCCTGGATCGCTGCGTGATTCGATGAGTTCCGCAGCAGTTTTTCCGGTGATAGCCCAAAGCATTTTGTTTTGGACTTTTTTAAAAAAAGTCTGCGCCTGCTGTGAATTTTTATCATAATCAATTGCAGTAGCATAGATATCACGAATTTTCTGATAAAATCTTTTTTCCGAAGCCCGGATGTCCCGGATACGTTCCAGCCATTCATCAAAATAGTCCCACCGGTCTGCCTGTTTAAGGCGTTCATCATCCATGGCAAAACCTTTAATGATATATTCTTTCAAAATATTGGTTGCCCATATCCGAAATTGAGTGGCCCGTTTTGAGTTAACACGGTAACCTACAGCAATTATGGCGTCGAGGTTATAGTATTTTACCTGCTTTATCTGAGTTTTTCCTTCAATAGCGCCATGGACAGTGGTATGTTCCAAAATGGAACTTACCACTTGCTCATCCAACTCACCGCTCTCAAAGATATTCTTTAAATGTTTGGTAACAGCAGGCCTTTTTACGTCAAAAAGTTCAGCCATCCGGGCCTGTGTCAGCCAGATAGTTTCGTTCTGAAAAACGGTATCTATTTTTATCAAACCGTCTTCGGTTTTATAGAGGAGAATTTCTGACCGGCCTGGTATTTGTTTCATATTTCCATATCCAATCTAATAGATTTAAAGAACAGGCTTTAAAAAATTTTCGGGCTTTCAACTTGAACATATCAATTCGTATAATTGCCCGTTTTCTGTCATGCTGGCAGAATTATAATACTTTTTCTACATCTTTTTTAAATACCAAGGGAACGTAACAGGGAATGACCGGGAAGAGTGTCAATGCCTGGAGATGGCGGCAATTTTAACTGCACCATCAAGACCGTGACTTGATGGGGTTAAACTTCCCACCGCTGTATCCCTCTCTGGTTTGCCGTAAATTCTACAGCAGTTACCAGTGTTGAGAAAAGCATATTTTCCCAGTTTTCTTTCAGGGGCCTGCCGGTGAAACGGCCTGTTTCACGCATAAAACGTTCCGGGGTTTCTTTTCGAATTAATTTCCAGTAGCCGATGATAACTTCCCTTCTTTTTTCGAGCAGTGATTTTGCAGGAAGTTTATCTCTTTTCTGGTTGTTCACCTTCGGGTCTGCCGGAAGCAGGTTCCACGTATCATTATTAAACCAGAGAGAATAGGGAATAACATGATCGATATCAAAGGTCCCCTGCAGGTTCCTTCCTGACCAGACACATTCGAGACTGGCAGACCTCTCAAATAATTTTCGTGTCCGGGAAGTGTCCCGTTCCGATTCAGGCTGGCGCAGCAGCAGGTCTATTACCTGCGAGGGAAGTAACTTCCCCCCTGACATATGAGAAGTCAGCTCAGCCCACCTGAGAACCAGGGCTTCACGAATCCAGTGCCCCATGAGGCAGAGCTCTTTCCAGATTTCAGAATCCATGGTGACATTTTTAAAATTTGTATCATAAGAAAAAATACTGTCACCTGAAGCCCCTCCGGAATAGACCACGGGGCCCTTTTTAATGGTTTCAGAGATATCCCTGAAAAGATTTTTTGCACCGGTGTCTTTCAATGAGCCTTCGTTGCAAATCATCAGAAAATTTGCACACCCCGCGGCGCCACCGTATTCATCTGCCACTTCAACAAGGCTGTTACGAAATTTCACCGGCATTTTACAGCCCGGTTCTTCGCCGTTTATCTGGGGGATAAAGTTCGCGTCAGTGAAAAGG
>CAZHNW010000125.1:0-12188 GCA_964534225.1 uncultured Leptospirales bacterium | reverse complement strand
GAGAACCCCTTCTCGTTATGCCTGTTTATTATTCACCGATTGAGATGAAATGGTCTGCAAAGGTATCAATGCGTACAAAATCATGCAGTTCTTTTCTTTTTGGCGCGGTTCCTGGTTTTTCTGCCGGTTTCCCCACGGGGATGGTTACTCCCGCTTCATGACCTTCGGGGATGGAAAGAAGGTCATTTATTTTGTCAGGAGTCATGCTGCCGACAACAACAGTGCCGAGACCAAGGTCATGGGCCCTGAGGCAGAGGTTCTGTACCGCCATGCCGAGATCGAACATAAACCAGTCGCTGAACCTGGTGCTCTGCTCGCCCTTTTTGTATCCTGATTTTTTGACATCGGCACAGGCAACGATAAGTGCGGAACAGTCAAAGGAGCATTTTCTCGCCGGGTTTGTTTCTGAATAGGCCTCGGTAACCTGCCCGATGACCTCCCGGTCGCGGAGAACAATGAAATCCCAGCACTGGGTGTTGGCCCATGAAGGGGCGTATCGGGCCGCTTCGAGTATTTCATGAAGTTCTTTGTTGGTGACATAATGTTCGGTAAATTTTCGGACTGATCGTCGCGTGAATATGGCTTCTTTCAGTTGCATTACAGTTCTCCTTTTCTTTCTTATTTTATTAATTGATGATGAGGGCAGTGTCAAGGCATTTACCGTTACAGGTAGTGTGGTGGTTGACAGGAGAAACGGTGTAGGGTATTATAAATAATGTGAGTCAATGGTTTTTTCAGTACTGAATCACCTGAAAAGAAATAATTCCGGAGAGAATTCTATGGCAAAAAAAGTGATGATTATTGACGACGCATCTTCCATGAGACAGGTGGTAGGCCTTACCCTCAAAGCAGAAGATTATGATATCATTGAAGCTGTCGATGGAGAGGATGCCCTGGAAAAAGGTGCATCAGAGGATATTGATATGTTCATCTGTGATGTTAATATGCCCAACATGGATGGTATTACCTTTCTGCAGAAAATCCGTGAAGGAGAGAAAAACAGGTATACTCCCTTTATCATGCTTACCACAGAAATAGGTGAAGACATGAAACAGCGGGGAAAAGAACTTGGCGCCAATGCCTGGATCGTAAAACCCTTTAAGCCTGAACAGCTTGTTGATGCGGTAAAAAAGTTGATGAAATAGCTGTATTATTTTGCAGGGAGCTTAATGGTAAATGTTGTCCCTTTGCCGGGGTCTGACTCAACTGCCATGCTTCCTTTATGGTTTTCGGTAATAATAAAATAGGAGACCGAAAGCCCCAGCCCTGTTCCTTTTCCTACTTCCTTGGTGGTAAAGAATGGTTCAAAAATTCTTCGGCGAATGTCTTCTGGCAGGCCCGGGCCGTTATCAGAAATGTCGATGCGGACCATTTCGGCTTCAGGCTGAACGGTAAAGATGAATGTCGGTGTAGTATTTTTTTTCGGTGATTCGCTCATCGCTTCAGCACCGTTTTTTATCAGATTGAGCAGAACCTGTTGTATTTTTGATTCTTCACAGTAGACCGGTGGTGTGTCAGGATCATAATGACGGTCGATGTTAAAATGACGGAAATCATATTTTTTCTTAAGGTCGTAATCGGTTGATGCAAGTTCAACTGTTTTATCGATGAGTTCCGGTATGGATACAGGGGAAAAGCGGCGTTCGCTCTTGCGGGCAAAACTCAGCATGTTTCTGACGATTTCCGCTGTTCGTTTTCCCCCTTCATGTGCCATGTCAAGCATCTGTATTATTTTTCTTTTTTCAAGGTAGCTTGCAAGTTTTTCCCATGTGAGCCCGCTCTCGTCAATGGCTTTCTGGTTGGCATTGTTCTTCTGGGTCAGCCGGTTTTTTATCAGTTCAATATTGCCCATTATGCCCGCCAGGGGATTGTTTATTTCATGGGCCATTCCCGCGGCAAGGCCACCCACGGAGAGCATTTTTTCAGATTGAATCATCATCTCTTCAAGATTGACACGTTCAGTGATTTCATCAATACGTACTACCGCTCCATCTCTGGTGTTGTCAAGGAGGGGATAGGCTGTCATGTGGTAGTAATGGATGTGGCCTTTCTGGTTCCATGGTATTTTTCTTTCTTCAATTATTCTTTTCTTTTCGATGGCTTCAATCAGCATCTTCTCGTCAGGGACAAGGCAGGGGAGGAACTGGCATATTCTTTTGCCTACTACCTCTTTGAAGGGTTTGCCGGTCAGTTTTTCTCCTGAATTATTTATCTGCGTGATGGTGCAGTCAGAATCAATGCTTATGAGAACAGAGGGCATTGAGTTTATAATGCTGGCAATATAATGCTGAGCCTCTTTAAGTTTAATTTCGGAATTTTTTCTTTCGGTTATGTCCTTGATGATTTCTATGGCACCGTTTACTTCCCCGTTTTCATTGAAGAGTAGACCAGCCGTAGCTTCAAGGTAGCGCTCCCCCTGTGGAAGTCCCGGGGTGTAGGCTTCGGCGACGATGCGGTTTTCTTCGCGTTCAATGACTGTATATGATTCTGGTATTTCTACAGCGGGTGTTAGAATGAGGTCAGCCAGTATTTGACGTTTTTCCCCATAAAATGGGATGGAATATTCAAGGTTGCTCTTCCCGATAATTTTATCACCTGCAACCCCTGTTATTTTTTCCATTGCCTGGTTCCAGGCAATAACCCTGCCATGCTGGTCAAGTACCAGTACAGCATCCGGAAGGAACTGGATGATGTCCCTGAGACTGCGTTGTGATTTTTCCAGTTCTTTTTCTGCCTGGCTTCGCATGAATTCATTTTTGGCACCGTTTCGAATGATATAGGTGGAAATGATAATAATTAGACAGAGAATGAAAATGAAAATAATATTTAATTTTTTTGTGATGAGGGCGATGTTTGCATTAACATCATTTATGTATATACCTGTTCCAACGACCCAGCCCCAGGGTTTGAAAATTTTTACATAAGAGAGCTTTGGTACAATCCTGTCAGGGTCGTCTTTCCATTGCCACATGTAGGAGACAAATCCTTCGTTGTTTTTTTTGACAGTTTTTACCATTTCAACAAAAAGTCTTTTTCCGTGGGGGTCCCTGAAGTTGGAGATGTCTTTGCCGTCAAGGTCTTTGCGGTAAGGGTGCATGATCATTCGGGGGAGTGTATCGTTGATCCAGAGGTAGTCTTTCGCATCAGGACCGTAGCGGATTTTGCTGACAAGTTCCATGGCAGTGGTGCGTGCTTTTTCAGGGGAAAGGGCTCCTGTTTCAATTTTTTTATTGTAATCGCTAAGGATGCTGATGGCGCAGTTAGTGATTTCCCTGGTGAGGCGTTTGCGGTCTTCGATGAGATTTTTTTCAATGAGGGGTATTGTGAACAGGTAGTTGAGTATAATAAAAAGGAATACTGTAAGTGCAGCAGGCACAACAGTGTGTAGAATGATTCGCAGTTTATTTTTATTTATGCGTTTCATTGATAATCAATAAGAAAATATCCTGTTTTTTGAATAGAAACTACAGGATAGCATGTTGTAAAGAAAATGTCCACTGTTATTATTAGAAAGAGGAGGCGTCGGGGTGTAAGGTGAGGTTGGCATTCTTTAAAGGGGAGGTTGGCGAACCTCGCCTTCAAAGAATGCCATATATTATTTTGCTACTATATTGACCAGCTTGCCTGGTACGGCAATGATTTTTTTAATCTCTTTGCCTTCGATGAATTCTTTGATGCGTTCGTGTGCCAGGGCTATTTTTTCCATCTCTTCTTTTGATGTGTCAGAGGGAACATTTTCTTTGGCGCGAATTTTTCCATTTACCTGGAAGACGATTTCGATTTCATCACGTGTGGTCAATTCCTCGATAAAGTCGGGCCATGGTATATCGGAGAGAACTTCTTTTCTTCCCATGGCCTCCCACATTTCTTCTGCGACGTGGGGTATAAAGGGATTGAGCATGGCAATGAATTTTTCAAAAATTTCTGAGAGTACCGCTTTTCCTTCTTTGTTCTGCCATGCCTCTTCGGGGACCTGGTAGAGGGCATTGGTGAACTCCATGAAGCGGGCTATGGCAGTATTGTATTGCATCCTTCGGGCAACATCGTCGGTTACGATTTTGATGGTGCGGTGCAGCTCAATGCGTATTTTTTTCTGGTCTTCTGAAAGATTCTCATGGTTGACGCTGGCTCCTGCCTGGTAGAGGTCGATATGGCTGTTGAGGAAGCGCCAGATCCTGTTGATGAAACGGAAACTTCCCTCAACCCCCTTGTCTGACCAGTCCAGGTCTTTCTGTGGGGGAGCGGCAAAGAGCATAAAGAGGCGAACCGTGTCGGCGCCATATTTTTTAATGATTTCATCCGGGTCGACGGTGTTACCCTTAGACTTGCTCATCTTGGCCCCGTCTTTGATGACCATCCCCTGTGTAAGAAGACGTTTGAAAGGTTCCCTGTTTTTGAGAAGTCCCAGGTCATTGAGAACCATGTTAAAAAAGCGTGCGTAGAGAAGGTGGAGCACCGCGTGTTCAATGCCCCCGATGTACTGGTCAACGTTCATCCAGTAGTCGACTTCCGCCTTATCAAAAATTTCTTCTGATTTTGGGGAAGTGTATTTCGCGTAATACCAGGATGAGTCAACGAAGGTGTCCATGGTATCAGTCTCGCGCCGTGCCTCTTTGCCGCATTTGGGGCAGGGCGTTTTCAGGAAGTCATCCATTGTAGACAGGGGACTGCGGCTGTCTCCATGGAAATCGACTTCCGTAGGAAGCAGAACGGGAAGGTCCTTCTCCGGTACCGGCACAGCGCCGCAGGAGTCGCAGTAGATGATCGGGATGGGACAGCCCCAGTACCTCTGCCGGGAGATGCCCCAGTCACGAAGGCGGTAGTTGACCTGACGTGTGCCGAAGCCTTCTTTCTCCGCGTAATCAGCGATTTTTTCAATGGCGTCACGGTTCTTGAGGCCGTCGAAGGGACCGGAGTTGATGTTGATCCCGTCGGCGATATAGGCGTCGTCCATTTTTTCGACCTCGAGGGGCGAATCCGGGTTGTCGATGACCACTTTGACTGGGATGCCGAATTTTTTTGCAAAGGCGAAGTCGCGGGTGTCGTGGGCCGGTACTGCCATGATGGCGCCGGTGCCGTATTCCATGAGGACAAAGTTTCCCACGTAGAGGGGGACTTTGTCGCCGTTGAAGGGATTGATTATTTTGAGGCCCGTGTCGATTCCTTCTTTTTCGCGGTCTTCCGCCATGCGGTCCGCCATGGATTGATTTTTGATGCGCTTCATGAAGTCCTGTACTGCAGGATCGGTGATCTGTTCCAGGAGGGGGTGTTCCGGCGCGATGACCATGAAGGTGACGCCGTAAACCGTGTCGGGGCGCGTGGTGTATATGGGGAAGTTGTCACCATTTTCAAGCTTGAAATTTATTTCCAGGCCCGTTGAACGGCCGATCCAGTTTTTCTGCATGGTGAGGACCTGTTCGGGCCATCCCTCTTTCAGTGTTTCATGTCCCGCCAGGAGATCGTCAGCGTAATCGGTGATTTTAAAGAACCACTGTTCAAGGGCCTTCTGGATTACCTCTGAGTCACAGCGCCAGCAGATGCCGTTTTCCGCCTGTTCATTGGCAAGTACGGTCTGGCATTCGGGGCACCAGTTGACAGATGACTTTTTTTTATAGACCAGGCCCTTTTCCATCATTTTAAGGAAGATCCACTGGTTCCAGCGATAGTAATCAGGCTGGTAGGTGGCGATTTCCCTGTCCCAGTCATAGGAAAATCCCATTCTCTTGAGCTGAACGTTCATATACTCAATGTTTTCCGCAGTCCACTTGCGGGGAGGGATGTTGTTCTTGATGGCGGCGTTTTCAGCGGGAAGGCCGAAGGAGTCATAGCCCATGGGATGAAAGACATTTTTTCCCCTCATGCGCCAGAATCGGGCCATGATGTCGCCGATGGTATAGTTTCTGACATGCCCCATGTGAAGGCGCCCTGAGGGATAGGGAAACATTTCAAGGACATAGTATTTTTCTCTTTTTTCATCCCGCTGGTTGAGGAAGGTGCCGTCAGCTTCCCATTTCTTCTGCCATTTTTTTTCTATTTCATTGAAGTTATATTCGCGTTCATTCATGGTTGACCTCTGCTTTATTTTGTGCGGCGCGGTGGCCATGGCACTGAATTTTTTTCAGGATCACCGGGAGAGAGCAGGGTGATCTGGAATTTCTGTTCTCTCTATTTTTCGTTGTCCAGCAGTTTAATAATTTCATCCGGTGAGGATGATTCTATTATGCTTTTTTTGACTGTTTCATTTTTCAGTATCGCCATGATGTTTGACAGGAGTTTCAGATAGTCCTTGTGCTGTCTCTCTCCCGCGGCGACAAGGATAATAAGGTGAGCCGGGTTGCCGTCCAGTGAATCGAAATCGATCCCTTTTTTGGAAATGCCTATGGCAAAGGCCATCTCTTTGACTGAGTTTATTTTTGCGTGGGGGATGGCAATCCCGAGGCCGATGCCGGTACTGAGTATCTCTTCCCTTTCCTTCAGTGCCGTTACCAGTGTGTCGACATCACTGCATATGTCTGATCCTTCGAATACCCGTGCAAGTTCTTCGATGGCGGCGAATTTGTTGTCTGCTTCAAGTTCTTTGATAAAATCCGGGTTGGTGTAGGTGACGACAGGAGACATATGATACCTCTTAATTTTATATTTCAAATACCTTTTTTCTTATCCGGAAGGTATATGTCAATGATTAATTTTATCATTGACATAATAAGAGTGCTGTATAGTACGACCTTAATATTATCATCACTACAACAGAGAACAGACTTCATAGAAAATAATGGGATCGCGCCTTTCTGATAAAACTGTCTCCTTCCTTGAGAGGGCAAAAATGACTGAACATACCTTTATGGTCATTGCCGCTCTTATTATTGGCGTTCTCGGTGGCTTCGGCGCCCTTTTGATTCGGATAATGATTAAAGGTATCTCTGAAGTCTTTTACAGTGGCAGCGGGAGTCTTCTCGATAACATTATTGCCGCACCCTGGTATGTGAAACTTGCCGCCCCGGCCCTTGGGGGTCTTGTAGTGGGGCCGCTGATTTATTTTCTGGCACGGGAAGCAAAGGGACACGGTGTACCCGAGGTCATGCAGTCGATCCTTCTCAGGGGAGGAGTTATTCGTCCCCGTGTTGCTCTTGTTAAAGCCATTGCGTCAGCCATCACTATCGGAACCGGTGGATCGGTGGGGCGAGAAGGCCCCATTGTCCAGATTGGATCGAGTATCGGCAGTTCCGTAGGGCAGTTTTTTAATGTTTCAACCCAGCGAATGAAAACCTTTGTCGGCTGCGGTGCTGCAGCGGGTATCGCTGCAGCCTTTAATGCTCCCATTGCAGGAGCCCTTTTTGCTGTTGAAATAATTCTGGGGGATTTTGCCTTCACCCAGTTTTCTCCCATCGTTATTTCTTCTGTTATGGCAACGGTTATTTCTCACCACTTCGAGGGAAATTTTGCCGCTTTCCGCGTGCCGGAATACCAGCTTACCAGTTCTTACGAGTTGATTTTCTACTTTATACTGGCAGTTCTGGCTGCTGTTGTGGGCCATATCTTTATAAGGGTTCTCTATTATTCGGAAGATTTTTTTGATAATCGTCTTAAACTACCTGATTATGCCAAACCGGTTATCGGCGGTATCCTCATCGGGGGTATGGCCATACTGTTTCCCCAGGTGATGGGGGTCGGGTATGAGTCAATCAATGACGCTCTTCATGGTAAGACAATCTGGAACCTGGCCCTTGTTCTTGTTTTTATGAAGATCATCGCTACTTCACTGACCCTGGGGTCCGGCGGGAGCGGGGGTATCTTTGCTCCTTCCCTTTTTCTCGGTGCCATGACAGGTGTGTTCTTCGGAAGTTTTGTTCACTGGTTTTTCCCGGATATCACTTCCTCTCCCGGGGCCTATGCCCTTGTTGCCATGGGGGGGCTCGTTGCGGCTACTACATACGCACCTATTACGGCCATTATTATCGTTTTTGAACTGACCAATGACTATCATATTATTTTGCCACTCATGATTACCTGCATCATGTCGACTATTATTGCGACAAAGCTTTCGAGGGAATCAATATATACCCTGAAACTGGTTCAGCGGGGTATTCAGATCAAGGATGGCGCTGAAATAAATGTCATGAAGTCGATTTTTGTCAAAGATGTCTTCACCAGCAGGGTTGAAACTCTCAGCCAGTTTTCAACCTTTGATGAAGTCGCCAACAGTGTCATTTCGGGGAAAGACCCTTATTTCGCTGTTGTTGACAGCCAGAACCATTATCTTGGCATGGTCACCATTCATGATGTAAAGGAACATCTTTATGAAAAGGATATTCTTCAGCATCTTCTTATCGCTGATGATATTGCGGACAAGGAGATAGAACCTGTTGTTGCCTCAGATAACTGCCAGACCGTTCTGGATATAATGAGCCGTCTCAATCTCCAGGGACTTCCTGTCGTAGACAGCCCTGAGAAGAATCGTGTTGTGGGTATGGTCTGGCGTAAGGATATAATTGACGCCTACAACGAGGAAGTGGAAAGACGCGATATCACCGCGGCCTTTGCCAGCCGCATTACCATGAAAAATATCGATAGTGATGTCCATTTCATGGAAGGGTACAGTATGACTGAACTTCCTGTCCCCAAACTTTTTATCGGCAGGTCTATCAAGGAGCTGGACATCAGGGCGCGCTACGGTGTTGATATTCTTCTCATTCGAAGTAATACCGATGAGGGCTCAAAGATCAAGGCAATCCCCAATCCTGATTATGTTTTTTCCTACAATGACTCAATTGTTGTTTCAGGTGAAATCGGTAAAATTAATCTTGTCAGACATCTTCTCTGAGGTTTTTTGATACATACTTTTCTTTCTTCCTTTATCTTTCCATACTTTCAGTTTTAATCTTTTATTATATCTGCCCCTGGTGTTGAGAAAAACTGTTTGACTTAAAACGAGTCATGTCATATGCAATAATATACAGCTTTGCGGGCCGCTGACAGCGGGATATTACTCAAACAGAGGTTGTTATGAAGGTAGTACATGTTCTTAAAAGAATTGAAATAATAGATGAAGATATCAAGGATTTGAAGAAACTCGAGCGAACCATTGCGCGTAATAAATCCTTTTCCACTCCTATTTATATGTCCATTGAAAAGCAGATAAATATTCTGCTGGGAGAAAGGATCAAACTTCTTGAATTGCAGATTTCAAATCCTCCGGAAAACCTGGTGGAGGAAATCGAAGGGAAACCATCAGAAAGAGGGCCTTCTATGCCTAAAACGAGCAGGAAAAGCAGCAAAAAGCCTGCGACAAAAAAGGCGAAATCAGCATCAGGGGGAAAGAAAAAAACAGCCAGAAAAAATTCGTCTGATGAAATGCCCATGATGACGCAGGATATGATCGATGCCCGTTTCGATGAATTGAAGAAAAAAGAGGAACGTAGTAAGCCTGCTCAACCTGAGGCAGAGGATGAAGGAGATGATGGTGTCAAGATACTTGATATCGCCCTTGAAAAAGGAACTTTGAATAAAAAGGAAATTGAAAAAGAAAAAAAGGTACGATTTTTTAGAGAAAATTTTCCTACCGATTAAGAATAATTTTTGCTGATAATAAAAAGGCCGTTTAAAACAGAGTTTTAGACGGTTTTTTTATTGGTGCGGTAATTAACTATTGAAGCGCACGGGAGAGTATCAGCTCCAGGCGATACTTTTCAAGAAAGAAGCTGTTCGATCCGCTCCGAAGAACCGGTTCTGTATCTCCGGTAAAGTTTACCGCTGTCAGTGTTGGTGCTGCGATCCTTCCTTTAAATGTGCGGGCCAGGGGGGCTATTAATCCCTTCAAAGGTGCTGCTTCAGATGCGCATTCAACCGTTGAGATACTGTAGAGATGGGGGCTTTTCTTTTCTGAATGGATCAAGGCATTCAGGGTCGTGCTTCGGCTGAATTTCATCAGGTGGGCCTCTTTTACCTGGACTGTCAGGTTATCGAGTGAGACATTACCTCTCGCATCAATGTTTATTCGTTGAACGGTTATTGTATCGTTCACGCGGGGGGTTTCATCCATTGTGTTCAGTGCGGCGATGGTATTTTTACAGAATTCGTAAAGGCGGATGGTGACCTCTTCCCTCATGGTGTTGGGGGTGATGAAAGTGAAAAGATTGCCCTGTTCGTTCACCGTGTAGAGCAGGGTATGACTCTCTTTCTGTTCAAAGAAAATACTTAAGGAATTTTTCCTGGCATGCTCCAGTAATTTTCCGTAGAGCTTCATGCGGCTCCCTTCACCGTGGAATACAAGGTCAATATTTCGCTTCGGGCTGAGGGTCAGGTTTGTCAACATTTTAATCAGGTGAGGCTGGATGGTGACTTCCACCCTCTCTTTTTCCCTGGTGATGATGATAAACTGGTTTTCGAGCCGGGTGATAAAACGTTTGGGCCGTCTTCCCCCCTCGAAAAGGAAAAAATTATAGGTATCGCGAAAAAGGCGTTCAAGATTTTTATAAAGGGGCTTGTATGGCTCCGGGGTGGCGATAATGCAGTAGTCATCAAAGGGGCGGTGAAGGTTGATGCCGTCCTGGATGATAGTCTCAAGGACGGGAATCAGGTTTTGACTTCCCCCCACATTTTTTATAAATGACTGGCCCCAGCTTGTGTTGTAGAGCCAGTAGATCGATTCAATAGCGTCGGCGTTTTCGGTGTTGAAGTTGATGATGACCATGTTGGCGATGGTGAAGGAAGGGTGAAGGAAGAAATCATTTTTCAGGTAGATGCGTTTTTCTATAAAGAGTTCATAGATGTTGTTGAGAAGTTCAAGTATCTGGTTCTGGTTGAGGCGGCTGTAGCCTGACTGTATCTGGAGCCGCGTGAAGGTGGGATGGAATATCTGGTTCAGGGCCATCCAGCAGAGAAGGCGCAGCAGGTCGGTTTCGGTGCGCAGTGTGGTGGAAACAAATTTTTCTTCGGAGCTGGTGTTGCGCCTGTAGAGGCGCCACTGCGGGTTGTCGATGTCTTCGGTGAGGGGTTCGATGTAGAGAATCGATTCGTGGGGCGTGTCTTTGAAGGTTATGTAGTTATCGATTTCTTCCCTGTTAGATGAGAAGTATGATTTGATTTTTCGCGACAGCAGTTTAAAATCAGATTCAGAAATACGCTGTGAAAGGTTCAGAGCGGGAAGTTCACGGGCAATTTTCTGGTAGGAGAGGAGCATGAATTTTCTGACCTGGTTCCAGAATTTCATGATCTTGTTGTAGTCCCAGTTGTCAAAGTTGTCATGGTCCTTGATGGTGCGTGCGCTCCACTTCCAGTCGATGACGTAGCGGAACATGACCATTACCTTGTAGGGCAGGTTCTTGTTTTCCTTCATGGCGGCGTACTTGGACAGCTGCGGGTTGATTTTCAGGTAGAGGTTCTGCCGCAGGATGGCCAGAAGGTCCCTGTCTTCAAGGGTGCTGCTGTAATAGGAGTAGACCTCTTCGAACATCATAATATAGGAGTCGAGTATCTTTCCCTTTGTTATGCCTTTCTGAATAGCCGCCTTGATTTTATGGCTTATAAGGAAGTTGCTTCCCGTGTCAAAAAGGTATTTTTCCAGGATGCCTATTTTCAGTATTGATTTAAAGGGGTTTCCCAGTGCCTTGATGATCTGGAAGAGGGCAGCACCGAGGAAGTCTTCTTTTGATATTGTATAGAGGTTACCAAGGTCAATATAGTTGGCGTCCCGTATCTCGTCGGGGACCTGGTGGTAGAGCTTTTCGTATTCTTCGTCTCCGATGCGGGGAAGTACCCACCAGAAGGGTATCTTGCCGGCAATGATGATGGAACTTCGGTAGAATTCATCTTTGAGAGTCGCCCCGATAGTTGACCCGAAGGCCTCGGTTTCATCTTCTGCGTAGATGTTGTCTCTAAGTTTTTGTATTTCGTTGATGAAGAGGTGTACGTCAATTTTTGCCTCATCTATCGCCCATTTTTGGATGGCGTCGACCTTTTGGTAAAAGTTGTCTACCTGTTCAGGAGGGATGCCCCTGCTGTCAATGCAGACCCAGTAATCGAAATCGGACTGTTTTGTGTAGGCAATAGTCCCGACACTTCCCATCACCGCCAGCATTTGCACCAGGGGGTATTTAATGTCTGCCCTGAGGCCGGTTTTATGAAAGCGGCTTTCAATAAATTTTATGGTTTCCTGGTCTGCTGTGTAACAGGCTATGCCAAGGGGTACG
>CAZHNW010000124.1:0-12308 GCA_964534225.1 uncultured Leptospirales bacterium | reverse complement strand
GGCCTACTACATCACCGAGGTTCTCGCCGCCGGCCTGAGCTTCAACTGGTACAGGGGCCTCGACAACGAGACCGACCTGAACTTCTCGGTCAGCCGCGCGACTCACCAGACGGTGCCCATCAACGAATACTTCTGGGGCGGTCAGATCAATTTCACCTATGTGCCGCTGTACGGAAAGTTCGCCCTCGCCAAGGAATGGATCCTCCACTGGGACGTCTGGATACTCGGCGGCGGCGGCTTCATCTTCACCAGGCCCGTGCCGGTCATCGATCCGGAGTACCGATCATTCGAATACAACATGAAATTCTGTTTCAACATCGGCATCGGTGGACGTCTCTACCTGACCCGTTTCGCGGCGATTTTCGTTGAGCTGCGCGACTACATCTTCCCCGAGGAGTTGGAGAACCTCAAGACTTACTCCACTCCAGACGAGCGGCGCATCAAGGGCAGGTGGATCGACCCCAATTACAAGCTGACAAATAACGTCATGCTTCATATCGGAGTCAGCCTGTTCCTGCCCTTCACCTTCGAGTACAAGCTCCCGAAGTAGAAGGCTACGAGAGGTAAGGAAGAAACCGATGTATGAAGAAGGACGAAAGGGGCTAGGAACAATGAAGCGTATCATCCTTGCGTTGGCCTTCTCCGTTGTCGCGGTTTGCGGCTACTATAAGACCGCGTCCGCGCAGGAAATCTTGCTGGAGGGTCCCCTCGCGGGAGCGCCGGCTGTCCGTAAGCTCGTGAAGTACAGAGAGATGAGGTTCTCCGTGGGGCCGCAATTCGGCTACACGCTGCTGAACGACTACTCACACAACTTCATGCTCGGCGCGAAGCTGGAGTTCAACATCCTGGACTGGCTGTCGGTCGGGGTCGTCGGCTACTACGTGCTCAACGCCCCCACCAAGCTAACGAACCACATCTCGGAGTCGGTCGACATCGGCGGAACTTCGACGACACCTTCGGAGAGTAACTGGCCCAGCTACACCGGCGCCAACAACTTCGAGGACCAGATCGCCCTCATGAAGGGAATGTACCTGGCCCAGATCGGCCTCATCCCGCTCAGGGGCAAGCTGGCCATGTTCGAGAAGTTGTTCGTGGCCATCGACGGTTACATTTTCGTGGGTGGAGGCATCGTGCACTTCGACGAGCGCGCCAGCTGCGCGGGCGGTGGATGCGGCGACCTGGACGACCCGGGTTCGTGGTCCCCGGATCGCAAGACCCAGATCACGGGTACCTTCACCCTGGGGGTTGCCTTCACCGCATACTTCAACGAGTGGTTCGGGCTCAACATCGAGTACCGGATCGCGCCGTTCAAGTGGAACGAGGGCGGAACCGACGAGGCTGGACAGGCAGGCACCGAGTGGCAGCTCACCGACGGGGATTGCTACGGCGGCGCAGATGTCTGCTGGGAGCCAGTCGCAAATGGCAAGGGCGATTATCCCGACGGGAAGATCAACAAGGACGATCGCACCTGGAACGCCAACCAGAGCATCGCCATTGGCTTCATATTCCACTTCCCCCTCGAACCCAAGATCACCGAATAAGCTCCTATTGGAGCCTCTCCTGCCCCAACCCAATCAATTAACAATATAGAAATCAGCTCTTCTTGAAGAGATCGAACAGACCAGAGGTCTCGGTCTTCTGACGCATCCTCAGAATGCGCAGCTGCCTGGCGGAATCGATGTGTTGTGGATCTATGTCCAGGGCTCGCTCGAAGTATGCGATCGCCTTCTTGTTCTGCTTCTCTCGCAGGTAGTAGTTACCCAGGAGATACGGCCCTTGATTTCGTCCGCGAGGGCCCCTACTGGAAGTTTGATTTAACGCGGTTGTAGGTAGTTCCGATAGGCGCGGTCACGTGACCGCGCCTATCGGAACGTGACCTCGCCTGACGGAATCCGCGCCTGACGAAAAAATTTTACGATGCCATGCGTGTCTTGAAATTAACCAGCAGTTTTTCCGCCTTCTGGTTCTGGCCCTTAAAGATATAGAGCATACTGAGGCGTGAAACATCAGAATAGACCGGTTCGTCTGCCATCATCTTCTGTTCCATTTCCTTTATGGCGGCATCAACATCACCGATTTCCTTGACCTTGTTTTCGTAGGTCAGGTTCTTCAGGTATGTCTTGAACTTGCTGTAGAGGGGCTGGGCCTTCAGGGCGTCTTCGAGGTAGCCAACGGCCTTTTTGTAATCTCCCAGGTAGTAGTAACAGAAACCGTAGTACTTGTTGAGAAAGATTTTATCATCGGCGACTTTGCTGATATTATCGAGGCATTCAATGACCTTTGCATATTCTTTCCACTCGTAGTAGATATATGAAAGAAGATAGTTTGCCTTCAGGTGCTGGCGGTCCTGGTTGACCACTTCCGTGAGTTTTTTTTCTGCTTCATCGTATCGTTTGACCGCGTAGAGAGTCATGCCCGTGTAGTAGAGGCCTTCCATGAAATCGGGCTTCAACTGCAGGGCCTCGAAAAAGAAGGGGAGCGCCTCGTCGTACCTGTTCTCGTTGTAGTACTCCACTCCCATGTTAAGGAGAACGCGATGGTTGCGTTCGATCTTGAGGGCGCTCTGGTATGCTTCAAGGGCCAGGTCACTGTTGCCCATACTGGCATGAATTTCGCCTATATTGTTATAGGCCTCGATAAATGAAGGGTAGGCTTCAAGGGCCCGTTTATATTCTTTGAGGGCTGAAACAAGGTCGCCGCGATTGGAAAATTCAAGGGCAGAGTTATATATGGCTACTGCTTCGGATGGAACTGATATGGCATTCATAGGTGTCTTCTCCTGGAGAATAGAAAATTCGACTTTCTAAGACAACTATCGGCGAACTGAAAAATTTCTATTAGTAGAATACCCGGTATCCTTCCACTTTTCAATGAATTTTTATGTATATTGGTTATCTGTACCGGTTAACAGATGACGACATTGAAGGCGCGAAAGCGCTTTCGCACCTTCAATGTCGTCGTTTTTCCCGCGCCTGCAGTAATATTTTTACCTGTTTCGGTTCATTGTTACCTTTTACTTGTGAAGCCCCTGTCTCTAACCGATATAATATAGAGAACCGGGAATATGCCTGTGTCCGCAATCATTCAGCACGGAACATTGATGACAGCAAAAAAAATATACAGAATCATAACAGGGGCGGTTAACACCAGGAGACCTTTTTCTCTTTTTATCCTTCTGTTTTTTTTCTACCCCCTTTCTCTTTCAGCGGCAGATTATTTCGAAGTGCGGGATGAAATGGATGGGGTATCCCTGAACAGTGAAATTTACCTGCAGGAAGACAGGGGGGCGGATTTTACTATCGAGGATATCCTCACCCCCACGAGAATGCAGTATTTTATACGCTCTGAAAAGGAGCGTCACTCCTTTGGTTTCTCCTCCTCCGCTTACTGGGTAAGGCTTCCCGTGGTCAACCGGTCTGCTGAAAGAATGAAGTGGTATATCGAGGTGGGCTACCCCCTCCTGAATGAAATTGACCTCTACCGTGTCTGTAATGACCGGGTGGTGGCGCAACAGAGGGGTGGAACCTTTCATCCCTTTAAAGAGAGGGCGGTAAAGTACAGGAAGTTCATCTTCCCCCTGGTGGAAGAACCCTTTTCAAAAACTGAATATTTTTTCCGTATCAGGAGCAAGGGTACGGTAGATATTGATCTCAGAGCATGGACTGATGAACCCCTCCGGGACGGCATTTCATCAGAGCAGCTGGTCATGGGTTTTTATTACGGAGCCGTTCTTGTCATGCTCATCTATAATCTTTTTCTCTTTTTTTCCATCGGAGATATCAGTTATCTTTTCTATGTTTTCTATTATTCCTCCTTTTTTATGTTTCAGCTGAGTCTCAACGGACTGGCAAACCAGTACCTCTGGCCGGGATCGGTCTGGTGGGCCAACAATAACCTTGTCTTTTTTATTCTCCTGAGTCTTATTTTTTCAATAAATTTCTGCCGCGCCTTTCTCAAGCTGAAAGAGAACAGTCCCCGTATCAATGAAATATTCCTGGTTGTCATTATACTCTTTCTGATGCTTCTGCCTTTTTGCTTTTTTATTCAATATGTTGTTATCATGAATATTGTTCTGATCCTTGGTCTCCTGACAGCACTGTTGATAACCATTGCCCTCAGTATAACCCTCTACCAGGGTTTCAGGCCGGCACGCTATTACACCATTGCCTGGAGTTTTTTCTGGGTGGGCGTGGTGCTTCATGTTTTAAAGACATTTTCAATCCTCCCCGATACATCCTTTACGCACTGGGGCATGCAGGGGGCGTCACTTCTTGAGATTATCCTTATCTCTTTTGGTCTTGCCGACAGGGTCAACTACCTGTCACGGGAAATGGAAAAGCTCAATGAAAACCTTGAACTCATCGTGGCGGAACGTACTGATGAGATGAACACGATAATGAAAGAACTCGAAAAGCGTGATGAAGAAGTACAGAGAGAACTAAAACTTGCCGCGGACATACAGTCGGGTATTCTTCCTGAAATGCCCTTTGTCCATGAGGGAATTCGTATTGATGCCTACTACAGTGCCATGGGACAGGTGGGGGGAGACTTCTATGATATTTTCCAGATGCAGGGAGGCCACCTGGGGATCCTTATGGCCGATGCCTCGGGACATGGCATGCCCGCGGCATTTCTCACGGCAATGGCAAAGATCAGTTTTTCAGAAACGATTCAGACGCAGCTCTTTCCCCGGGACATTTTTCGCCATGTCAACAATGAACTCCTCGAAACCATTCAGACCGATGATTTTGTCACCGCTTTTCTCATGGTTGTGGGCCCCTCATACGAGGTTTTTTACGGCAATGCCTCGCACCAGTTTCCCATGGTATTGAAATACGAAACAGGTGAAATCAGGGAATGGGACACCAACGGGCTGTTCCTCGGGGCCATGGATGTAGCCAATGACATGTACGAAGACGGCCGTGATATGCTCGATTACGGTGACAGGGTGCTGCTTTTTACCGATGGTGTCACAGAGGCGAAAAACCGCTACGAGGAACCCTACGGGGTTGAACGCCTCCGAAAGCTCTTTGCTGATACCATGGATCTTTCCCTGTCGGAGGTGAAGGAACGGATCATGAGTGACTGGAAGCGGTTCACCGCCGGGGTTGAGCAGACCGATGATGTAACCCTGATGGTTGTTGAACTGGACCGTGAATACCGTGAGCTGGTGAATTACCGGGAAAGGGGATTTCGGCATCTTTCAGAAAGCCGTTACGATGAGGCTATCACTGAACTCGAAAAAGCGCTTGAAATTAACAGCAGGGATGAAAAGAGTCATCTCTACGTGGGAGAATGTTACCTTGCCAAAAAGGATTACGTCAGGGCAGAGAAACACCTGCGTGAATATCTTTCAAAAAACGAGATCGACGCCAATGTCTGGTGCCATCTCGCCGAGGCCTATTACTATCTCAGGGATTACCCTCACGCCCTTGAAACGGCACGTAAGGCCCTCGGTTTCAGAAAGAATTTTGTCAGGGCCATGGTGGTTTCAGGCATGTCCCTGCGGATGCTGCACCGTAACGATGAAGCCTATGAAATGTTCAAAGGGATACTGACTTTTGATGAAAAAAATGGAGTTGCCCACAGGGAAATCAGGCGTATCGAGAAGCTGCAGAAAAAGGGGCCGCGCGGGAGTGATGGCGCTGCTGCTGGCCCTTAACTTCCCCCCCATACTGAACGCCCTTGAAGAGCCCCGGGACCCGCTGGTTCCCCGTATCAAAAAAAAGCAAAGCAGGGGGGAAGTCAAAGCCTCCCGTTCCTTTTACGATGCGGCGGTGCAGGTCACCACAGGGGGAGAAAACCGGCTTTCCGGTGTTATACGGTTCCCCGCGAAAACCGTTACTGTACCTGCCTCTTTCACCGTTTCAGGAAAGAAAGAAACCATCGAGCTGAAAAATTGTAAAAAGATAACCATTCTTTCCTGGAAAAGGGGCCTGAAACGCGGCAGGCTGTGGGCTTTTCTTCCCCACCGGGTGCGTTTTGAATGCCGTGACGGAAGGGTTCTTCATACTTCGGGCAGGCAGTTTTTTACCCGGTTGAAATTTACACGAGACAAAACTTCCTTCTATCTTTATACTCTTTACTATGACACCTGGCGCCGGGGGAAGTGGCGCCACAGCGGCGGGCAAAAGTTTAATGCTACCGTCACCACCCCTCACCGGCAGACGCTCCGGGAGATTTTCTTTTCGCCGCCCCGTAAAAGGCATCCCGCCGAGGGGCTTCTGGAGATGTACCTGAAATCACGGTAGAAAAAAATCTTGACAAATATCGGTATCTGCCTGTATTGCTTACATTATATTAAGGGACTCGTTAAAGAATGACTTTTGACAGATCAAATACATGGTACTTTCTTGCTTTTCTCGTTATAGGTGCCATCCTGGGATCTGCACTGGGAACTCTTCTTGTCAGGGCTGTTCCCGCTCTTGCGGTTATCACCCAGAACCTGACCGGTCCCATCGGCTTTAATCTTGAAGTCATTTCGTTTTCAATGAAAATAAATCTTTCTTCGATTGTGGGTATGGTTTTCGGGATCATCCTTTTTAGAAAGGTTTAGGTCGCGCCAGCGATTATTCTGTGCCCGCTGCTGAAATAGCAGGGGAGCGCAATGTAAATCGGTCTTTGAGGCCGGTTGCCTTCTTTCCATAGGAAAACAGGCAATCAACGATATCATCATGGCAGGGGGAGCCACGCGTCTGCTGAAGGCCCGTCCTTTACGCGCAGGTGGACTGTCTGCCGGTCCCTGGGACCATAAATTTTTAATACCATGGGGGTACACTAATTGGCTGTTGTATCAATGAAAGCATTATTGGAATCAGGTGTTCATTTCGGACACCAGACACGCAGATGGAATCCCAAGATGTCACAGTTTATCTTTACGGCACGAAACGGGATCCATATTATCGACCTTCAGAAAACCATGCAGAGGGTCAAGATTGCCCACGCGGCAATGAAAGAGCTTGCCGCCAGTGGTGGATCTGTTCTTTTCGTCGGTACCAAGAAACAGGCGCAGAACGCAATTCTCGAATATGCTCAAAAATGTGAGCAGTTCTATGTTGCCGAAAGATGGCTTGGCGGTCTCCTGACGAATTTTAAGACTGTAAGCAATTCAATTGACCGCCTCAAGGAACTTGAAAGAATGCAGGAGACGGACATCTGGGACGCTGAAACCAAAAAGGAAATTCTTGAACTTCAGCGCGAGCTTGCCAAAAAGGACAAGATACTTTCCGGTATCAAGAACATGGCAAAACTTCCTGATGCCCTTTTTATTATCGACCCGAAGAGAGAATCAATCGCGGTAAACGAAGCAAAGAAACTTGGTATACCTATTTTTGCCGTTGTCGATACGAATTGTAATCCCGATGAAATCGATTATCCCATACCGGGTAATGACGATGCCATTCGCGCTATCGCACTCTTTCTCGACATCATGTCCAGTGCCGTTAACGAGGGCAGATCAGGTGGACAGGCTGAAGAGCAACTCGCAGCAGAAGAGAAATCTTCAGAGGGCGCAGAGACAGCTGAAGCAGCACCTAAAGCTGAAGAAGCAGCCAAAGAAGAAATAAAAAAAGAATCAAAAGAAGAAAGTACAGAGGCACCAAAGGAAACTGCAGAAGCTCCGAAGGAGACCGCAGAAACAGCAGAGGAAAAGAAGACTGAACCCGCTGCTGAAGAAACTGCCGGGGAAACGTCTTCTGCAGATAAGTCCGAAGAAACGTCTGAGAAAAAAGAAGGAGACGTCTGGTAAAAGGCGCAGTACATGCCCCGGCATGATTAAGTAATAGTGAGAAATTTATTTGAATTAATGATAATACATAAAGGAGAAAATTCGTGGCAGATATTACCAGTGCAATGATAAAAGAACTTCGCGAGAAAACACAGGCAGGCATGATGGATTGCAAGAAAGCCCTGCAGGAAAATGACGGCGATATGGATAAATCGGTTGAATATCTTCGTAAGAAGGGTCTCGCTTCTGCGGACAAGAAAATGGGCCGCGAGGCATCAGAGGGAATCGTTGCTTCTTATATCCATTCAAGCAACAAGGTGGGGGTTCTCCTTGAGCTCCGTACCGTTACAGATTTTGTTGCCCGAAACGATGATTTTCATCAACTCGCAAAGGAACTCTGCATGCAGGTTGCAGCGGCAATGCCTGAGTATGTCAGTGCCGAAGATGTTCCCGAAGAGGTTGTCGCAAAGGAAAAAGAAATTTATCGTGAGCAGATGAAAGATTCAGGTAAACCTGATAACGTAATCGAAAAGATCATCGAAGGTAAACTCAAAAAGTTTTTCTCAGAAGTATGCCTTCTTGAGCAGAATTATATCAAGGATGACAAGGTTGTGATCAAAGACCTCATCAAGGAAAAAGTGGCCACCTATGGTGAGAATATTGAGGTAGGAAGGTTTACCAGGTATCAGATCGGTGGCTGATATGGGCACTGACCATGACACTGACCGTGTGAAATACAGGCGCCTGCTTTTGAAACTCTCCGGTGAAGCACTTGCCGGAGAGGCGAAAACAGGTATCGATCCCGCCATCCTTGACCAGGTTGCGGGAGAGATCGCCGAGATCGCAGAAGCAGGTGTCCAGGTTGCCGTGGTAATCGGTGCCGGCAATATTTTCAGGGGGGCCCTTGGCGAGGAGCTTGGTATTGACCGGGCCACCGGCGATTATATGGGCATGCTTGCCACGGTAATGAATTCGCTGGCCCTTCAGAATGCCCTGAGGAAAAACGGCACTGCCGCACAGGTTATGACCGCCATCGAGATGAAGGATGTGGCACCTTACTATACCATTGACGAGGGAAGAAAACTTCTTGATCAGGGAACGGTAGTTATCGCAGCCGGGGGAACAGGGCACCCCTTTTTTACCACTGATACCGCCTCGAGCCTGAGGGCAATTGAGCTCCAGGCCGATGTCATGCTGAAGGCCACACGTGTCGACGGAGTCTATACCGGCGATCCCGAAAAGGATCCCACGGCGAAACGGATCGAAAAAATTTCCTACCATGATGTGCTCCGTGACCGCCTGCGGGTACTTGACCTCACTTCAGTATCTCTCTGTATGGAAAATAATCTTCCGATTATTGTTTTTAATCTTTTTAACAGGGGGTCCCTGAAAAAAATTGTCTCAGGGGATAACCCCGGCTCACTCATTTCATGATTTAAGGAGACGTTTTATGATTAATGATATCATGGCTGACGTAGAAGAAAGAATGAAAAAGAGTATCTCCTCCCTGCAGCGGGATTTTACCGCCATCAGAACCGGCCGTGCCAATCCCGCCATGTTTGACGGCATAAATGTGGAAGTCTACGGTTCACAGATGCCGCTGAACCAGGTGGCAACCATATCTGTCCCTGAACCCCGGCTGGTTGTTATTCAGCCCTGGGACGCGGGCAACCTGGGAGAAATTGAAAAGGCAATTTTAAAATCAGATCTTTCACTGAATCCCAACAATGACGGCAATCTTATCCGAATCCAGATACCTGACCTTACTGAAGAACGCCGCCAGGAATATGTTAAACTGGCAAAGCAGAAGGCCGAGGAATGCAGAGTCGCCATCAGAAACATTCGCCGTGACGGCAATGACATGATAAAGGGCCTTGAAAAGGATAAGGATATTTCAGAAGATGAATCAAAATCGGCTCAGGGCGAGATACAGAAACTTACTGATCAATTTGTCGAAGAAGTGCAGAAGCTGACTGATAACAAGGAAAAAGATATCCTCAGCATATGAGGGTTTCTATTTTTAATGCATTCCTATGAAGTCAAAGCGCTCATTACTGGACAGCTCATGTATTCCGGCGCATGTTGCCATTATCATGGATGGCAACGGCCGGTGGGCCAGTCAGCGCTCCCTGTCCCGCTCTGAGGGGCACAAAAGGGGGGCGGAAGTCATCGAGCCCCTCATGGACTCGGCCCTTGAGCTGGGGATCGAAGTCATTTCCCTTTTTGCCTTTTCTTCTGAAAACTGGTCGCGCCCTCAAAAAGAAATTTTCGGATTATGGAAGCTTCTCGACTATTTTTTTTCGACACGCCTTAACCTCCTGATGGAGAAAGGAATACGCATTATTCATTCAGGTTCACTGAAAGGGCTCCCGCCGGGATCGAAAAAACATCTCAAAAAGGCTGTTGAATCTACCGCTGACAATAAACAGGGGACACTTAATCTCTGTCTCAATTACGGGAGCAGGCAGGAAATCGTCGAGGCGGTGAACAAATGGCTTGATACGCGTCGTGGCAGTGAAAAACTGACGATGAAGCGCCTCGAAAAGTTTCTTTACACAGCGGGTCTTCCTGATGTAGACCTGCTTATACGAACCAGTGGAGAATACCGCATCAGCAATTTTCTCCTGTATCAGCTTGCTTATACGGAGCTGGTTTTTACCGATGTCCTCTGGCCTGATTTTACGGCTGAAGACCTTTACGAGGCCATTTACGCGTACCAGAACAGAGAAAGGAGGTTTGGCGGCATATGAGTGACAGGATGAAGGAGACACTTCAAAGGATTGCAAGTGCCCTCGTGGCCCTTCC
Source organism: uncultured Leptospirales bacterium (assembly GCA_964534225.1). Taxonomy (GTDB): domain Bacteria; phylum Spirochaetota; class UBA4802; order UBA4802; family UBA5550; genus CAZHNW01. The sequence continues at coordinate 1,777 of CAZHNW010000124.1, read as the reverse complement.
CATCTATTTTTATGCAATAATAACCGACAGTTTCAAGGCTGTGCCTATGCTGGTGGTGTCCATGATAATTACCACCATCTGTCTCTACGAGTTCTACATGATTTCTGAAAAAGAAAAAGGGGAAAAACCGATTATCGGCGCGGGCATTTTCATGTCCCTGGCCCTTAACATCGTCATGTATCTTTTTGCCTATGGAAAAGTTCAGGGGGTCACAGGTTTTACTTCCTCTTTCGATGCCCGGATGTTGATGGGGCTTATTGTTTTTTTTGTTGCCGCTACACTCATCTATAACCTTTTTAAGCGTCCCCTTAAAGGGAGTATCTATTCCCTCAGTGTGACCGTCTTCGGGGTAATATTTATTGTTTTTTTCTTTTCTCATATCATACTAATGAAGGCCCTCAAGGACGGGCTTTTCTATATTTTGATTTTAAATGTCGCGGTGATGATGAACGATGTGGCTGCCTATTTCGGCGGTGTCCTTTTTGGAAAGCATAAAACCGGTTTCGAAGTCTCCCCCAACAAGTCATGGGAGGGATATTTCTCCGGGCTTCTCTTCAGCGTCATAGGTATGATTATTGCCAACCAGGTATATATTTCCTTTTTTCAGAGAGATCTCTTTACTCTTATCGAGGCAGCCCTTATCGGTATCGTTATCAGTATCCTTGCCAACATCGGTGACCTGATAGAATCCGCTGTAAAGCGTGACGGCGCTATCAAGGATTCAGGTTCTATTATTCCCGGACATGGAGGCATGTGGGACGTTTTCGATGCCCTCGTGTTTACCATGCCGGTATTCTACTACTACCTTGTTATCAAGGGAGTGCCCTGATCGAGAAAAGCAGGTGAGGCCGGATACCTTTTTATATGCAAAAATATGTTACCATACTGGGCTCAACAGGGTCCATCGGAACCTCTGCTGTCAGGGTTATTGCCGCGTCAGGTGATGACTACCGCGTCCGCGGCCTTTCCTGCAGGGGCAATGTGCGTCTCCTGGCCCGCCAGATAGAGGAGCTGCAGCCTGAGGTGGTGGCGGTTGAGTCTCATGAGGCCCGGTCAGATAGTGAGTACCGGCATCTGAAAGATGCCTTCAGGGATGTCGAGTTTATTGAAGGAAGTGAATGCGTTACCGAACTTGCAGCACGGCCCGCAGATATTACCCTTTCATCAATAGTCGGCGGCGCGGGCCTCAGGCCGTCACTGGCTGCCCTTGAATCCTCGAAACGGGTAGCCCTTGCCAACAAGGAGACACTGGTCATGGCGGGGGATATCTTTATGGCGCGGGCCCGTGAAAAGGGAACCGAGCTTATACCCGTTGACAGTGAACACAGTGCCATCTTTTCTCTTCTCGAAGGGATCAGGCCTGAGACGGTACATAAAATAATTCTTACGGCTTCGGGGGGAAGTTTACGCGATTATCCCCTGGAAAAACTGCCGGGGGTGACACCGGCACAGGCCCTGGTACACCCCACGTGGGACATGGGCAGAAAAATAACCATTGATTCAGCAACACTGATCAACAAGGGGCTGGAAGTTATCGAGGCGCACCATCTTTTTTCTGCTTCCTATGAAACAATCGATGTCCTTCTGCACCCTGAAAGTATAATACATGGTATCGTTGAAACTGTTGACGGTGCCCTCTACAGCCATATGGGAGTGGCGGACATGGCATTTCCCATACAGGCGGCATTCAGTTATCCTGAAAAGAAACCGACTTTCTTCGGCAGGCTTGACCTGCTGAAAGTAGGAAGTTTATCGTTTCGGGACTTTGGCCCTCAGC
>CAZHNW010000123.1:0-12383 GCA_964534225.1 uncultured Leptospirales bacterium | reverse complement strand
GGTACTGACACGATATACAAGAATGCAACAGAGGAACAGCGCCAAAAATATATTACGAAACTAGCGTCTGGGGAATGGATATGTTGTATGGGCCTTACTGAACCCGGTTCAGGCAGCGATGCGGGGAGTATGGCAACCACTGTTGTCAAGAAGGGTGATAAATATATCCTTAATGGATCAAAGACCTTTATTACCAATGCCCCAATATGTGATGTCTGTGTTGTCTTTGCCACTCTTGACAGGAGTCTGGGCAATGCCGGTGTCTGTGCCTTTATCGTTGAAAAGGATTTTCCCGGTTTCTCTACGGGAGAACCCTTTCATAAAATGGGTGTAAAGGCCTCGACCACTTCTGAAGTTTTTCTCGATAACTGCGAGGTCCCGGCAGAGAATCTTCTCGGTGAAGAGGGGAAAGGTTTTAACTATGCACATGAAACTCTCTCCTGGGACAGGAGCGCCCTTCTGGCTCCTTTTGTTGGTGGGCTCAGGTTCATGCTCGAAGAAGCGGCCCGGTATGCCACTGAGCGGGAACAGTTTGGCAGGCCCATTGCAAAATTCCAGGCAATTCAGCGTAAGCTCGCTGATATCAAGGTCACCATGGAAGCGGCAAAGATGCTTGTCTACCGTGTCGCCCATGACAAGGATACAGGAAAGCCCCTGAACCATATGCATCTTTCAACGGCCAAGGCCTTTGTGGGAGACTGGGGGCTGCAGTCCGCTTCAGAAGCGATACAGATTTTTGGTGGGTATGGTTACATTCATGACTATCCCATCGAGAGGATGCTGAGGGATGCAAAGCTTGCCCAGATCGGGGGCGGGACCTCTGAGATCCAGCGTTTCATCATTTCGCGACTACTCGGTTTCATGTAGAAGGAGGCGGCCATGAATTATGATTTGAATGAAGAACAATTAATGATAAAGGAAAATTTCAAGAATTTCTGTGAAAAGGAAATTGAACCGCGGGCGCAGCAGCTCGACCAGGCATCGAAAGAAGAGGCGGCGGAGTTGATTAAGGAAAACATTAAAAAGCTCGCCTCCATCGGGTACCTTGGCATGCTTCATGACGAGGAATACGGCGGGTCAAACAATGACCTTATAAGCCACGTCCTTGCCGGTGAAGAAGTAGCCTCTGCCTGTGCCTCATCATTTCTTTCCGCCGGTGCAAGCTGTGGTCTTTTTGGAATGCCCCTGAAACTTTTCGGTACAGAAGAACAGAAGAAAAAGTATCTTCCCGGTATTATCAAGGGAGACATTATCGGCTGTTTCGGCCTGACCGAACCTGAAGCGGGCTCTGACGCTGCGAACATCAGGACAACCGCGGTAAAAAAAGGGGATAAGTGGGTCCTTAACGGGAGCAAGACCTTTATTACTAACGCGTCAATCTGTGATGCAGCACTGATTTTTGCCTATAATGATACAGATGCCGGTCCCGGTGGCGGGGTAACATGCTTTATCGTTGACCGGGACACACCGGGTTTTGTCATCGGCAAGCCCTTTGAAAAAATGGGTTTCAGGGGATCGCCCACGTCAGAGATATTTCTCGAAGACTGCGAGGTCCCTGAATCAGCCGTTCTCGGTGAAGTAGGGAGGGGATTCATCCAGGCAATGCAGACCCTGGAGTACGGCCGTATCGGTATGGCGACTGTTTCCCTCGGTATTGCTTCAGCCTGTCTGAAACATGCCAATGCCTATTCAAAGGAACGGAAAACATTTGGTAAATTTATCAACCGTTACCAGGAAGTAAGCTTCAAGCTTGCCGACATGGTTATCATGACAGACGCCTCACGTCTGCTTATACTGCAGGCGGCATGGGCAAAGGAGGCAAAAACTGCAGATTCGGCGATCCTCGCATCATGCGCGAAACTCTTTACAAGCGAGCACGCTGTCAAATGCGCTAACATGGCAGTGCAGGTTTTCGGCGGCTATGGTTATATAAATGAATATCCTGTAGAACGGCTTTACCGTGACGCGAAACTTGGAGATATCGGTGAGGGAACTTCAGAAATACAGCGGGTTCTTATCGCGAAGGATGTCTTGAACGGAGTGGCTTCATAACCTCTGAAACTGGATACCACGGTATCCGGTGGGGGATTCCCACAGGGTAAATCCTGATCGGCATGTCACCCCCCGTAAGGGGGGTGTTCTTTTTGAAGGACGTTTCATGTTAAAAACAAATATCTGCAAAAAACTGAACATCTCATACCCTGTTATTCTTGGCGGCATGGCCTTTGCGGGAAACTACCACCTTGCCGCCGCGGTCAGCATGGCAGGGGGCCTCGGGGGCATTGCCTCGGGGCATCTCTCCCCTGGTGAGCTCGAAGAGGAAATTCGCAGGTACTATGATCTTGTTGATGTCCCCCCGGGGGTTAACTGTTTTATCAGGGACGAAGACGTGAATGAAAAGGCCGAGCGTGCCTGCCGTGCAGGTATCAGCGCGCTCTTTACCGGTATCGGAAACCCTCTTCAGCTGAAGGATTGTGCTGAAAAACATGGCGTGCCCCTTGTGCCGACCATTGCCAGTATCAGGCACGTGGAGCCGGTCCTTGCCGCGGGGGCTGACATGATCGTTGCAGAAGGACAGGAAGGGGGAGGCCACATCGGGAAAACAGGGACGCTTCCCCTGCTGCCGCAGGTGGTCAGGGAGGTGGGGGGACGTGTGCCGGTTATTGCCGCTGGAGGCATTGGTGATGGTTCTCAGCTCGTTGCCTGTCTTGCCATGGGCGCCTCGGGTGTGATGATGGGAACGCGTTTTCTCGTTGCCCGTGAATGCCCCGTGCATGAAAATTTTAAAGAGATGATTATCGGGGCGGGAAGTGATGACACCACCATTACGGGTCACTTTACCGGTTTCCCCATGCGGTGCCTGAAAAATGATTTTACCGCGGAGTACCGCCTGAAGGAAAAAACATCACCCTCTTACGAAATGCTTCAGTTCGGCAGGGGAAAGATTTGCGCAGGCCTCATAGAAGGGGATATTGCGCAGGGGTCACTTCCGGCAGGTCAGGTCGCAGGGCAGCTGAAGGAAGTTGAACCCGCGGGTGAGATTATAAAACGAATCATCGATGAGGCGGAAGAAATTGTCCGCTCTATTGTTGACCGAAAAGGATTCGCATAACGTTATGATCCTGGTTGATGGGAAGATGTGCGAGGAATGCGGGAGGCGCCCTTCGGCCGTCTCCTGTGACGGCTGCGGTAAGATACTCTGTGTTGAATGCCGTATCTTTGAAATCTGGAGCTATGGCTGCGGCCATGGCGATACAAAGGCCTTCTGCCGGGCCTGTTATAATGACCCGGATAAAAATCCCTGGCATGCCTTTTAAACTTCCCCCTTTGTCGAGAGTAGAAAAGTGGATACGGGTGTCAGTAATTTTTATTAAAATTTAGCTGTATTAATCTTCCTGTTTTGTGTATTTTCATGTTGACATTATTTCACCATACCGGTGAGACTGTTTTTAATCCAGTAATTGTTCCTTATGTTTTTGCAGAGAGAGGGCTCTCCTGATTGTGCCGACTTGTCGCGGTGTGGCGGGGGTGAACTTCCTGCATGAAAACATTAATCCCGGTGAGGGCGAGGTGTATCTGCATAAAACCGCAGGTTAATGCCGTATCGTTCAGTGCTGCCTGCCGGTACCGGGAATGCCTGCGCTTTAAAAAATGGCAGGCGGGGGAGGGAATAAAACTGATTAATCCGATTCATGTTATTTTAACGAGGTCTGTTATGAAATATTCAGATTTTTATCCTGAAACAAGTATACCGGGATGGTTCAGAAATCGCGCGGAAGTGTTGCAGGCAAAGACCTTTCTTCGCTACCGGGATTACGCGCAGTGGAATGATATCTCCTGGCTCGAACTGAAGGACGATGTGGACGCCCTTGCCTCTTTTCTTATTAAGAGCGGCATCAAGGCGGGGGACAAGGTCGCCATTTATTCAGAAAACAGGCCGGAGTGGATCATGGCTGACCTGGCGGTCCTCTCCGTGGGTGCCGCTGACGTGACTATCTATCCTACCAATTCTGACAGTGAGGCGGCCCACATTATCAATGATTCAGATTCTCTCATCTGTTTTTGCGCGGGAAGTTTTCAGGCCGATAACCTTTTGCGAATAAAGAAACAGCTGCCGAAGCTTAAAAAAATAATTGTCTTTAATGATGAAACATACAGCGATTCTAAAGTTGTCACCCTGAAAGACGCCCTGGCAGAGGGAAGAAAAAAGAACAACGAGGCAGAGATTGACAAACGTATCAGGAATATCAATCCCGATGATCTTATGACTATCATGTATACCTCGGGCACCACCGGTGATCCCAAGGGCGTCATGCTTTCGGTAAAGAATATGACCGCCCAGGTGCTTCACTTTGTTCGTCATCAGCCGCATCCCACTTTTGAGACGGCACTTTCTATTCTTCCCCTTTCTCATGCCCTGGAGCGAAGCATCGGCTATAACCTGCTTCTCTATTGCGGGGGGGAAGTTGCCTTTTCCCGGGGAACGGAATTTCTCATCCAGGATATGGCGGAGATACGTCCCACCTGCATGATCTCAGTACCGCGCCTGCCGGAAAAAATGTACGAGGGAATCATGACCCAGGTGAACAATGCCTCTGCGGTGAAACAGGCCCTCTTTAACTGGGCCGTTAAAACCGGGAAAAAGGCGGCCCCTTACTTTGCCGGGGGTTCAGCTCCCACGGGACTTCTTGCAAAAAAATACGCCCTGGCATCTAAACTGGTGCTGTCTAAACTGCGTGTCACCCTGGGGATGGACCGCATGATCTGCATGGGTACAGGGGGGGCTCCCTTTTCTGAAGAGATCCACGAATTCTTTACCGCCATGCAGGTATATGTCTTAACGGGATACGGGCTTACTGAAACTGCCCCGGTAACGCACTGCCACACCCATGCTCACATAATGGGAATCAAGAAGGGAACCGTGGGGCCGCCCCTTCCCCTGACGCAGTGCCGTATTGAAGATGACGGGGAGATACTGATCAAGGCGCCCCAGGTGATGATGGGGTACTATAAGAATCCTGAAGCCACTGCCGAAGTTTTTACCGATGACGGCTGGTTTAAAACCGGTGATATCGGTATGATCGATGATGAAGGCTACCTGAGAATTACGGATAGAAAAAAGGATATTATCATTACCTCCGGTGGCAAGAACATCGCGCCCCAGGTTATCGAGGGTGAAATTTTAAGAAATCCCCTGATAGAACAGGTGACCCTCATAGGTGACCAGAGAAAGTATATCACTGCCCTGATTGTTCCTGAATTTGCCGGTCTCGAAAAATGGGCAGACGATAAGGGTATGGCAAAAAGCTCCCGGGAAGACCTGGTGAAACAGCCTGATGTTGTTAAATTATACCAGGCAATGATCGATGAGACCAATAAGGCGCTGGGGCGCGTCGAACAGGTAAAGAAATTTACCCTCATGGCAGAGGCCTTTTCCCCAGAAAAGGGAGAGGTGACCCCCACACTTAAAGTCAAGAGAAAAGTGGTTCAGGCCAACTACCAGGATATTATCGAAGATATGTACAGGGAGTGACCGGGTTTTTCATTTAATAGAAAAGGGGAGTGTTCCTGAAGGGGGACCTCCTTTTTTTTTATGAAATTTTCATTTCACAACATGATTTCTTTATACTTTATGATAATATTCAGGGTTTGGTATAATCAACCGGGATATATATCTCGCTGATTGATTCATCATCATATGGCCCCGTATACTGATCACCACAGAATTCAAAATTATAGAGATGGGGCAGGCGGTACTCAGTGTCAGGTAGCCATGTGTCGTAGATCCACTGGTATGTGAGGCCCACTGTGTTTGCCCTGCCTTTGTGAAGAAACTTCAGGTATGTCTGCTCGGGCAGGGTCTTTGCGGTAAACTGTATGGGGATGTCTGTTATTTTTGAAACCTCAACAGCTATGAAAAAATACATTGTTGATGGATCCTGGTCCGGGAGCCAGAACTGCACCTGGTAATATTTTTCAGGGATTATTCTGTTTTCAATCGATGTAACATTTTTTATAAGATGCTGCCAGGGCTCTGAAAGGTCATTTTTCAGGGTCAGGTCATAATAAAAGGGTATCCCCACCAGTTTGATCACATCAAGCTTTAAAAATTCAGGCTCCTGCTTTTCAAGATAATGTGTCTTTTCAATTTTATCTTTTGTTATTGGGGAGAGCATTTTTGCTGGATCAGCAAAAGAGGATTTTCTTGTCTCTGATGGATTACATCCCATTATTTTCTGAAATGCACGGGAAAAACTTTCTGGAGTACTGAAGCCGTAATCGAGGGCAATTTCAATAATTTTCCTTTTTGTATTGAGAAGATCTTTTGCTGCTTCAGTGATTTGCCTGTGAAGCAGGTATGACTTGGGAGAATAACCGGTAATGCCTTTAAACAGCCTGCTGAAGTAGTAAAGAGAAAAATTGAACTGGCTGCTGATTGAATAAATGGTTATATCACTTTTGAGATTTTTTTCCATCAGTTCCAGTGACTGATAAATAATTTCCCTGTTTTTCATATTTTGACCTGTTGCGGGGGGTGAATTCTTTTAAAAGAGTCCCACCCCCCTGCTGTTTAAGATGGGAAGTTAAACTCAGTTTCCCAGTTGAAATATGCTGATTCTTCTATGCTTGATGGCCAGTGTGAACACCATTGGGGCACTTTTACATCCTTCACAATATCCGTACCGGGTTGATATGGTTTGATGTCGATGATCGGGGTGCCCGGCTCAGCATCAATGCAGGGAGTATAGATTCTTCCCTGAGACAGGTCAACCTTTATTGCCATGATTGTCGTTATGGCAACAGGATTGGGGCGAATCGGTGACCTGGTGGCAAAGATGCCGATTTTTTGAGGCCCCTTTGGATAGGGTTTTTCAGTAATGCTAGTTGAGCGATATTCCCCGCTGTCATCGTGATGAGCCCACCAGAGCACAATAAGGTGGCTGAAACTTTCAGTTTCTATAAGGGCATTCCTGTATTCTTTTTTTAACTCAACAGCAAAGCCGTCTTCCATTTCAATTACCTTTCCAATGGGCTTAAGTGTAATGTCTTTCATGTATTCCTCCATGCTTGATGATGAGAGAAATATACATGGATTTTAACTCTGGTTCTTGACCTTATTTGTCTTGAAACTGTTTTTATCTGACTAAAATTGCCTGATCCCCGGCACTATGCCCTTTCCCGTGTCAATTATTGCTTTTAAGAATATGATGAATTGTTAGTATAAGTTAATTTCACTTGACAATATTAATTTAGTTTGATAAATTGAAAATGAAAATCATTTTCAATAAATATTTTTATCAAACCCGGTGACAGGGAAAATTTTACGAATGAGCAGATCGAGACTGTATTATGGTGAAAATGTTTATTGTTAAGCAATAATATGCAGGGAGAAACAACTATGATATTATGTGTTACATCAACCGGACCTGACCTGGATTCAGAAGTTGATCCACGTTTTGGCCGTTGCAGTTTTTTTATATTTGTAAATATTGATACAATGGAGTACCAGTCCTTCGAAAACGGTTCCATTAGTGTTTCCGGCGGTGCGGGAATACAGTCTGGCAGGCTTGTTGCTGACCAGGGAGCTTCTGCTGTACTGACCGGTAATCTGGGGCCCAATGCGGTCCAGACTCTTCAGGCAGCAGGGATCCGTATGCTTACAGGGGCCGGAGGAGTCTCAGTCAGACAGGCGGTTGAGGGATTCAAAAATGGCCAGTATTCAGAGACAGGTAGTCCATCTGTGGAATCCCATTTCGGTATGGGAGCAGGTGCAGGGTCTGGCCGGGGAATGGGCCGCGGCATGGGTTCTGGTAGAGGTATGGGCTCCGGCCGTGGTATGGGCCAGGGAAGAGGATCCTCCCCTGGAGGCGGATTCTCCACAGGTACTATCACTTCAAATGAAGAACTCGAATCGCTCAAAAAACAGGCCGGACAGATCGAAGATCAGCTTAGTGCCATCCAAAATAAAATACGTGAACTCTCGCAAAAAAAATAGAAAAGATATCCGGAATCTGCAGGGTCTCCATTACAACAGGTAAGTTCCTCTGCAGCCGGCATTCATTTTGCATTGTTTCATCATTGCACCATTAATTATAAACAGAAGATTTTTCGGTAAAGGAGTTTATTATATAATGAAAAAAACATTAAAGATTGCCATATCAAGCGGTAAAGGGGGGACAGGAAAAACCTTTATCGCTACCAATGTTGCCCGTGTTCTTGCGCGCCGGGGAGAGACGGTGAATTATCTCGACTGTGATGTTGAAGAACCTAACGGTCATCTTTTTCTTAAACCGGTGAATGAAAAACAAGAAGATGCAGTTGTTTTTTCTCCTGCCGGTATAGATAATGAAAAATGTACAGGGTGCGGATTGTGCGAGGAAAACTGCCTCTATAACGCCATTGCTGTAATCAAGGGAAAGGCGTTACTTTTTCAGGATCTTTGTCATATATGCGGTGCCTGTATCCTGGTTTGTCCTGAAAAGGCAATTGTCGAGAAGGACAGGGTGATCGGTTCGATTTTGCATGGCAACAGTAATGGTATTAATATGCATTATGGTCTTCTGAAAACAGGAGAAGGAGGTATGTCACCCCGCCTTATTAAGAAAGTGAAACAGTATACTGGCGAAGGTATAAACATACTTGATTCTGCACCCGGGACATCCTGCCCTGTTGTTGAAACAGTGAGCGATGTAGACCTGTGTGTGCTTGTTACAGACCCAACCCCTTTTGGAATAAATGACCTGAAACTCTCTGTTGACATGTGCAGGGAGATTGGCATGGAACCGGTGGTGCTTGTTAACCGTGCTGAAGATTTGAACTCAGATCTTGAAGATTATTGCTCCGATGAAAAACTTGAAATTATCGGGAGTGTTCCGGACGACAGGTCAATCGCGGAATGTTATTCCGTGGGAGATATGGCCGTTGATACATTGAATGAATATACGGAACTTTTTGAATCGATCGCGGGCAGCATAATCGAAAGGGCAGAGGACCCCCTGCCTGTAGTTAAGAGGGAGAAAATTTCAGCCTCTTATGATGAAGGAGACCTGCTTCAGGTAAAGACAAAGAATGCATCTTCTACCCGTAAATCAAAAGAGATTGTAGTCATAAGTGGCAAGGGTGGTACAGGAAAAACATCCGTTGTTGCCTCCTTTTGCGCACTGGAAAAAAACATGTTGATAGCAGATTGCGATGTTGATGCCGCAGACCTTCACCTGGTTTTATCTCCTGAAGTAATTGAAGAAGGCGCCTTCAGCGGGGGATACATGGCTTCGATCGATACTGAAAAATGTGTCGGTTGTGGTGAATGTTTCAACCACTGCCGTTTTGATGCAATCCAGGAAGTCGAGCATGATGGAAAGAATCTTTACCAGGTTGACGAGGTATCCTGTGAGGGATGTGGAGTCTGTAGAATCGTTTGTGATTATGATGCTGTAAAACTGGATGTTTCAGTGAATGGCAGGTGGTTCGCTTCAACGACCAGGTTCGGTCCCATGAGTCATGCTAAACTTGGTGTGGCTGAAGAGAATTCAGGCAAACTTGTGAGTCTTGTGCGTAATAAGAAAGATGATTTTCCCGGTGAAAATAATATTAACAGGGCTTTGATAGACGGGTCTCCCGGTACAGGTTGTCCTGTTATTGCTTCAATAACCGGCACTGATTATGCACTGGTTGTTACCGAGCCGACAGTGTCAGGCATCCACGATCTTCACCGGGTTCTTGATGTGATCAATTTTTTTAATATCGATTCCGGTGTTATTGTGAACAAGCACGATCTTAATCCTGAAAAAACAAGGGAAATTATTGATATGGTCGAGAAGGGGAACACCCGGTTTCTGGGGGCCATCCCCTATGATAAGTCTATTACCAGGGCACAGGTCGCCGGTGTATCCGTGGTGGAATATACTGATAATGAGACAACCGCTCAAATCAAAGAGATCTGGGATAAGATAACAAGTACTGTATATGAGGTGGAGAAAATATGATTTCTTTCGGGCCCGTACCATCAAGACGCCTGGGACAGAGCCTGGGGGTAAACAATATTCCCCCCAAGGTATGCACCTATGCGTGTATTTACTGTCAGCTTGGAAAGGCGAGAAAAATGAAGGTTGAAAGGGAGGAATTTTACTCTCCCCGGGTTGTGCTTGAAGATGTAGAAAAGAGAATAGCGGATGCCCGCTCCAGAAACGAAAAGATCGATTACCTCTGTGTTGTACCTGATGGAGAACCAACCCTTGATGTAAATCTCGGGAATATAATAGATGGACTTTCTGAAACAGGGATAAAAACAGCTGTAATCAGTAATGCCTCTCTCATCGATCGTGAGGATGTTCGGGAAGAGCTGAGACGTGCCAGCTGGGTCTCTCTGAAAGTAGATGCCGTAAATCCTGATACCTGGCGGGCTGTTAACAGGCCCCATCGGTCCCTTGATCTGGACAGTATCTGTACCGGAATAAAGAAATTTGCTGAATCCTACGATGGTATCCTTTGTACAGAAACCATGCTTGTCAGGGGTGTAAATGACCGGGAGGATGTACTGCATAAGGTAGCTGAATTTTTAAGCTCTTTTAAACATGATATCTCCTATGTATCCATTCCCACAAGACCTCCTGCTGAAAAGTCAGTGGAAATTCCCGGTGAAGAATCCATCAACAGGGCTTTCCAGATGCTTCAAAGCAGACTTGAACATGTGGAATACCTCATTGGCTATGAGGGAAACAGTTTCGCTTTCACCGGTAATGTACTGGAGGATATTTTGAGCATTACCTCTGTTCATCCCATGAGACAGGATGCGGTAGAGGAGTTTCTCGAAAAATCTGACAGTAGCTGGGATGTCGTAAAAAAAATGATAGATGAAGAAAAACTGGTTGAAACCGAATATGACGGGAACCGATTCTACATGAGAAAGCTGTAGGTTTTTGCTGTAAAGTAATAATAACTGAAATTTTGCAAAAGGAGTTAATTTGATGCCCTGGGTAGATCAGAGTAAATGTACAATGTGCGGTACATGCATGGATGAATGTGCAGTAAACGCTATACTGGTAGATGATGAAAAGACCGTTATCGATATGAAGGAGTGTATTCGGTGCGGCACATGTCACAGTGTCTGTCCTGAAGGAGCGGTTCGTCATGACGCTGAATTGATTCCGAAACTGGTTGAGGATAACCTGGAAATGACGAGGAAAAACATGGATATGTGTGCCAGATATATTGGCGGCGATGATGAAAGATCAAAGTGTCTCGAGAGGATGAAAAAACATTTTAACAAAGAAAGAATTGTTGCTGAAAAGACACTCGAAGCACTCGCGAAAATGTAGCCGGTTAAGAGGCAAAGTCCTCTATGCGGTAATAGGGAAAACAGAAAAAGTTGAAAAGCCTGTTGCCGGCAGGTGAGTCTGCCGGTTTCCGCCGCTGTTGCTGCGGAAGTTACAGGTATTCCCGGCTGATTATATAGGGAAAACCACTATAACAAAAACAGGGTTTTGACCAGAAAAGATTTAGTTCGCCCCCCCTGCTTATTCTCATCCTTAATAACTATATTGTAATCGATAAAAACAGATTCATTTCAGGGCCGAAGTTTTAAGAACTTTGCATTATTTTTCTGGAGGATGACAATGAGAAACGTAGACCAGTGGGACTACCGCGAAAAACTGATTACCGCTGAAGAGGCCGCCGCACTGGTGAAATCCGGCGATCACGTCTTTTATGGCGAGTTCGTGCTTTTTCCCCGTGCCTGTGATGCGGCCCTTGCGGCCCGTGCCGAACAGTTGAAGAATGTTGATGTGAGAAGTGTCTGTTTTACCCGTGTTCCGAAAATAATCGAAGCTGACCCGAACCGGGAACATTTTATACTCAATGATTATCATTTTGGAACTGCCAGCCGGAGGCTTCATGATAAGGATCTCTGCAACTATATCCCCACGGCTTATCACCAGGGGCCGCGTTTTATAAGAAAGTATACTGATTTTGATGTTGCCTATATTTCCGCGACGAGCATGGATCCGCGGGGATATTTCAATTACGGCCTTGCTAACTCAGTAACGGGGGCAGCAATAAGCAAGGCAAAAAAGATTGTGGTAGAAGTTAACAGCAACATTCCCTACTGCCTGGGGGGTAACCAGGAGGCGATTCATGTATCCCGTGTGGATTACGTCGTAGAAGGAAACAACGATCCCCTGGTGGAGGTTCCCGCCCAGGAGCCGAGTGAACTCAACAGGATCATTGCCGGCTATATACTTGATGAGATAGAAGACGGGGCCACCCTGCAGCTTGGAATCGGGGGGCTTCCCAATATGATCGGACAGCTTATCGCAGAAAGCGACCTGAAAGACCTTGGTATCCATACGGAGCTCCTCGTTGAGTACTGCATGGACCTCAACAGG
>CAZHNW010000122.1:0-12664 GCA_964534225.1 uncultured Leptospirales bacterium | reverse complement strand
AGGCGTCTGTCACATTCATCTCATCGATGCTGTCAAAAGCCGCATCAACAAGGCCGTTGGCCTTTGCCAGGTCCCTGATCAAGAGAAGAGCGGCGTTTATATTGTCGCCTGTTTCATCGACCATGAGTTTCTGCAATTTCGGCATGTCTTCTTTAAGCATGGTGAAAAGGAAGTCAAATCCTTCTTCGCCCTGGTACACCCAGCGGCTGCCGTTGTAGTGTGCAAGAAGTTTACCCAGGGTATAAAGTGAGCCCTGCAGTTCTTTGCCAAGATTCTCATCGTAGGTCAACGCGTTAAGAGTCGACTTTACGATCTGGATGACATCATCGTAGATATAGTACTCGCTGTCTGACTCAATAAAGACTCCCAGGTCTTCGAAAAGATCAAAGAACCCCTGCCAGTCATTGCCATACTCATAGGTTACGGTAATCTTTTCAGCCGGTTCCTCTTTCAGGGTGAAATAAATGTCACCTGTCTGTGTATTAAGAAGCCCCATGCCATCGATAACATCTCCGGTAATCACACCGTTGCTTACAGTGGCTCCCGTATCGGTTTCACCAATATAAATTTTAAAACTTGCATCAGCATTTACAATACTGGTATTGGCAAGAGTGGTATCAACAACACGGCCGATGCTGGTGATGCGTTCCCTGTCATCAACATCTACTGAACGGGTCGCGTCGGGAAGTTCGGCAAGGAGGCCCTGTTCGTACTCTCCGGGATCGATCACTCCATCACTGTCATCATCACTCCAGTTCTTCCACAGAAGATCTCCCAGCATGTCGTCCATGTCAATGTCGCAGTCGCGGAGATTATTGTTCGGTTTTGAAGTATCGATGTACTGCCATTTTTCAGCAATATCAGTGAGATAAGTCAGCTCATAAGCCTCACCCTTTGAGGCCTTCATACCTGTCATGAGCTGTTCCATGGCCCAGGAGAGCTTACGGCGTACGCCCCAGGTTGACATATCGGTTAGACTAAAATTCTCTTTATCATCATAGATCGATGAGTCTCCCCGGGCTATCCCGTTAAGAAGCTGAATGGACTTTGTTCCCATCTTTGACTTTGACATGAGGGGTACAAGGCCGTCACATGCTTTGGCTGATGACTCGAAAAGCATGCCGGTGAGGGTTTTGTAGGTTTTCGGCAGAAAGATATCCATGGCATGGTTATCAGCATCATTTGTTTCTGTCCAGTTCATATCTTCGTCAATGAGAACTTTAAACATGTCTCCTGAAGATTCCAGTATCCTTGGAATCAATGTATTATCACACTCACCTGCGATATCTTTTTTAAATAGAAACATCGGTTTGCCAAGGGCCGGCAGCAGGTGGTCTGTTAGCACCTTGAGGGGATAAAAATTGCTGCCATTTTCATTATACTTATTACCTGCGGCACCCATGGTTTCCGTATCATACCATGAAAGTTCTCTTATTGTACTGATCATGGTAACAAGAATGGGAAGCGCCTTTGAACGATATGCCTCATAAGGCCCGCCAATACCCGCCTTCCAAGAATCTATTTCAAAAACCTTGTCAATAAGGTCTGTATTGTCGCCATCATGATTAATATCTCTCGTACCCGTAGAATTAAACAGGAACCCCATGCGCTCAACAGGAGCCATATTAAAACCGAGCACACTGGGAAGCACAAATCCGTTGCCAACACTCTGAAAAATGGTGCTCTCATTAGCAATATCGCCAATACCCTGAACCATGTAGATGTCCATATCGATCCGACCATCACCGGGGATTGTACTGGTAATTCCATCTTGTGCAGCGGCATTTCCGCTCTTAATCCACTTACCATTATCATCAATATCATTTGAAAATTTTCTGGCGGTTGAAAGACCGGCAATGCCATTTGCTTCTATCTTACACATGGAAAGGGCTTCAATAGTACACATACCCAGAGCTACGTGATGAACATATATGGGTATTGTATAGACCATTTTCTTCTCATGAACAAGCCACTGGAAATTCTTATACATGGCATCATCAATTGAATCACATTCACGATTAATCCCATCAACAACGTTAGCTGCAGTTGGTTTTTCAGGTATTCGCTCATGATATGAATAACATCCTGAGTCAGCATTAAAAGAAAGTATATATCCCTTGTCAGGAGTCCACATGTAATGACCGTTCCCTGCCATATAGGCATGGCCAACATCTGCGGTTGTTGACCTGAACATATACTGGTCAGTTTCCCATACCTCTTTATAGCGGTTATCCCTCTGGATATAAACCGTAAATGAACTGGAGTCCCTGCCAAAAATATCTTTAATACCATTGGTGCCCGTGACATTTTCTATATGAATTTTTCCCACAGTTGAATCGGTGCTCGTTCCCTTGAGTTTGAAACCGGCACTGGCATAATTTTCCGCGATCCCCGGTATTGCAGCATTAAAAATTGCCACCACTTCATCACGTGTTTTTTTACCCGCCGTAAAAGAAACAGCTACCGGGGCATTGCCGTCCACAGTAACATTCAGAGAACAGGCGGAGGAAAGATAGAAATGAGTTGCCGCCTGGTATACGGTTACATCCGCATCTGCCCCGTCCCAGATATACTGCGGAAGGGGATTCGGAACATAACCATCATTTTTTTCAGCGGTAATCATAATGGGACCATCGGTACTAACGATTCTCAGTTCATCATCTTTATCATCCCCTGGTTCTTCATCACCATCAGCATCATAGACATAGGCCCAGGTGCCACCTTCATTTATTTCGGTGGCAAAATCGCTGGGATAATAACTGCCAGAACTGTTTACATGGGCATACTTTGTTAGAGACCCTATTTTAAACGTAAAAGTACGATTAACGCCCAAACCTTCCCAGCTACCCCACTGTTCACCATCAGTAATGAACTCGGCATAGTTCGGAGTCTTTACAATGATTTCTGCTACCGTTACGGGATCAGTGGATGCATCAGCGGGATAGATATATGTCCATTGTGCAGGGTCTGACTCGGCACCTGAGGGTTTGTGTACATAGGCATAAATACTGCCGCTGGGACGCAGATACTTGTAATAAGACTTACCATCAATCTCCACCTGCCCGGCCTCGGGATCAGCATAGTAATAGGGACCTTCACCATTCCAGCAGGCCCTGTATATCCATCCCATCATCCAGCGACCTGTATTGAGTTCACCGATACCAGTGCTTGAATGAGGCCAGTAGTTCATATATTCTTTATACGTTGCAGATCCATTCTGCCCAACAGGTTTACCGCCGTTGGGGATACCCGCATCACCAAGACACTGCTTGCCTAAAAGAGCGTTAGATATATAACTCGGTTTCAAAAAAAACTGGTAATCGTCTTTTTCAGTGTAACTGAAGGTCTCGCTGCTGCGATATGTATGATATCCAGGGACTTCTTCTTCGTCATAAATTCCTGGATTATCATTAACATCGAAAAGAAGATCATATGTTGTCAAACCTAAACCTGAAGGATCATAAATGCCCTGGTTCTGAAGACAGTCATTCAGGGTTATTTCACCACCATTCGGTTCTCCATGACCACGATCTGAAGCTTTCTTAAAACCATAGACGCCAGAAAGAACAAGGGTAAAAACAGTATGATCCAGGTACGAGACATCAGATGCACCTGATGCTGAATCAGTCCTGTCCCGGCCAAAACCATCATAGCGGACCATGTTTACCAGGTCAGCATCGAGATTCATATTCTTGATAGATTCATCTGTCCATCCCAGCTTTCCCAGGTTCTTCAAAAAGGCATCAAGAAAACCACGCCCTTTCCCTTCAGGGTCTCGAATCACCGCCCCGGGCTTGCCTGACGCTACCATCAGCTTCTGCAGGGCGGGCATCATTTCTTTTATGGTATTTTTCAGGTCAGAATTGACGTACATTTCACTGTTATTGATATAGTAATCCGCCCTGTCAGCGGGAACCGTATCGGAGGCATCAACAGGCAGAAAATAAGTCTCAATATTCTCCACAAGCTCTTTCAGCACATGGGGCAGGTCCTTGCCGTTACCAGTCGCTGCCGCGTAGAGAACCGGCACTTCATCGAGAAGGCTGAAAAGTCTTTCTTTCAGGGCAGGGTCCTGTGACACCATCTGCGCCGAGGCATCGAGGAGTGTCACGATACCCTTTGTCATGTTCCCAAGGTCAGTATTTATAGAATTTGAATTTATATCATCAGGATCAGTAATCAGTTCACCACTTCCGTCAAGATGGATGGGATAGTTGCCGCTCATGAGCATCTTGCCCAGCATTTTGGTTAAATCGACAAAATCATTCCGGTCAAGGTCTTCCATCATGGCTATGGCGTCGTACATAAACTGGTTCAGCTCTTTCTGGTCTTTGGTTGCGATGATATAATCAAGGATGGTACGCACCGTGTTCATCACCGCGGGGCGAAGGCCCCCGGTTTCGGCGTTACTGATGCGCTCGAGGAGCCCGTAGAAGTTGTCACGATAAACACTTCCCCGATCATTATAAAAATTGCCCGCGTAGGGAGAATAGTAGTATGCCTCGCCCGTATCGAGCATGGTATCAAGGGCCTTTGCCGCCTTTTTTACCACCGTGACAAGGGTTTGCGGGCTGGTACGCATGATATTTGACTGAATCGTAGAAAAACGCACAAATTCATCTGAATATTTATCCATGGTTTCAGATAATTTATCGTTCACCAGGTCACTGTTCATGTTGTCCCAGATATATTCCAGGGTCGGATACCCCTCCACCAGGGTAAAAACCGTAAAATCAGGATCAACGGCATTTCTCTGGTAATCGCCCAGGTCCTCTTTGGAACAGGCAACGGAAAGAAGCAGTGCTGTGACTGCAAGCAGGCAGGCAAGTTTTGTGCGCATCTTATTCCCCTCATTTCAGTGTTTATTTTTTTAGATAACCGGTTAAAACAAGGAATCTGTCTTTTTTTACTGTAAAAAGCCCATGTATAGTTTCCCATGGCCTGTAACAGCTGTCTGAAATTAATGGAATGATGTGTCACTCCAAGATGAGGAAAAAAAATCCAACCAGACCGTATTTTTTTTTACTTATACTACCAAAAAGAGTTTTATTTCTTTCGGAGCACAATAATGGAGATAAAACATTAAATTTTACTATCTGATTCTTTCAAAGTCTTTTATCATGAATATAAATACTTGCATAATATAAAGACATTACTAAAAATGTCACACATGTTTGTCATGGGGGGAAGTTTACATGATGCGTACATTCTTACCACTGCTTGTCCTTGTCTCTCTTCTGCCCCTTTCATGCGCCGAAGAGAAAAAAATACCCGCTGAAAACTGGGAAATCCTCTATTCAGAAGAAAAAAGCCCCCAAAAAGCCCTGAAAAGCACAGGCTGGAAGTCTGTTGACCTTCCCGGCATGTTTACCCATGCATACCGGCCTGAAAACCGTTTTCACCGCCTCTGGCTCAGAGCCTCCCTCACTATCACCGATAAACCCGGCCGGTACAGGGGCCTCAGCCTGGGACGCATGTATTACATTGATACAACCTACATCAACGGGGTTAAAATCGGCAGCTATGAAAAAGAAGATTACGGAAACAGCCATTACCCGCGAAACTATACCATACCTGAAAATGTTCTGAAAAAGGGAAAAAATACCATCATGATCTACCTTGGTATCTATGGCCGTGAATACGGCGGCCTTTCCCGTAATGCCCTCCTCCTCAACCTTAAAGGCTTTCAGCATGAAAAAATCACCGATGACATTATCTACCGCCAGCTTCCCACGGGCATCATCATTTTTCTCCTGGGGCAGGTAATATTTAATATTATATTTCTTGTTCGTCGCATGAACACCCGTGTTAACTCTGTTTCAGCCCTGCTCTGTGCATCACTGATGTTTTATATCTTCCTGCTTTTTTCACCCTGGCCGGTTCCCGGTCCCGACATGCGCATTACCCTGCTCTGGTCATGTACCGCCTTTGTGCCCATTTTCTACCTGAAACTGGTTCAGGCCTTCTACCAGGTGGATTTGACCACCCTTAACCGCGTTGCCATTCCCCTCTTCCTGGGGGCATTCCTGAGTATCATTATCAACCCTGATACGGTTTCTTCCTGGTACCTTGGCCGTATTTCAGGGGCACTGATACTTTTTCTCGCGGCGGGGATCATTTTCTATGCCATTTTTCATGGAAACCGCCTGAACCCGGGGAATATCATCTATGTCCTGATCTTTTTCGGAATATTTCCCGGCCTCTTCATTGCATGGGACATCATCAACTATCTATGGATCTTTCACTTCCCCCCCCTGACCCACACCTATACCCTGCCTCTGTTTATTGTAGGCATGATGGTACTGATTGTGGATGAAACCATCAAAAAAGAGGTAAAACTCGACCAGCTCTACCGTGAACTGAAAAACTATACCGCCCAGACACGGGATACCGTCGTTACTGCCACAACCGAAGAAAAACTAAAAAGGGTAGCGCAGTTCCTCGAAGAAAATTACCGTTCTGATATCTCCCGCGAGGGCCTGGCGGATGCCATGGACATGTCTCCCGACCATATGAGCCGCATGTTCAAGGCCCATACAGGCAAAAAAATCAACGATTTTATCAATGAACTCCGCATCAGGGATGCTGCTGCCTCTCTTGTCGAGACCAATGAGAGAATCACCGATATTGCCTTCAACGTGGGCTTTGAGAGCCTTGCAACCTTTAACCGGGTTTTCCTGAAAATTACCAGCCTTTCCCCCAGCCAGTACCGAAAAGAAAGAAAATCCTGAGCGAATTAAAAGCATCCCCTCCCAGGGGGCTTAAGTATGAACCCCCTGCGGGGGTGGCTCAGAGCCTGGCATTTCAATTAATTCCCTGATTATTTCTCAATTTTTGCGACCGCAGTTATTGAGCAGAAAACCTTCTTAAAATTTATTATTAATAGGTTAAACCGTCTGGCTGGATTCACTTTTTCTGTTCACAACACATACGCCTGTGTCAGGAGTCCTCTGGATCACAAAAAAAGCTCTCAGAGCAGAAAAAGTGAGTTAAAAAAATCAAAAAAATAACCCACCTGGATGGGTTTTTTAATCATTGACCGGCAAATTTTCAGTATATTGATACCACGGGGTACCATGAAATTTCGATGCTGGTTGAAACAAAAAAAGACTTACTCAGCAAAGTGAAACCACGGACAAGGAGAGTCCCCATGCTTCGAAAAATTTTTACCGATACTGCAATCCTCTGGCTGCTGGCCGGCATCCTTTTTACGGGATGTTCAGGGGATGATCTCGGGTCTTTTCAGAAACATGACCCCTCATCCATCAAGCTCTTTAACCTTCTTGATGAATCTCCCGCCCTCTATTCCCTTTTCAAAGGCCTTGACCCCTGGGAATTCAACACCAAAACCGACGAACTGGTTTCCGCCGATCCTGAACTCATAGTAAAAAGCCTGCGCACCATGGCCAACACCTTTTACGGCGACAATGTTATTTTACCCCAGGCAATGAGCGATATGGCAGACAGCCTTGTATCATTTCATAACACATACCGAAGCAACCCTGAATCTCTCAATACCGCCTATGACGTCATAAAGGACATCCTCAACATCGAGGCTCAGGCAATGACCGGCGGGTCAGACACCCTTGTCAACCTTCTCACGCTGTTAAAAAATGAAAACAGCGCTTATGGTTCCTGGAACCTCTTCGGAGAGAACCAGGAATTCAGTGAAATCGGCACCAGGGGCATTGATGATCTCATCGGCAGCCTTGATTTCGTCCAGAACCTCTACAGCAACCGGGGAGACTTTGATGATCCCGCCCGTTTCATGGAAAACCTCTTTCAAACCATCAGGGACGATAATGTCGACCTTGAAGGAAGGGTCCAGGAAATCATCGACATGATTCGAAACCCTGAGACTCCCTTTGACACGGTAGAAGCCACAGAGATGGAAGTTGCCGACTGGCTGGCCGCCGATGCTGACAAGCGTAAGATTACTGATTACCTTCTCAACCAGCTCTACCCGATGATGAAAGAACCGATACTGGCAAAGGCGGCAGTACCTGACCTGTCAAACTTTAACCTCCCCGACTATATCCAGACAGAAGATGATTTCCGCAACTTTATCAAGCGCGGACGCTGGCTCCTCGATGACCAGATGGAATTTCTTAAAGTGAGCGCCGCCACGATCTCAGCAGATCATTACGATTCAAATGTCCCCGGTTCATACATCAGCAATGACACCACGAACCTGATCAAATGGTTTCTCGGCGGTCTCAGTCACGACATGGACTTCTACGATCATCTCGAGGACGTTAACGTTTTCGACTTCCAGAATAATGAACTTCTCGCATGGCTCAAACATGATATCGAGCCCGCCTTTAACGCGGCACTGAAACTTTCAGAGTCAGACATCGGTATCTCCCCGGCACGCTTAAAAGAAATCCTCTGGAACGGCTGGAGATATTACCCAACAAGCGGCAGCAGCTATGACTATAAAGGCATTTTCGCGGTGGGAAGTTCAGACCCCGACACCATTCACGCCGGTGATGGATACGTCACCCGTATGGCCAAATCAAAAAGCATAGATACCATACCGAAACCCTTCAGACTCTGGGCACATGACGTACTCAACGGCGACAATGACGGAAAATATTTCGACAGCAGCGGCACCTTTGATGATGATCCCTCAATCGGCTCCGAGTCCCATACGGTGTTCAAGGATATCAATATTACCCATGCCAATGACAGTACAGGCAGCCTTAACGGCTATGGCGACGGCGCCTCTGAAAGCCAGGTGGAGACCATGCTGACCAATCTTCACCTGCATCTCATTGCCGAATACTATTCCCCTGTACATAAAAAATGGGCCATGACACCTGAAGACGGCCAGGCCTTTTTTGGAGATCCTAACAAAAATGTTCAGACCCTCCTTGGGGGCATCCAGACATCAATGCGTAACATGATGATACTTGACCGCAACGGAAAGGCACCGGGAGATGCAGGTTACAACAACATCCCCATCATCTCGGAAATGGTCTATGTCATGGCCGCCGCCTACGGTCTCACCGACCCGAACAACGGGCCTGGAGAGCTGTCTGTACAGAACTGCCTGAAATCGATGGGCTCTCCCCTTGGAACCAGTACATACATTACCAGTGAAACCGGAATCTTTACTATTCAGATTGACGTTATGGGCAAAAATGACATGTACCGCAAAAGCGATCACGGCGGCGGCTGGGTACCCTACGCGACCCAGCATTCCATGCCCGCCAACGAGCTGCTTCAGCCGGGAACATTTCGGCAGCGCTGGGACAACACCGGCGTGGGAAGTTCATGGTATGGCAAATTTGCCCCATCCCAGGGCGACCTTATCGGTGTTTCAAACAGCAATGGAGATATTATTACCGGCAACTGGGTCCTTTCAGAGATTGCCCTTGCCTGCTGGGAGGGATACGGCCCCTACACCTACAAAGGCCGGGCACCCAATGGTTCTGACTGCAAGTACAAAAACGACTACTATACTGACTATTACTATATAAAGGGATGGCAAAATGGCAACAAGGGGCCCGGCGTCGGCCAGTTTAATAACAGTGAAGGCCGATACCATATCTACGAAGCCATTTACCGTCCCGCTGACAACCAGTCCGGTTTTACCGATTCGGGATATGACAGCAGCGCTGATAGAGATATGCCAAAGTATGGCTACATCCGTCCTAATAAAACTGACGGTTCCTACGCGGACACCTCGACGGTTCTTTCCCATGACCAGAGAGTCATACTCGATTGCGCTACCCGCGAAGAAGCCATTCGTAAAAACTTTAAATGGCTCCTGAACCAGAAAAAATACCAGTACATCATCCCCATTCATGCTACCAAAAAAGTTGGCTGGTGGGTCTTTTCTGCTGACATCGAAATCTATGCCTACACTACTATTAATGCCAATGGCATTGCCGGCATCTCAAAAGCGAAACGCTACGGCAATGATATATCCCACAATGCCATATGGGGAATCAGCGGCATCAACAGTAATTATTACATAAGGCATGAAGACGCTGATAATTATTTTCTAAAACTGGTCACTGACAACGAACCGTCAAACACATCCCGTTTTGCCGGTGTCTCTTTTACAGACCAGGACTACTGTCTTGCCATGGACTATAAGTACTATGTAAGCGGCCTCTTCGAAGGTCTTGCTAAATCCATGGTAGACATGACCGAAGAAATCTGGGGATGCCTTGGCGCCAGCGGTGTTCTTCCCGCGGCATTGAGCAAAAACTTTGCCCCCATGGTTCAACTTGCCAATGCCGTCTATTCAAGCAATGATATTATTGCTGATGGATACAGCGCCTCATCCGGCGATATACGCAAGTTCGGAAAATTCTATAACAATTACTTTCCCGGTGCGGATCTGATAAACAAATACAACAGTGGTGAGATTACCGCACAAAAACTTCCTTCTGTGCCCCGCGTGCAGGGCGTCACCTATCCCGTCTCATTTCATGAAGACGGCAGTGTTGACCAGTGGCAGGAATACACCGAAGACTCGAAAGGTAAATTCGAAGACATCCTGGGCATTCTCGCGGTAATGGTGGGAAGTTTCCACGAAGATGGAACAGTCCACATGAACATTAACGGCTCAGAGCCCGCAACAAAAGACGATTATGACCGGGTCTACAACCAGGGAGACATTGCCTATTTCGCACGGGACGGTTTCAGGTCAAACCTCGACTACATCGTGCTCGCCATGGCGGCCCTCAATGACATGAAATGCGGCAGCGACAAGAAACCGACTGCTGCAAGCTACAATACCTCATGGCTCGCCTGGCTCATAGACATGAACCCTGACCCCAACGGGGACGGAAGTATCAGCGACCAGGAACTGCAGCCGGGGTCACGCAAGGGAGTACTCCCCCGGCTCATGGAGAGCAGGTACATGAACCTGAACAATCTCGACCCGGTAAAAAACGGCATCGAGGGAACAATCAGAAATGTAATACGCACCTACCTGAATAATGACGGCAACTTTCATATAAGCAACGGCGGAACAGGTGACCTCCAGGAGATGTACCTGAAAGACGAAGAAGGCGAGTACATCCTTGACAGTGACGGCTACAAAAAAATCAATCCCGCCGTGGACTGGAACAAGCCCATCAACAGGCTTCGCTATTTCACCGACGACCGGTCCCTTGACCGTCTCAAGCGGACCCTTGATTTCGTCGTTGACCTGGCACAGGATGAACGCTTTATCACCTTTCTCAGGGAAACAATACCCGCCCTGAACACCTACATCGCGGTAAAGCATATAGACCAGCGCTACCGCGACGACGGCATACGCCTCACCGTGCAGGAAGCCATTGAAGAGGGCATCTTTCAAATAGAACTCGACGAAGACGAACCCTACAATGACGAAAACGGCAACGGAAAATATGACGCGGGAGAGTTCTATACCGATGTCAACTTCAATGGCGTCCGCGACGAGGGAACCATTACCCGCGTGGTCAACTTTCTTGAAGAATTCGAATACGCCAGGCTCATTGATTTCGTAAAGGAGACCGGCGTCAATGACATTGAAAAACTCTACAACTTTAGTTTCGATCACTGGGGCAGCGCTGTTGATCCCGGCAAACTGAAAGAACAGGTTGATGACCTCAACGAAAAACTGGTCAAATACTTTGGCTATAATCTGAAAGAAGGGATCATCGAAGGGGTCTATACACTTAAAGAAGACATCGATGCCGACAACGACGGCACTCCTGATTTCAAGGCAGGAGATGTGATATACGGGTTCGGCAAGTATGTCGAATCCGATGAAAACGATTACACGGTAGAAGACGAGGGACGCTACTATAAGTACTATGACATCAAAAATTACATCTTCAGCAGCGACCAGGACTACAAGAGCAGAACGGTCAATTCCACCGTGGTTGATGAAGTAAAATGGCCCGGCATAAAGGAGATCTTCATCATTCGCAGTGATGAAGACTATACTGACCACTGGTACCGCGGCAGCCTTGAGAAGTGTCCCTATGTCTACAGCCCTCACAAGTACGATATACGTGTCGACCTTGCCATGAACTCATGGAACGACATTCTCCTGGGCCTCACTGAAGAAAATTTTAATTATGGTACCCAGACATCCACAGCGATGAAACTCACCTACGGAAAAACGAACCAGAAGGTCTACTATCTTCCCGATTCGCTCATCGACCTTCTCTACGGCTGGAACGGTTCATCCTACACGGGACTCGACATCGAAGACCGCTTCAACTGTGCCAAGGATGCCATTGTCGACAAGATCTATGACGATACAGCCATCGAGGTAACAGATACCTACCAGCGGATCCTCTCATTCGAGGAGAGTGATTATATCGACCCGGTGAAAAAAACAGTCTCAGTGCGAACCATGGTGGGCAAAGTAAAGAACTACATGAAAGACAATGTCTTTGAATATCCCTATGTTGATCCCGACCCTGACCAGAAGGGAGAGGCAGGCGAATTGAGGGAAGTTTACCTCACCGATGAATCAATCGATTCCGGCGCGGGGGCTGACCCGAACTTCCCCCATAAACACATGGTAAATAATCTTATCGATGTTGCCAATGCCCTTCTGCACCCTGAAAGCCAGTACTACATAACCGGTGATCTTTTCAACTCGTGGCAGACCTTTATCGATGCAGCCAACATTACCCCGGAAAGGCTCCGCCTTGCCCGCGAGGCCATG
>CAZHNW010000121.1:0-12884 GCA_964534225.1 uncultured Leptospirales bacterium | reverse complement strand
CGATTCTGAAGAATTTGTTTTAAAACAGGATGGTTCTTTTGCTGCACCCATAGGTGATTTTAAGCCGATGACCCATGCTCGATAAAAAAACGTGGCAATCTAAAAGAGTGTCACGTTTTTTGGGTGAAATGTCCCGGCAACCAAATTTGTTGATAGTAAAGGGTCTGGTTGCCGAGCCTGCGTCGCATCGAATTTATCGAGATGTCGAGCAATCATTTAGCATGAACTGATTTTTGTTGAGGAAATTTCCTGTGTATCGATGCAATATTATTCATTCGATAATATATATAAAGCTGCAGGAATAAATCAGTTACACGATGTAGAGAAGGTGCCATTGAGGAAATCACATTTATCTTCAGCCTCTTCTACTGTATAGCCTGCGGAATAATAATAAACATTAGATGTTCCAATGTCGCACACTCCTATACAATTTGTGACAGGACAACTGCTGACAATCTCACCACCATTGTACCCGCATAATCTCTCCCCGTAACTCCCTTCGTAGCTGGTCCCCTGTGAACACGTGTCACTGAATAAACATGCAAAATCGTCATCGTTACAACCGGACATTGCAGTAAAGCCGATAAGCAGAAATAAAAAACCGAGTAATAAGAAAAACTTGATAGATTTGTTCATTATAATCTTCCTCCCGGAAATGTCGTTGTTAAACAGAATTAAATAAACGTTGCATGCCGAATGGTTTTTGTCAATATATTAACGTGGAAGTTGTATGAAACTTGTTCCATTTATTTTCATGAAACTGAAGGGCTAAAAAAAGGTAATTACTTACCTTTTTTCGACCAGCCTGTTTTTCAATATTCCTGCCGCCTTTTGAAATCCCTCCCGGTCCATGTCATCGGGTGGGAGGTTGACTTTATTCTTTCCACAGATTAATTCGAAAAGTTCCCTGTCACTGCTGAGTTCAGTAGTACTGCCACTGATGCGGAGAAGAGCCTCTGCGGCGTGGTAGCGGACCAGGTAGTCATCATCGGAGAGCGCTTTGAAAAGAGCGGACTGCAGCCCGGGGGTTATTAATTCGGCAGCGGGACATAAATCAACGCATGTTGCAAAGGCGATTTTCAGGTGCACCAGGGCATCGACGCGGTGACTCCAGTAGAGTGAAGAGTTGCCTATGATGGACTCAAGGGTGGCCGAAGCCGTGTCTCTTTTCCCCATCACGAGAAGGTTGCCTGCAATGTTTGCCGCAGCGGGGCTTTTCGGTTTCTCAGTGAGCACCTTTTCAAGTGCCTGTTTACATTCTTCGGTGCCTAAAAGCTCCGCTGCCCTTCCCAGGTAGGGGGTGTATCCCTTTTTTATTCTTTCCGCTGTAATGTGCGAGACCATGGACTGTTCTTCAGGGGAAAGGGATGCCATGGCGGAATTCACTTCTTCAAGGCAGGGGCCGTCATGCCACTCCATGCAGGGGTCCCTTTTTTTGTCGAATACGCTGATGAGACTTTTTATAGACATTTTAACATTTAGTGATCATGCAGATTGTTTGTGTCGGCTTCAATGTAATATCTGCTTTTTGTTTTTTATATCATTTTTATTATGCCTCGCCAGGCCGCCGGCCTATGTCTTTTTTTTGAACTCATTAATCATATCTACCATTATTGCTGCATGTTCAGCTAACAACCTGATACTTTGAGCAGGATCTTTTAAGTCATTTAAAGCCATGTATAGTTCAGAAATATTTTTTCTTAATTCCTGATCTATCTGGAGTACCCTTTGAAGATTTGGTGGAACATTTTTATTATGCATTAAGCTGCTATCCATACATTGAATTCAGATACATTACAGTCATCAGATAAAATCCGGTCCCTGTCATTAAGCAGGTTTGCTTTCCGTTTCTATCAGCTTGTATCCGTATAGACTATTGACCTGAACACACCGGGATAGCAAGACTTTTTTAAATTACTGGCCCTCAGGGCCACCCGTAGTCAGCGGATATAAACATCAGTATGCAGTTTTCCCGCACACGGCTTACCGACAATTTTTTTTTCAGCATTAAAATTTAAATTGAAAAAAGCTTTTCCAATCCCGCGCGCCGCGCCTTCATGGTCACTGAATCCTGAACTGGAACTGCATTTTATCTTCTTTTTTATTTTGTTCTGCCGTGGCCTTTTTCAGTGCTGAGAGAACTTCCTCTTCGCTGTAGATGTCACGGAGACACAAGGGGCGTTTAAAGTCTTTCCCCGCGGGAAAGATAGCAAGGAAGGGGATGGAACGGCTTCCCAGGCGGCGCATCAGTTCCTCAGCCGGGGGATGTTTCGTGGTAATGTCTGCAGTCATATAGTCGACGGAATTTTTTTCCAGTGCCGCTGCAACTTTTTCTGTTTCAAGGGCCAGGGATTCTACCATGCGGCAGTTGGGGCACCAGTCAGCGGTAAACTTTACCATTGAGACACGTCCGGCTTTCCGGTTTTCATAGAGACGCTCAACGGAAAAATTCTCCGGTTGCGTAAGGGCTTTTACTTCCCCCCTGAAAAAATAATGAAATGAAAGGCCGTACCCCCCGGTACCAATGAGAAGAAGAATAATAAGGGAGAGGACCCTCTTTTTTTTCGGCTGAAAAAGGGCGCCGTATTTTCCGAACTGCCAGAAACCGAGGGCGAGAAAGGCGAGAAAGGTCACTGCGGGAAGTACCGTGGCCGCCTTCATGATGGTGAGTAGATAGATGACCGTAAAGAACAGGAGAAAGCCCATGACCGCCTCAAAGGTTGTCATCCAGTTGCCGGGTTTCGGCACAAAGCGAAGCAGGGCGGGGAAAAATGAGATGAGCAGGTAGGGCAGCGCCATGCCGATACCTACGCTGATAAAAATGACAAATATTACCGCCGGGGGCTGTGTCAGGGCCCAGGCAAGTGTTCCCCCGAGAAAGGGACCGCTGCAGGGCGTGGCCAGGAGGGTGGCCAGGAGCCCCTTGGTGAAGGCATCGCTGTAGGGATTGCCCTTTTCGGCTGCTGCCTTTCCTGCAAATGAGGGGATGTTTATCGTAAAGACATGAAACAGTGAGAGGGCCAGGACAAAGACCAGGGCGGTCATAAAAATCAGGAATGCCTCGTGCTGAAAGAGCCCTCCCCAGCTGTAGCCGAAAAATGCCGCCAGTACCGCAAGCAGGGTAAAACTTACCAGTATCCCCGCTGAAAAGAGAAGCCCCTGAATGATCAGGGCGCGCTTTTCGCTCCCCGCATTTTTGACGAAACTCATCACCTTGAGACTCACCACGGGAAGAACACAGGGCATAAAATTGAGAATGAATCCCGCGATGAGGCCGAAAATGATTGCCTGGAGAAGACCGGAGATGTCGGCATCCTCGTGGTGGCGCGGTGCAAAGCCGGTTTCATCGTAGAGGCGTGCGGTTTTTTCATCGAGTTTCGGGGCAGGGGGGGAAGTTGAAAACTTCCTTTCGTCAGAAGAGGTGGCGCGGGCAAAGAGACTGTTGGTGGCCGCGTCATGGCCATTGCCTTTCGCCTTTTTGTCGATGTGAAGGGGAAGTTTTAACGTGTCCATGCGGGGAAGACATGTTGATTCATCACAGAGGAGGGCATCAATGGTTACCTGGAGCGATATGGTTTTCTCAGGGGCACTTTTTTTCACGGTAATGGGAAGAAACAGGGTTGTTTCGCCGTGGTAGGTCCAGACGAATTCCTTTTCCCCCGGGGCGGTATATTTTTTCGCCTCGAGAAAGCGGGCCTTTCCGGGGGATACATGGGAATTTTTTTTCAGAAAAACTTCCGTTGCCTTTCCCGTGCCGGGGCCCTTGGGGTTCCCATAGATGTGGCCCTTACGGGGTATCTCTATCTTAATGGGAATATAGGAATCAGCCCCCGGGGCGAGGCGGAGTTCTTTCTCGGGAATAAAGGCCCGGTAGGCTGTATATTCTTTTTTGCTGCATGAGATTACCATAAATGGTAAAACCAGGAGAATGGTGAACAGTGAAACATGAGAATGTTTTTTTTGCATGAATATACTCCGAATACAGAAGTCTGCCAATGATACAGAGGCCGGGGAAAATAGCAAGTATTTAAGTATATTGTTAAATAGTAAATTTACGCTGGTTCTTTGTTACGAAAAATCCCCTGTTGATTTTTTATCCCTTTTTTGGGAGAAATTTCAGGGGATTTTTCGGTTTTCCTGCATAGTCTATCTGGAAATGAAGTTTTTTGTCTCTGCCGATACGGCCGATGAGTTTTCCCCGGTGAACATGATCTCCCCGGGACACATGGATATGCTCCAGGTTCGCGTAGACAGTGATGTAACGTCCCCTGTGCTGGAGAATGATAAAATTGCCATAGCCCCTCATGTAGCCGATATGGCGTACCGTGCCTTCTGCCGATGAGACCACTGCCGCGCCGGGTCGGGCCTTGATGATGAGGCCGATGGCCCTGACACCGCGGCTGCTGTCACGCCTGTAATCCTTTATTTTTCGCAGGGGCCATCTGAAAACCGGTTTTCCCTTTTGAGACCGGCGGCGGGATTTTTTTTTGATTTTTTGACTGGCAGCCTTGATTTTTGATTTTTTCCCACGGGAGGGTATTTTCAGTTTCTGCCCATACCTTATCGTGCCGCGCCGGGAGAGGCCGTTGAGGCGGCGCAGTTTTGAGACAGAGGTGCTGTACCTGCGTGCAATACTGTAGAGAGTGTCTCCTTTTTTAATGCGGTAGCGGATAATTTTTTGCTGTGATGATGTTTTTTTCTTTGAATAGCGTCGTGAATGTTTTTTTCTGTGTCCCTGGTGCTGCGCCGTCCTCAGGCTTGTACGGGTTTTTTTCGCTGCCGCGGGTCTTCTTCGTGGAGAGGGGCGGTATGCACGGGAGGAGTAATTTTTGTATCCTCTTCTATCATCCGGGTAATAGCGGGAATATCTTTCCGGAATATGTCTCCTTGAGAGGTTTCTCCTGTTGGAAGTGTTGTTTTCCGAGGAAAAAGCACTGTCTGCAGGGTTCTGCCGGTAATCCATCCCCCATGAGGGTATCCCCAGGAGACAGAGGAGCACCAGTATCCCCCTGCGGAGATATGTATAAGCTTCCGTTCTTGTCACAATAGTCCCCAATGCTCTTCCGTGAGCATGAAAGGGCACATCTGGCCCTTTTCTTACTATCGGTTTCACCCTCTTTATAGTTTAGCATTTTCATTAACCGGGATGGTAAAGGTGATTGAAAACATGATGCCTTCCCGGAGGGAGGTAAACTTCCTGCAAAAACAAAAACTGAAAAATATCATATTAATGTTTGCTTAATCAGGATAAAAGATATAAACTGCCGTTGTTAATTACTATATCGAAGAAAAAAGCTTGTTATTTTCTGCCGTTAATAGTAAATGGCACGCTGTTCGCATATTTTTTCAAACAGCAGAGGTTGAGATGAGTTGTATTGTAGCGATCGGCACCCAGTGGGGTGATGAAGGAAAGGCCAAGATGATTGACTTCCTTACAGCGGACGCTGACATTGTTGTCCGGTACCAGGGGGGTGCAAACGCGGGGCATACCGTTGTCGTTAACGGGAAAAAGCATATTTTTCACCTTGTCCCGTCAGGGATTCTGCACGATGACAAGGTGTGTGTCGTGGGAAACGGTCTTGTCCTTGATCCAACACAGCTTATCGAAGAACTTGAGAATCTTGAAAAGGAAGGCCTCACCGTAAGGGACCGTTTCTATATTTCCGATGCGGTACATCTTATACTTCCCTATCATAAAGCCCTTGATGGTGCCATGGAAGAGTTTCGCTCTAACAAGATCGGTACTACAAAAAGGGGTATCGGACCCTGCTATGCTGACAAGTGCCTGAGAACAGGTATTCGCGCCGGGGATGTGTTCAATGAAGAGCTTCTCAGGGAAAAGGTTACCTTCGCCCTTAAGCTGAAAAATCTTCAGCTGGAGCGTATCTATGAAAAGGCCCCCTTTACTGTTGATGAGATCATGGATATTCTTCTCACCTTTCGGGAAAAAGCGGGGAAAATGATCATCAATACCCAGGGTTATCTTCACCGGTCCCTTGAAGAGAAAAAGAACATTCTTCTCGAGGGTGCACAGGGATACGCCCTTGATATCGATCATGGAACCTATCCTTTTGTAACGTCTTCGAACCCGACTATTGGCGGTGCCCTCCTGGGAACGGGGCTGAACGCTTTTTGTATAAACGAAGTTATCGGTATTGCCAAGGCCTATGTTACCCGTGTGGGTGAGGGGCCCTTTCCCACTGAAGATGAAGAGAATTCCGGGGATCGTCTACGGGTAAACGGCAAGGAGTTCGGTTCAACAACGGGACGCCCCCGGCGATGCGGCTGGTTCGATATTCCTCTGCTGAGGGAATCCGCCCGGATCAACGGTCTTACAGGGATCGCCCTTACAAAACTCGATGTTCTCAGTGGGTTCAAAAAAATTAAGGTTGCTGTGGATTATGAAATTAACGGCAAGCCGGTAGACCACTATCCCTCATCACATCTCGGTGAGGTGACTCCCCTTTACGAGGAGCTCGATGGCTGGGATGAGGATATTTCTAAAATTGGGTCTTTTAAGGATCTTCCCGTTGCTGCACGGGACTATATTGCTTTTCTCGAGGAAAAAGTCGGTGTCCCTATAACAAGTATTTCTGTGGGGCCCGGTCGTGAATCAACATTTTTTCGAAAATAAGAAAAAAAGCTTAAATTTGATTGACACCCGAGGGCATATTAATATATCGGTATTTCTACATTTGAGCCGCTAGCTCAGTAGGTAGAGCAACGGCCTTTTAAGCCGTGGGTCCTGAGTTCGAGCCTCAGGCGGCTCACATTACAGAGACTGCATTCTGTAAGTTGTACGTCCCCGTCGTCTAGGGGTCTAGGACACCGGGTTTTCATCCCGGCAACAGGGGTTCGAATCCCCTCGGGGATGCAGTAAAGGGATGTCTTCGGACATCCCTTTTTTTATTGGTGCGCCCGGCATGGGCCACCTGGTTTTTAATATAGATATGGCCGCGTGTTAATTTTCGTGATGGCTGACAGGGGAAAGATATCCTGGTTCAGGAAAATGACGGGCGGATGCCGAGGACTTCGAATATTTCGATTGAAGTGGTGGATTCGAAGTCGATCATAACCTCCATGTCATCACTTTGAAAAACGGTGTTTGTTATATCCGTAAAGGTGTCGGTTAATTCGAGAATGGCATTTTCATCGATCCATTCGATGAGTTTCGGTGTTTTTTTCAACTCGAGAAAGCGTTTCATGGCATTGCTGTAACGGGAAGACATCTCTTCGTCATAGTCAATTTCACCCATCTCTTTTTCTATTCCATCAAGAAACGTCTTCCAGTGTGTCAGGGGCTTATTCTGGTAGACCGAGGCATAGTCGGCCACGATGCTGTAGATCCCGTTAATGGACTCGGCTATCCTGTTGATGACAACCATGAAAAGCCCGTACTTGTCTCCACCAGCATTTTTAAAACGGCCCTTGATGATCAGACCATCATGGAGGGCTCCCTGGAGAACCTGCTTTGCTATTTCTGTATCACCATTGCATAATTCTTCGGCGAGTTTCAGTTTTTTGAAATAATTACGGGCGTTTTCCAGTTCTTCCATATTGTTAACGGTTTCTACCAGTTGTGCAGAAATATATGTTACCCTCCAAGTTTACCTGTGGTATTGCAATAGAGTCAACATTTTTTTAGCCTCTATTCATGTTATGTCTCTTTGTTAGCCGGGGTTTGCCGCAGGAAAGCATTAATTAATATCATTAATTATCACAGCCTGTATCAGGCACTGCCCCTACACGTGTCGGGGGGAATGGTACTACAAAAAAATCAGGTTTCTGCCTGATTGATTAATACGTTTGGTGTGCTACTATCGCCGTACACTCAAAATAAACAAAACCTTTAGAGAGGAGCACATCATGGAAGCACAACAACTCTTGTCAGAACTTGCTATCGCGGAACGCAATGCTGAGGTAGAACTCAAGTACAACAGGCTTCGTTATGCAAATGAGGTGTCAAACGTATTCAGTTCAAATAATGTTTCTACTTATTATGATCTGGTAAGAACGAATATAAGACAGGCTCTTTACCTGAGAAAGCTTGCAATTAAAGAACATCTTCTTTGAATTTTAATATGAACGCTTTTGTCCAAATTTTCATAAAAGTCCTTCATCTCAGGGTATTATGAAAATAATACCCTGTTTTTTTTTAAAAGATTTTACGGAAATTTAATGTATGATGATTTTTAAAATATAAGGAGTTATCAAATAAACGGAATTTTTTAGTTTCCCCTCACCGTTGCCGGTTTTCCCGATGCAGCGAGGCCTTACAGACCGGCAGCAGGGGATCAAATGATTTGCTTACCATTTTACTCCCAAAATGATCTGTCCATTACACCATCTGGCAGTCTTCACAGACTGCCATCTTTTTGCCCTTTTTTTCCGGTAATTTTTTTAAAGAGTGATTTTTTGTTTTCAAGCTGCTGCTGGTCATCTGCGGCAGGCGAATTTTTTTGATTTTTTTTAACAACCCTGTCAGCTGCATACTGGTTGATGCTTTTAAAGAGAAGGCCTGAAATGACACCAGTAATAAAGGTAATATATATCAGCAGAATCAGGGACAGGCTTGTGCTCCAGAAAAGAAAATTAACCGTTACTTTCTGTGTGTTCTGACTTGAGATGTAAATAAGCAGGCCAATAACGATCAAAAGGGTGATGTATTTTCTCCGCAGTGCTTTTTGCTGTTTGTCGGTTTTCATTATGTCATCCTCCTTTGATGTGTGAATGTAACGGGAAAAACAGGAGAGTCAAGCATTTTGCATGCTTTCCCTGATTTTCATGACAGTTCGCCAGAAGTTTTCCCGGTTTTTGAGTTGTTCGTACTGTTTTTTGATTATTGTATGTGTGTCGATGAGTGTGTGAACATACGCTTCAAAATTACATTCTGAAAAAAAAAGGAGGTTTGCGGCACAGTGATAGAGGTAGTCTTTTATGTAACATTCCGCAAGAATGGGAAAAGTTTCTTTTTTTTTCTTTTGGGGGAGGTCGTTATACCTGTTGATTTCAGTAACAATGGTGCGGTGGAGCCTTAATCTCTTTTTGAAGTCATCACTGGTCATTTCGTGGGACAGGTCATAACGGCTCAGGTAATAGATAAGGTCTGAGTGAGAGGTTTTTCCCGCGGTAAAGGATGTGTATATTCCCGAAACTGTTTCCAGATTCATGATTTATTCTTCTTTATTATATCTATAACCCTGATTTTAAGATAAAGTCAAGAAAAACTCACCTGTGGGGGGAAATTAACATCTATGGGACGCAGCAGAGAGCTGTGCAGGCGGTGTTGTATGGAGAGCCGGTTTCTCAATACATGCTTGACATGATTTCGGATGAGTAAATCATGGTTTCATGGAATATGTTTCGCGTTATTTTAATGTTGAAGATATTCTCTGTCCGGGTTATTATTGTCCGATATTATATCTCTGTAAAATGGTTGCAGAGGAGATGCATATACTGCAAATACCAGGTGTGAAGAAAAAGTACCAATGAGAAAACTAACACGAAACGATCTCTGCTGGTGCGGGAGCGGGAAGAAATATAAAAAATGTCACATGCAGGCTGATATCGAAGCAGGCCGCGTTCCCGGCAGGGATATCAAGCCCCCTCCAGGCGTGATTATAAAGACAGATGAACAGGTTGAAGGGATCAGGAACAGCTCTCGTCTTACCCGCGAGATTCTTGACATGGTGGCGGACCGTATTACCGAAGGTGTGACCACTAACGAAATCAATACATGGGTACATGATTATACCATCAGTCACGGTGCTGTTCCTGCACCGCTGAATTATAATGGTTTTCCAAAGTCTGTCTGTACTTCCCTCAATAATGTCATATGTCACGGGATACCGGATGATACGGTGCTCAAAAGCGGTGACATTATCAATGTAGACGTCACTTCAATCCTGAATGGCTATTATGGTGACGCGAGCCGTATGTTTTTAATCGGCGACGTTGATCCCGAGGCTGAAAACCTTGTCAGGGTTGCAAAGGAGTGTCTCGATCTTGGTATCGAAAAGGTGAAGCCTTATACCGATATCGGTGAAATTGGTTATGCCATAGAGCAGCATGCCCGTACCTGCAAGTATTCTGTTGTAAGGGATTACGGCGGTCACGGTGTGGGGGTCAAGTTTCATGAAAACCCCCACGTGCATCATTACGGGAGCAGGCGCCGCGGTATCGTTATGGTGCCGAATATGACCTTCACGATAGAGCCGATGATCAATGCGGGCCGGTATGAGACGCGTCTTCTCGGCGATAACTGGACCGCTGTTACTATTGACGGGAGCCTTTCCGCCCAGTGGGAACATACGGTCCTGGTGACCAAAGACGGTGTCGAGGTGCTCACTGCCTGAGTTGCCTAATCAGTAAAGGGTTTTCCGTCCAGGAGAAATAACCCGTACTGGGCAAAGAGGTTCGACAGGTTGCGCTTTATCTTTGTCTTCCCCCCGCTGCTGATTGAAAAATGCAGCTCCCTCTCAACAGGATAATTGTTAACACGGCAATACGTTTTGAAGTCCGTTATGGTTACCATGTGGATGTTGGGAGAATTGTACCAGTTGTAGGGGATCATAGGTGTTTTAGGCATTGTTCCCCTCGTAAAGAACTGGCAGCGCACGGAAAGGTGGGCGAAATTGGGGAAACTTATGATGGCCTTTTTGCTTATTCTCAGGATCTCCTGAACCACGTAATCCGGCCTCTTGGTACTCTGAATGGTCTGGTTGAGAATAACATAATCGAATGAGTTTGAGCGGTAGTCGTTGAGACCTTCATCGATATCCGCCTGGTAACAGTAGAGACCCTTTTCGACACACCTGCTCACCCCTTCTTCTGAGATCTCCACCCCGTAACCGGTCGCTTTTTTCGCCTGTCTCAGGCGGTGAAGAAGCTCGCCGTCTCCGCAGCCCAGGTCGAGAACACGGGAACCCTCGCTTATCAGTGACGTAATAATGTCATAGCCGATTTTTTCATGAATCGTTTTCATTGTTTATCTTTTCGTACTCACTGCGTAAAAAGTTAGAAATATTTTTTTTCAGGGGCGGTGTATCTACCAGAAAGGCGTCATGCCCCTTGTCAGTATCGATTTCTGTGAAAATGACATTCTTCCCGTTTGCCCGGAGTGCCCTGACGATTTCTTTTGACATGGATGTGGGATAAAGCCAGTCAGAGGAAAAGCTGACAATGAGAAAATTTGCCTCCAGGTTTTCAAAGGCCCTCAGCAGACTTCCCTCTCCCCATTGTTTAAGGTCAAAAAGGTCAATGGCCCGCGTTATGTAAAGGTAAGAATTTGCATCGAAGCGGTCAACGAATTTGACGCCCTGGTGGTGCAGGTATGATTCAACCATGTATTCTGTTTTGAACGAGTAAGTGTTGGCGTTTTCTTCCTGGAACTTTCGGCCGAATTTTTCGTGCATATGTTTTTCGCTCAGGTAAGTAATATGCCCGATCATGCGCGCCAGGGAGAGTCCTGCATCGGGCGTGAAAGAATCATAGTAGTTGCCGTCATTCCAGTTGCGGTCATTGATGATGGCCTGGCGTCCCACCTCGTTGAAGGCGATCCCCTGGGCGGAGAGGAGGGCTGACGTGGCAAGGGCTATGACGGATTTGACACGCTCCGGGTGATGAATGGCCCATTCAAGGGCCTGCATTCCTCCCATGGAGCCCCCGGCCACGGCGAGGAGAGATTTGATGCCCAGATGGTCAATGAGGCGTGCCTGGGCATTTACCATGTCTTCAATTGTTACCATGGGAAAGTCAAGGGCGTATCTTTTCCCTGTGGCGGGATCGATGCTTGCGGGTCCCGTGGAGCCGTTGCAGCCGCCGATGACGTTTGAACAGATGATGAAGTATTTTTCTGTGTCAAAACTTTTACCGGGGCCGATGTACTCTTCCCACCAGCCGGGGTGTTTGTCCTCTCTGCTGTAATACCCCGCAGCATGTGCAGTGCCTGAAAGGGCATGGCAGATGAGAACGGCATTGGTTGCATCGCTGTTCAGTCTGCCATATGTTTCATAGGCGAGTGTGACGGGGCCGAATTTTTCCCCGCACGCGAGAAGGAGCCCGTCGTTTTGTTCACCAAAGGTGAAATAGTGTGTCTCCGTCAATCCCACGGAGGAGGGGGGAAGTTTGACTTCTGGCATCGCCTGATGCTCCTTTCTTTAAGATTGGATGCAGTGTCTGCCTTTATCAAGGTGAGGAGCCAGCCGGTATTTCTGGAAAACATGAAAAGAAAACAGCAGTTGAAGGAAAACCTGGAACGGCTGTCTCATCTACCGGAAAAATCCGCTGGAATTGGCACCTCTTTTCCCTTGGAAACGGTTGCCGTGGTTTCACCGGGCCAGTCCCTCCACCACTCTCGATAAGACACTTAATCTATCGCTGATTGCAGTATATATTGTCAAATAAAAAAATACCTTTTTTATAGGGGAAGTTTATCTTTTTAGAAGAATAAAATTTCAGTGATTATCCCCAAACATAGTATTTGGTGCAAACATTTATTGGTAATAGCGTTCCCCTCGCCGGAAGCGGGGGGGATTCAAAGAGTATTCCCATA
This sequence comes from uncultured Leptospirales bacterium, assembly GCA_964534225.1. Classification (GTDB taxonomy): domain Bacteria; phylum Spirochaetota; class UBA4802; order UBA4802; family UBA5550; genus CAZHNW01. The sequence goes on along the minus strand of CAZHNW010000121.1, from coordinate 331 downwards.
AAACCGGAATGGGCCTTCTTTTTTTAAATATTTTAAGAGTTTAGAATTTTATTAAACATAATGTAAAAAATAACCATTCAATTTTTTCAGTTTCCTGAAATTCAGTTGACATTATTAAATGTTGGTAGGTAATGGATTGACAAAAGGTGAATTCCTGTACATATTTCGCCAGATTATAAAGAAATCCTTTAAGGAACTGCCACGGGGAGGCAGATAAAATCTTAGTGTATGTAGCGTAGAGGAAGTTACGCGGTAACGCCCCCCGGTAACCTGAAGATCGTCATTACCTGCTGGCTGAATCCGTCTGAATTTCTCTCCCTTTCTTTTTCTT